>DATFFC010000080.1:0-9823 GCA_035250505.1 Nitrospiraceae bacterium | reverse complement strand
TTTTCACCCTACCCCGCGCGAGCGTGAAGTCTTGAGGCTTGTGTGGGCCGGCTTGTCCAACCGGGAAATTGCCGACCGGCTGGGAATCTCATCACGCACGATCGAGGCCCATCGGGCGAGCTTGATGAAGAAGCTCCGTGTAGCGAACACCGCTCAACTCGTACGCATCGCCATCGAACAAGGATTGATCAAGGTGGGATGACGACGCCACGAGCGACGAGCTACGAACGACGAAAGACGAAGAGTATGCCGAATCAAAAAGAGCGCCACAAAAAAGCAGGTCGTAACAAGAGCAAGAAAACGCAGGCTATGCGGCGTGCCGTCGCGGGAAGAAAGACCGCCGCCGGAGGCCGCAAACGATCGACCGATCAGCCGGATGAACTGATGTTCAAGCCCGGCGCCGCCGACGACAAGTACACGAGACGTGGAGCACGATAGTAAAGTCTGGCGCACCCGAATAATCGACCTCTCCGTTTCCTGATCCGCAGCAATCCTCCTTACCAGGGTCCTTTTTCATCTCGGTAGAACTTCGAACAGGAACTGCCAGGGCGCGACAGTGCCTCCGCTCGAAGACAGTGCGGCGTGGACCGCTCGAACGCTCCGCGATCGCTTGGCACCTGAACTTGCTGCGGCCCTCGCTTCGCTGACCGCATCTTCGGACAGCAGGTGACACCAGGACGCGGCCACTTCCGCTAAGGTCCGCGACGCGACGAAGAAGGAGCGTCACGTTTGCGGACGCCGGCGAGACGGTGAGCCGGCAGTGTCTTCCCGTAACGCTCCGCCACTGCCCCCCGCCCTGGCGATCAGCCCCAGTTCTGGTGAACCCCTGTCCTGTTCCGGGGGACGCCGTGTCCGGCATCCTGACAGCCTGTCCCAGATTTCTCGGAGTCGCAGCAGCAGTGCGTTAACGCTCGACACACACTTCGACACGACAGTCGGTGACTTCGTCGGCCTCGCGGCTTCGTTCATGGAAGGATCCATGCGGCGCAACGCTTGCAGAGAGGAGCCGCGTTCTGCATTCAGCGACCAGGTCACGATTTGTGTAACGACATCGCCACAAAGGAGACAAGGATCACATGACGCCGAAACGTCACGAGCAAGTCACAGATGCCAATGACGCGATCCGGCAGTACTACGAAGAAGGAACACCGTTGGAAAGCGAGGGCTCACGCGATGGAAGCGAACCGGTTTCCACGGCGGCCGAGATCGCTGGGAAACCGGATCGTCCCGATGAAGAGACCACCCGGCTCAGCGGCGGTGACGCCGACGCCTCCGCGCAGAGCGTAGATACCGGAACGGAAGCGGCCGGTGGGTCCAATCCCCTACCCGACCAGGATGTCGTCGATGAGATCGGACAAGCCGCCGGAGTTACCTATCAGGACAATGAGCCGCTGAAATTCGGGGATAAGGCTTCCGGGCGGGACCAGCACCGCTGGGAACTGAATCCCGCTTCATCGGAAGATTACCAAGAACGCCGGAGCGATGAACTCGACCGCAGCGAAGTGCAACCGAAGCCGCCCTCATCTTCATCCCGCCGCAAGCCGGCCGCCGGCAAGCCATCCACGGGATCACAACGCACCAGACGCCAATCGTCCACCACTAAACCCAGGTGACTCCATGCCGGAGCGGAAAACAAGACAGAGGGCCAAGAAAGCCAAGCGGCAAGGTAAAGCGGCCACCACCCAGGCAGGCGAATATGTCAGGGAAGAGATACACCACAAGAGAGGCGGCAAGCATCCTGTGAAATCACGCAAGCAGGCGATTGCCATTGGACTCTCGAAGGCCAGGCGGGACGGGGTCAATGTGCCGCGCAAACGCTCGTCGCGCTCCACACGTGGTTCCCACGGCAGTCGCAAACGCAGGAAGTGATCGTGGCAGCATGAATGAGACCGAATGTCCAGGCATGAACGAGTTATGAACCAGCCACGGACGGCCCCACACATCGAGACGAGACTTGTCGCCGGACTCTTACCCGATGTCGAGTCGGCGAAACAGGCTCTCCGTGAGCTTCGAGCGCACGGCATCCCTGAGGATCACATCGGCTTGGCCATGCGCCAACCGAACGAGGATGCCCCGCCGCCGGCAGAGGCGCCTGCTCCGGCGACGGAAGACGCCGCGGCAGGCGCGGTCGGAGGCGGGATCATCGGCGGTTTCGCCGGACTGCTGGCCGCAACCGGAGTGGTCATCGTTCCCGGTCTCGTACCGTTACTGGCCGGTGGGGCCCTTGCCTCCGCGCTCGGGATGACCGGGGCGGCCGTGGCGGCAGGAGCCGGCGTGGGGGCTGCAGCCGGCGGCTTAGTCGGGGGACTCGTGAGCATCAACGTCCCCGAAACTGCAGCGCGGCGGTATGACGAAGCGGTCCGCCAAGGTCGGGTCCTGATCACCGTGAAAACGGATCAAGATCCCTCGCCGATCCGCGCAATCCTCGAACGTCACGGCGGCGATACAGGAGCGTGAGGACCACAGTGAAACACCCCTTCGGCCAAGCCCTTCCGCATCGAGGGCAAGACCCCTCACAAGATCGCGGTCCTGCGCGCGCTCTGGGTGATCTCCTCTGCACAGTCCCCGCCCGCAGGACCAAGAGGACTTGATCAGGCTGTACAATGCAGACCCCGCGAACATCACGATAATCCCCTGCGGGCTCGACGGAGCTGTGGCCCATCAGAAAATCGCTGGCCCGCATCTCGCTCGGACTCAGACCAGATCAGATCCGGCCGCCGGCACTGGGTTCAGTGATACGCTGTCGAATGTTCGATGGCTTATCACCCGCCGCCGTGTCGTCTCTCCCAGGATCGAACACCTGATCCGTCTCTTGGAAAAGCAGGTCTGACTCGACTGAGATGGTGTCGGCCGGACAGGATGTCTTGCCCCCAAGACAAAGTGCCCCGGCTTAGGCGGCCTACACCGAGCCGGCTATGTTACCCGACGTCATTCGTCTGCAAATCGCCTCAATTCTCAAGACACCCGCCGATCATTGAAGGGGATCGTACCGGTCCATGTCTTGCTAACCCTGCATCATTATTAACGGCTTGACCGGCATTACCCCTTCTGCTCTTCGCATGAAACCTTCTCGAACAAAGGAGTTCTTATGCATCAAAACAATCGACAGTTGAGTCGGCAGTATCAAGACTGCATCGCCGCCTGTTGGTCGTGCGCTCAGATCTGCAACACGTGCAGTGACGACATGATCGGGATGCACGGCGGCGGGCATGACATGGAATTGATGGCCCGTTGCACGCGACTGTGCCGGGAATGCGCGGACATCTGCACGCTGGCGGCTACATGGATGAGCCGGGTCTCTCGGTTGTCGGAAGAAGCGTGCCGCTTCTGCGCGGAGGTGTGCGACGCTTGCGCCGAGGTGTGCGAGCAGCACGCGCCGCATCACCCCTTATGCGGACCCTGCGCCCAAGAATGCCGCCGTTGCGCAAACCTTTGCCGGGACATGGCCGGAGCGAAAGCGGCGTGAGCATCGCAACGTGACGATAGATCCGGCCGGGCCCGCTACAAGCAGATTCGGCGGCAGACGGCCGATCGTTTCAGTATGAAAGGAGCAAACACATGCCTACGCTCAAGGAAATTATGACGCCGCAAGTCGATGTCATCTCCCCCGATGCCACGGCGGAGGATGCCTCGACCAGAATGAGAGATCTCAATATCGGCGCGATCCCGGTTTGCGACGGAGAGGGATTGATCGGAATGGTAACCGATCGTGACTTGGTCGTCCGGGTCATGGCCCAGCGCCGGGACCCGAAAGCGGTCCGCGTGGGTGAGGCGATGACTCCGGAGGTGTCGTACTGCTTTGAGGACGACGACGTGGAGAAAGCAGCCCATCTCATGTCGCAAAAGCAGATCCGGCGCTTGCCGATTCTGTCCAAGTCGAAGAAATTAGTCGGCATCGTCTCATTGGGAGATTTGGCGGTGCACGGAACAGACAGTAGGACGAGCGGAAGCGTGTTGAAGCAAGTCTCTCATCCGGCCCAGCCGCGGCGTTAGAAGACGGGAGACGGAAGGAGTCACTGGTATTATGAAGGCCGTTGTATTCTACGGGGTAGGCGATATTCGCGTAGCGGATCAGCCCGATCCCCGCATCACCGAACGAACCGACGCGATCGTGAAGATCACCGCCAGTGCCATTTGTGGGACCGATCTTCATATGGTGAGAGGAACGTTGCCCGGCATGAAGCCGGGCACCATCCTCGGCCACGAGGCGGTCGGCATCGTCGAACAAATAGGACCGGATGTCCGGAATTTCAAAGCCGGAGATCGCGTCGTGATTCCTTCGACGATTGCCTGTGGCTCGTGCAGCTATTGTCGCGCCGGCTATCAGGCGCAATGCGACCATGCAAACCCGAACGGCCCGCGTGCAGGCTCGGCCTTTTTCGGCGGACCGGCAGAGACCGGCTCGTTTCATGGCTTGCAGGCAGAAAAGGCCCTTGTGCCCTTCGCGAATGCCGGGTTGATCAAACTACCGGACCATGTGACAGATGATCAGGCAATCCTGCTTTCGGACATTTTCCCGACGGGATACTTCGGGGCGGAACTGGCCGAGATCAAGCCGGGCAACACGGTGGCCGTGTTCGGGTGTGGACCGGTCGGTCAGTTCGCCATCGTCAGCGCGCGGCTTCTCGGAGCAGGACGCATCCTTGCCGTCGACAATATCGAGTCCAGGCTCGACATGGCGAGAGCACAGGGAGCCGAAGTCATCAACTTCGATCAGGAAGATCCCGTCGAGACCCTGCTGCGCTTGACGGGAGGCATCGGACCGGACCGCGCCATCGATGCGGTCGGAGTCGATGCCGTGGCTCCGTCAGAGGGCCCGGCTCGGCGTGGCGTCGCCGCTCAGTCTCGTCAATTCGAGGAGGAACGGCGACAGGTCGCACCGCAGACACGTCCCAAGGACGACAATTGGCATCCCGGCGAGGCGCCGTCCCTGGTCCTATCCTGGGCGGTACAGAGCCTGGCAAAGGCCGGCACGCTCGCCATCATCGGCGTCTATCCCCAAACCGCGCGTGTCTTTCCCATCGGCACGGCGATGAATAGGAATCTCACGCTGAAGATGGGCAATTGCCATCACCGCCGCTACATACCGGACCTGCTGGCCTCGGTGGCCAACGGGACGGTGCATCCTGAGGAAATCCTCACACAGACGGGTCCCCTCTATGCCGCCGTGGATGCGTACAAGGCGTTCGACACCAGACAGCCGGGATGGATGAAGGTCAAGCTCGAGCCGGAGGCAGCGTTGGCCGGCTCCTCGCAGAAGTAGAGAGTCGGGGGGAAAACTAAAACGGTATGCCAAGGACGACAACAACTGTACGGGTGGCCGATCAACAAACTGATGCGGTCTATGGGCAGCGGGGACGTTGCGCCCTGGCTGGGGTGGCTTTCGTGGTGATCGGAATGCTCGCCATCCCGTGCGGCGCCACCTCAGATCCGGTCCCCGTTCCCCAACCAGGACCAGGACCGACCGACCCGGTTCCGAAGCCGTCGGACCCACGCCCGGTGCCGCCCTTACCGAATCCGCCGCCTCCGGCGCCGGGGCCATCGCCTTCGCCGGCGCCGAACCCGGTCCCTCCGCCGTAATGCGGGGCCATGCGAAACGGCCGGTTGGGTCGTCGGCACGAGAGAAAAGGACAGACATATGCATGCGCAGGAACCGACATACGAGGAGTTGCTGAGAATGGGCTGGGCATTGTTCTGGCGTGGCGTGGGGAGCTTCGTCTTGCTGTTGTTCGGGGTCAACATCATGGTGCTCTCCCTCATGCCTGAATTGACCAGGACCGGTCCGTCCATTTGGGTCGCTCTGCTTCCGCTAGGGTTGGTGACTCTTCTCTGCACGTTCCTGGTGATGCCCTTCGTGGCCCGCAAGTTGGTCCGCATGCCGTTCCGCGGCTTTCATGTCCAGTTCGTCCGGGATGGACCGCCGACCACCGCGGCGGCGACCGGCATGGCGCCATGATGCCTTGACGCTGGGGCATCGTCGTTCGATACGCGTTTCACCTTTTTCAGTGAAGGAGACGTCTCATGTATGCCAAGACCAATATTCCTGTGTACCGAGTCCGCTCATACGATCTTCATGGCCTGAACGGGATTTCCGATAGGACCATGCAAACCCACTTCACGCTGTATGAAGGCTACGTCAAGGAGACAAACAACCTGACCGAACGCATCAAGGAGGTCTTGAAAGACGGGAAAGTCGATCAAGAAGAGATGCCGGCCTACTCAGAGCTCAAGCGGCGACTCGGGTTCGAATACAACGGCATGGTGCTGCATGAATACTACTTTGAGAATCTGAAGTCCGGCGGCTCCGGTGACCCGGTGGCGACGGGCCTGTTCCGAAAAGCCACCGAGGACAGCTTCGGCTCCTTTGAAACGTGGAAAGTCGATTTCACCGGCGTGGGAAAGATGCGGGGCGTCGGATGGGCTGTCTGTTACTTGAATCCAACCAATGGCCTCATCACCAACCATTGGATCACCCTGCATGAAGTGGGCAATGTCGCCGGCTTCATCCCGGTCTTGGTCATGGATGCCTGGGAGCATGCCTTCATCCTGGACTATAAACCGTCGGAACGCGGCGCCTACATCGAAGCCTTCTTCTCGAATGTGGACTGGAAGGCGGTAGACGAACGGTTCGCGCTGAGCAAGGCGCCGGCAACCGCGGCAGTGTGATCGAGGGGAGATACGTCGCAGCAACTGCCAGAGCGTGACAGTGTCTTCGCTTGAAGACAGCGCGGCGCGGACCGCTCGAACGCTCCGCGCCCGCTTGGCACGAAGATACGGCTGGCTCACCGTCTCGCCGGCGCGCACAAGCGTGGCGCTCTTTCTTCAGCGCGCCGTGCGCCTTGCTGCGGCCCTCGCTTCGCTGACCGCAGCTTCGGACAGCAGGTGGCCACCAGGACGCGGCCGCTTTGCTGAGCGGGGGCCACGCCGCGCTGATAGCGCTCACCCACTGCCCCGCCCCGGCGACAATGTGCCTTCGGGCACTTTGGATGTCCGCTTGCCGCTCCGCTTTCACCATTCGACCGTGGCTTTGAGCGGTAGATGATCAGAGGCTCTCAGCGACCGCGCCGTCCGATGGACTTCCATACGCATCACGGTGGCGGCCGGTCGCACCCAGATTCGGTCCAATGCAAAGACCGGGAAAGGTGAGGGAAAGGTTCGCAAGGCCGGCGTGTAGCCAAAGATGGCCTTGATCCACCGCAACGGTCGCCCCCACAAGAACCATTCATTGAAGTCTCCCATGAGGACACAGTGCTTCGTGCCGAAATGACTCAGCAGATGCTCGACCTGCGCACGGCGCTCCGCCGGCTTGAGTCCCAAGTGCGCGGCGATGACTTGGAGGCGGTCCCGGTCGCACATGATATCCACATCAATGGCGCCTCTCGGCTCACGGCCAGGTTGGCTCAGCTCGATCAACCGCACTTCCTCCGGCGCACATCGAGTCAAAATGGCATTTCCATAATGACCCTTGTGTTCGAGCAACGTCGGCCCGGCAATCGGCGTCAATTTCACTTCCTCAGCCAAGTGATGCAGGAGTTCAAGACCATGTTGTCCCGGCGCATGGACCTCCTGCAATGCGAGAAGGTCCGCGTCCAGTTCCAGCAGCACTTCCGCAATCCGACCCGGATCGTACCGCCGATCCGTTCCCACACAGCGGTGAATGTTATAAGTAGCCAGCGTCAGGCGCATAGATATCCGAAAGCACCACCATAGTTTCCAATAGCTTGCTACCTACGGGCCGTCTCTTGGATTCCGTGCTTCGATAACCAGCGCCGCAAGAGCCAGACCCCCCCCACGATCACGACTGCGGACCCCGCCAACAGGGCATAACTCCCCGGGCCCGGATGTTTCACCGTGCTCGTGATCTGGTCCACAAAAACCGACAACGCGATCAGGCCCGGCAACTCGCCGATCACCGTGCCGATAAGGAAATCCTTCGCGCGGATGTGTGTTGCGCCGGCAATCAGGTTGACGATGCTGAACGGGGCCACCGGCAGCACCCGAACGGTCACCACGGCCAGGATACCCTTTTCCCCCAGGCGTCGGCTCAATCGGTGCACCCGCTTCGACCAACGTTCGATAGCTTGCCGTCCCAGCAGCCGGCCGATGAAAAAGGTTAACACGGCGCTTAGCGTCATGCCGATGAACGAGTAGACAAAGCCGTACAACGGTCCGAAAGCGAGCACCGTGACCGTAATCAGCACCGTGATCGGCGCCACAACGAGACCGCCGAGCAAGTACCCGGCGATGGTCACGAACGGAGCGTAGGAACTCTGTTCAAATTCTTCCATATATGACAGCAATCGTGGGACCTCAAGCCACTCCGCCAAGGGCGACCAGCGCCAGGCCGCCGCCAAGCCGACGACGGCGAGGAGAACGACGGCGCCCATGGCAATCTGACGATGGGTCGAGGGTCGCTGCTCTTCCGGAACCAAATGCGCCTCGTAGGGGCGACTGGGGTCTACAAACTCCGCATCCGGCACGAGTTCATCCACCTCCGGCGGAATGTGTCCATCGAACACCTCGAGCGATCGTCCCTCCCTCCGCAGCGACTCGATGGCGGCGATTACTGATGAATGTGATTCGATCGCTCGAGCGACGTCCTCACGGGTCGCATCGAGATGCTCCGCCAAGAGGTCGTTCCTGAAGTCCGCAATCCGGGTCTGCACCTCCGGATTCCCCTTCGCAGACAACGCCAGATCGCATTCCGTGTCGAACCCCATGGAGCGATTGCTCATATTGGCGGAGCCGATGCGGACATAGTCTCGATCGACGACGCACACCTTGCTGTGCATACTGATGCATTGTCCTTTCAAATCCGGCAAATAGGGATAGTAGAGCCCCAAGCGATGGAATCGATCCGCCGCACGCAACTGTTTCAAGACACGGCCGCGCAAGACATCCATCGTATGCTGCTCCAGCCAGCCGTCGCTGTTTGGATGGAGGATCATGACGATGTCCGGCCCTTCCGGTTCCTGTAGGCGCTGGATCAATACCGCGGCCAGCACCGTGGAGGTGAAATACTGGGTCTCGATGTAGATGCAGCGGCGCGCCGTTTTCAGCAGGTCCACGAGCAGCCCTTCCACCTCGCGAACCTCCGGGTGGTCTTCAGATGCCGGCATGGTCCTCGCGATCGCGATCTCGACCTGCCGTACCGCGGGTGAGACCGACGAGGGCCAGGGATCGTCCGCCGGCGCCGGCCCGGTCTCCGGAATTTGACGCCCCGTCGCAGCCCGCCAACGCTCACGCGCCAAGCGACCCAGCGCCGTGGCTGCCGCTCCGTCCACCATGATCTGCACATCGTGAAAAGGCCGGCAGGGGCTTTCGTCCGTCGGGAGGAGCCGCGCCGGATGTCCGGCCGCGTGATCCCGCGTATCCCAGCGACACGGAGCAAAATCCAGCCCCCCTGCGAACGCCACGGCATCGTCGACGACCACGACTTTCTGATGGTGGGACGCGCCGACCGGATGAGTCCCGTCTTTCACGAAGTGCAACCGGCGATGCGCCAGGAGATTGGACGGCAGCCACCATTGCCGCTCCCTCAAATAAATAATGTGGAAATCCCACGTGAGCACGTAGATATGCAGCTGTTTTTGTTGTATCAGCAGGGCCGCCAGAAACCGGCCGAGTTGATCGGGAAACCCGTCCGGCTCCTGATCAATCGACATGCGGACTCTCGTGTCGAAGTCCCAGCCGAGTATCATGATGGAGTGCCGCGCCCGGATCGCCGCTTCACGGAAGGCGCGAAAATAGGCGTCTCCGTCGATCAAGAACGCGACACGATCCGCCGTCTCGACTCGCCAGCAATTGCGGCTTGGCTCGAATA
>DATFFC010000079.1:0-16533 GCA_035250505.1 Nitrospiraceae bacterium | reverse complement strand
CGGCACAGCTCCTCGAACGTGTGCATGCCGTCCGCTACATCCATGCAGAGCGGATGAGCTAGAATCGTTGCGATCCCGCCGTGGTCTTCAATTGCCCGCACCTTCTCCCGGACGGTCTCCAGCCAGTCGTGAATACTCATGCGCCCTGCCAATCGGTCCGGCTTGGTCCGCCCAGGCAAGTACTTGCCGTGCAGGAGGTGCTCGTGGTCCGGCGGCGTATTGATGGGAAGCGACAGGAGCCGCTCGCTGAATCGTTCCGGCGCGGTGGCCATCGGCGACACGTGATCCGACACAATGTCGATGCCTGCCTTGGCCAACAACCCATAGGTATGCGGATCGTGCCGGTAGGCATGATTCCGCCAGACCGAAATCCGCCGGCCAGTCAGACGGTGGATCGCCCTGACCGTCTTGTCGATATCCCGCGCTTGAAAACGTACGGGCCCCGTGATGCCGAAGCCCAGCCGCCGCCACAGCCAATGCAAAGGCGAGCGAAACGCGCAATACGTATGACCGCCTATTTCGCAATTCGGCATCCGTGCCAACTCCGCGATGAGGGCGGGATCTTGCCGGCAGGACTTCCCCGTGATGAACAGCGTCACTTTAACGCCGTGCCGGGCGGCGATGTCGCTGTACCGTAAGGCAAGACGGGGTTCGGAAAAGGGTGAATACCAGGTATCGACGCCTCGATAGGAATGGTGGTGTACATCACCCGTGAGGCAGATCATACGAGATCCCGGTAGACCAGCACTGTCCGATCGATCGCATGGTCGAGCGAAAAATCCCGCATCACGATGTCCCTGCCCCGTAGCGCCATGATCTGTGACTCCGGCAAATGGTCCAGGACCCACTGAATAGCTCGAGACAAGGCTTCGGCATTCTGCGGCTCGACGAGAAGTCCTGTCTCACGGTCCGCAATGAGATTCGGTATCCCACCGACACGGGTGGCGATGACGGGTTTTGCCATCGCCAAGGCTTGCAAAAGAACCTGGGGTGTCCCCTCGATCTTGAACGACGGAAACACCAGGCATGTCATGGCAGCCAGCAACTCAGGAATATCGTGGCGAAAGCCGGTCAGCACCACATGCGGCCGCAATCGGTGCGTCTCCAATAGTTCATCGGCTGTCCGGCGATCCCAAGGTGGGCCGTCTCCGACGAACAGAAATCGTGCACCTGGCCACCGTTCGAGCACGGCGGGCGCCGCTTCCATAAGATAGCGAAATCCTTTTCCACGCTCCAAGCGACTGATATAGCCGATGATCGGGTAGCTGCCCTCGAGCTCAAACTCCTTGATAACGCCGTCGCCCCTCGTTTGTGGATTGAAGCGAGCCATGTCGATGCCGGCCGGAATCTCCACCACGCGGTCGGGGTGAAGGCGTGGGATTCGAAGCAGGTCGCTTCGCGTCGCGGCGGATGAAGTCAGAACGCGGTCGGCCAGGACGGTATAGATCATACTCGACAGGGCATTGGTTTTGACGGGCGTTCCGATATGGCGGCTGCGGACGATGGGGACACCCCGCAGTCTTGCGCCGGGCCCGCAAATCCAGTGATCTTTCGACGTGTGCGTATGAAGGAGGTCCACACGCCGATGTCCGAGCATGGACCAAAACCGAGACATCGACGGCAATTCGTAGGACTGGCGCATGTGAAGGAGTTGGATCGGAATGCCTTGCTCGGCGGCTCGTCGCGCCAACGGGGCGCCGGGATTGCAGACAAAGGTGACGTCATAGCCCCGAGCTCGGAAGAGCGGAGCCTCTTCCAACATGCGAATCTCGAGGCCGCCGAAACCCATCGAGGCGCACGTATGCCAGACGACGGTGGACGACGCGGCATTAGGTGCCATGCATGGCCGTAACGTTCGACTGCGGTGGCCCAAGAATGACGCACAGACATTTGCCCGGTCGACCGATCCCGAGCAGGTCATGTGAACCGGAGTATCAATAGCCCACCGACCGTTGCGCTGGCAAGAGTAACCGAGAATAACGAGCAAGAAGGTCTTGCACTGGAGATCATTGGAGTGTTCAAATAGGCGAGACGAAGTAGAACGGCACAGGTCGGCGGGGCCCCGGCCTTCCATCGTGGCCAATATGGAACGGATGCCGTGATCCATCGTTTACGATCCAGTCTTTCACAACACGGTCTATTGATCGCCGGTCTTCTAGTAATCGTATGGGGGAGCGGCGCGCCGGCCAGCGGAGAGGATCGTACGCTCAAGTCGCCCACCTGGTCCGGTCTGCGTGGACAGCCAGGCTTGTCGGCGCTTGACCCGGCATCCTCGATGGATCCGAATCGAACGGTCTTCCGGCAAGCGCCCGCCTTAACCGGTCGGTTTGAACTGAATGACCAGACGTTCTTCCCGTTCATCGGCGCGGGCTTCGGCGGGGGTTATACCAACGATCGCGATCGGGCGTTGGGCTCGAACGGATTGTTTCACAATCCGACTCAATCCGGAGATCTCGGCAAGAATATGATGCCCAACGAATTCAATCTCGGGTTGCGGATTCCTTTCTAGTTCCGCCGTCTCTTCCTTTCCCATATCTTCTAGTCGTTCCAGGCCGCCCCTTTTCGTGGCGGGTCGCGCCTTGTCGAGCGGTAGCGGCTCAGGTATGCTGCGGCACCAATTTGATGCGACCATGCGGTACCGGCCGCGCGACTGACCGACAAGGCCCTATGACCGATTATCAGGTGCTTGGAGATCTGCTGATCATTTTTACGGTCTCCATCGGCGTCGTCTTTGTCTTTCATCAATTCCGATTCCCCTCGATTGCCGGTTTCCTGGTCGCCGGCGCGCTCATTGGGCCGCACGGGCTGCATCTCATCCCTGATACGACCCAGGTGCAGGTCCTGGCGGAGATCGGCATCGTTCTCCTGCTCTTCACGATCGGCATCGAGTTCTCTTCCGTGCAGTTTGCCTCGGCTCGGCGCATCCTCATGGTAGCGGCGCCGATTCAGGTAGGAGGGACACTACTGTTGGCCCTGCTCGGAGGACTCGCCACGGGACTAAGCTACCAACAAGGTATTTTTTGGGGATTCCTCGTGAGCTTGAGCAGTACGGCCATTGTCTTGAAAAGCCTCGCTGAACGGGGAGACAGCGGCTCATTGCACGGCCAGGCGACGGTTGCGATTCTGATTTTTCAGGACTTGGCGATGGTTCCGATGATGTTGGTGACTCCCATTCTCGCCACGCAAGACACCAGCGCCGCCGGGGGGGTCATCCTCACGCTTCTCAAAGCGCTCGGCGTAGTGGCGTTGATCGTCACGGCGGCATGGCACTTGGTGCCCAAACTCTTGCAGCATATTGTGCGGAGTCGCAGCCGCGAACTCTTCCTGTTGACCATCATCGTCCTTTGTCTCGGCATCGCCTGGCTGACGTCGCTGGGCGGGCTCTCGCTTGCGCTGGGGGCGTTCATTGCCGGCTTGGTGATCGCCGAATCGGAATACAGCCACCAAGCGCTGGCGGAGGTCTTGCCGTTTCGAGACAGCTTCAACAGCTTGTTTTTCGTGTCGATCGGCGTCTTGATGGATTGGCATATCATTTTGGACTATCCCCTCGCCGTTGTCGGACTCCTCGTCGCTATTATTGCCGGCAAATTCCTCACCGGCGCCGGCGCGGTGCTGGCGGCTGGTTCTGCGCCTCGCGCCGCCGTCTTGGCCGGTATCGCGCTCGCTCAAGTCGGTGAATTCAGCTTTATCTTGGCTCAGCAAGGGATGGAAGCGGGATTGCTGACGGAGAAGCCCTATCAACTATTCCTTGCCGTGTCCGTCCTGACGATGATCATCACGCCGTTTTTCATGCAGTGGTCACCCCATTTGGCCAGACGGGTCGAGGCGATTCAACGGCTGCGTCGCTGGTTTCCGCAGCGGACGGCGGCCCACCAGGCTCAGTTGGAAAGCAAGCACATTCGGATCAAGGATCACGTGATCATCGTCGGGTATGGACTCAACGGACGAAACCTGGCGCGGGTGCTTGGAGAGACTGAGATTCCATACCTCGCGTTGGACCTGGACGGCGATACGGTACGGCGGGAATCCAAGCACGGTGTGCCGATCTATTACGGTGACGGCACCAACCCGAATGTGTTGCGGCATATGAAAATTGATGACGCCAGGGTCATGGTGGTGGCGATCTCCGATCCCTTTGCGGCCAGACGCGCGGTTCAGGTAGCGAAAGGCATCAATCCTCACATTCGGATAGTGGTGCGAACCAGATATCTGCGGGAGCTTGAGGAGCTGCATCAACTCGGCGCCGACGACATTGTGCCGGAGGAGTTCGAGACATCCATCGAGATTTTCGCGCTCGTCTTGCGAACTTACAACCTACCGTCCGAGTTCGTGACACGGAAAGCGGAACAGATTCGTCGAGAGGGGTATGCATTGCTCCGGCGAAGCGAGATGCCGGAATTAGCGCATTATCTGCGGGGAGGCACGTTAACCGATGTCGAGGTGGAGATGTGTCGCGTGGACGACGATTCCCCGGCCGTCGGCAAATCGCTGGCCGACCTCTCCATCAGGCCGCGAACCGGAGCGTCCGTGATTGCCTGGACCCGAAATCAGCTCACGCAATCCAATCCGTCCGAGAAGGTCCGCTTGCAGGGAGGCGATGTGCTGACCTTGCTCGGCTCACGCGACCAGATCAGGCGAGCCATGGCCCTCTTGAACGAACCGGGTACCGGGAGCAGCCAGCAGGTCGGGTGACCATCCGGAATCTATTGATCTGTCGATCTGATGATTTTCGGGCATCGGAGCATTCATCAGATCAACAAATCATCAGATATCTAGCTTCTCCAGCGCAGGGTGACGGGGCCTTTGAGGGGATGGTCAAGCGGCCGGCCCGTTTGCACCGATGTCAGGTAAGCCGCTTTCAGCTTGTAGTACCACTTCATCGGCGTATCGGCGTCATCAATCAGCATCAGGGGCGGCTTGTAACGCAAGCCGACGGCTTGCCGCTCCATCGCTCGTTTGTCCTGCTTCAAGAAAATGTTGCCGAAGTACCGGAAGAGTGTCTTTGAAAAGGGCAGCCAGCGCAGCACGTTCCACGCGGCGCAAAAATCGATCCGGCACTGCTGATCGGTCAAGGCTGTGACGATCCCGCGCATCGAGACGAACATCGACCCGCACTGGACGAACTCATACCGTTGGTTCGGCAGAACGAAATCAATTGTTGTGGTCAGCGGCCCGCCATAGAACAGATTGAGCACCTTATAGGGTCCGCTGTTTTTCGACGGGGCGTGCGCGATCATGCGAAAGCCACGTGGTGTAGGCTCGAAGGTTTTGACCTTTTCGTGCATGCTGGCCTGAGTCCTCCACCAGGAGCTCTGATGGACGAACGGGCCATGAGCCGGATCCAGAAAGCCCACGATCGCGTCATCCGGCGCGCAATTCAACAATGTGGAAATGTGAATCATGTGATAGGGTTCCGATGGAATCGGCAGGCGCGGGACCTCCGGCAACGGATGATCGTGATGCGATCCGTCCGCGATAAAGACCCAGATATATCCGTCGCATTCGCGGCAGCTATAGGTTTTCAGTCCGATTTTTTCAATTAGTTCCGTGGATCCATCGACCAGGGCGGGGATGTGCCGGCACCGCCCGTTGGTGTCGAACTGCCATCCATGATATGCACACTCGACCTGCTCGCCGTCGAAACGTCCGAACGACAACGGCATACCCCGATGAGGGCAAATGTCGCGGAGAGCCGAAACCCTTCCTTGCGAATCGCGGCAAATCACAATAGGCTGGTTCAACATCACTATCGGATGCATCTTCCCCGCAGCGACGGACGCGCTTGTGCATGCCGGATACCAGAAGCCAAGCAGAGGGGCATGCTTCAATGATTTCAGCTCGGTCAATCCTTCTGTCGTCATGTGTGAGAAGAAAGGTATGAGTGTGGGTGTCACGCTGGTAGGCTTTTCGGACTATAACTGTCGCCTCGCGCAAGGTCAAGCCGGAGCTTGGAGCAGGCCGCGCAAGCCACAGTCGATCAATGACGGCTCTACGGTTCTACGTCCGGTCGGCGGGCCGTTGCCTTGACAAAAAAAAGAACCACATAATATAGTGATTTTTAAAACATTCTTGGTTCGGCTCCGAACGGCGTTCAATTGAGGTGATGTATGACACCCACTCAGATCCAACCGGCAGTGGCCCTCGAAGAGTTGCGCGAATCCAAGCCGGACCGCGTCACGATCGTTTTGCTCAGCGGTGACTTGGATCGAGCGATGGCGGCCTTCATTATCGCGACCGGAGCGGCGGCGATGGGCATGCAGGTGACGATGTTCTTCACGTTTTGGGGACTCAATACGATCCGGCGCAAAGGAGCCGCCAGCTCGGCGAAGGATTGGCTGCGCCGGATGTTCGGTTTTCTCAATAAGGGGGGCGCGGAATCCCTGCCGCTGTCACGTTTTCATTTCGGTGGGCTCGGCACCAAGATGATGCAAAAGGTCATGAGACAGAACAAAATGCCCGGCGTGCCTGAGCTCATGGAGACCGCGATGGATTTGGGTGTCCGCTTTATTGCCTGCACCACGACCATGGGGCTGATGGGCATCACCAAGGACACATTGATCGCGGGCATCGACCAGTTTGCCGGGGTCACGACCTATTTGGCCGAGGCGAAACAAGGCAGCGTGAATTTGTTCATCTGAAGCAGATCTCTGTTGATTTGTTGATCTGTCGAAATGAGCGGAACGATCCGATCGAGCGAGGTTCTATGTTAACGGCGGACGTCAAACTCGATACCCTCGGCTACTTTTGCCCGATGCCGATTATCATGACTTCGAAGAAGATCAAAGAGCTTCACACCGGACAGGTGTTGGAGGTCTGGTCGGACGATGAGGGGATCAAGAAGGACATGCCGGCCTGGTGCCAGACCACAGGGCATGAGATGGTCGGTCTAGAAGAGGAAGAGAGCCAGTCGAGACGGATCTATAAGGCGTTCGTGAAAAAAACCAAGTAACGAGGCGCTTCCAACGGCCGGAGGCGCCGAGGCCGCAAGCCGGAGGTCTGGAGATCCAGCCTCCGGCTTTTTTTATTTGAGTTGCCCGCAGCTTCAAGGGCGGCGCTCGTCGATTAGACTATAGAAGCCCGAGAAAGTGTGTCATGAAGCAGATCGTGGAATGTGTGGCGAATTTCAGCGAGGGGCGGAATCCCGAGACGGTTCGGGCCCTCGTAATAGCCATTCAATCCGTACCGGGAGTGGCGGTCTTGGATGAGACCATGGATCGCGATCATCACCGTTCCGTCGTGACCTTTGCCGGCCGGCCATTTTCGGTTGCCGAAGCGGCGTTCCAGGCAACACGCATAGCCGCGGGACTGATCGATCTCCGGGTGCATGAAGGACAGCATCCACGGATCGGTGCCACCGATGTGTTGCCCTTTGTGCCGATACGGGGCGTCACGATGGAGGAGTGCATCGAGCTCGCCAGGCTCGTGGGCCGGCGGATCGGCAATGAGCTGAGAATTCCCGTTTTTCTTTATGAGGAAGCGGTGGTCAGGCCGGAGCGACGGAGGCTGGAAATCATCAGGCGAGGCGGTCTGCCTGGATTGGCCGGCCGCATGGAATCCGAAGCGGCGTGGGCGCCTGATTTTGGGCCCAAACAGCTCCATGAGACGGCCGGGGCGACGGTAGTCGGCGCCCGACATTCACTGATCGCCTTCAACGTGAATCTTCAGACCGACGATCTCGAGGTCGCGCGGGACATTGCCCGGACAGTGCGAGAATCCAGCGGAGGTCTGCCCTATGTGAAGGCTATCGGAGTGGCATTGCCCAGTCGAGGGCTGGTTCAGGTCTCCATGAATCTCACCAACTTCGAAAAGACCCCGCTGCATGTCGCGTTCGAGGCGATCCGACGCGAGGCGGAATGCCGGGGCACTCGGATCGCGGGGACCGAATTGGTCGGCCTGCTTCCTCAGCAGGCACTGCTGCAGGTTGCCGAGCATGCGCTGAAGTTGGAACGGCTTGGTGTCAATGCCATTGTGGAGAGCAGATTGGAAACGCGCCAATCGCGGGAGGCGATCCTTCGTGCCGAGGCGACGGTGCAAAAGCCTTTGGGGTCGTCGCTGGCCGAAGTCTCCGAGGCCGTCTCCGCCAAGGCGCCGGCGCTCACCGGGGCCGGTGCAGCGGCGCTGGCTGCGGGCCTTGCCGCCACTCTGGGAGTCATGATTGCACGTCTGAATCGTTCACGAGTCCCCGAAAGGCGGCTCAGGGAGATCCGTACCAGGCTTCATGAGTTGGTGCAGCTCGATCGGGCCGCGTATGCCGCGGTCTTACAAGCAGAGAGAATTTCGGAGAAGCGTCCGGACCGTTCGCCGGAGGTCGCCGGCGCGCTGGTGCGCGCGACACAGGTACCGATGGAAATTGTCAAACTATCCTGTGACGTAGTCATTGAATTGCGCGGTCTCTTGGGTGCGGCGAGGCCGGATGTCCGGTCCGACCTCCGGATGGGGATTCAGCTTGCGCGGGGCATCGTGGACGGGTGCTTGGACATCATCAAAGAGAATATGAAAGCCCAGCCAAACCAAGAGCTTATGCTGTCATTCCGGAAGCGGATCACGACCGCCGAACAAAAACTTGTGGATATTGGGACCCTATGTTACACTCCGCCGTCCGAGCCCTGGTCTCAAAAAATCCTCAACAAGCTGAAAATCAGGTAAAGAGGGAGCCGAAGGTCGTCCAGAATGGAAATTAAAGTTTTCAATAACAACGTCGAGAAGGCGCTCAAGGTCGCCAAGAAAAAGCTGGCCGGTGAAGGCCTCTTCCGAGAACTCAAGCGCCGTCGATACTATGAGAAGCCCAGCGTCCGGCGCAAAGCCAAGGAACGGGAAGCCCAGCGCCGCCGGCAAAAGTGGTTGGCGAAACGCCGTCCGGAGTGAGCATCTTCAGCACTGGTCCCTCGCGATCGCATTCCTCCTCCAAGTTACATGACCGTTCGGTTGCTCCCGTCTTATGCGTCCATCGGAAATTCATGCCGCGATTCGCATTCTCAAACGAGAGGTGCGGCAATGGCAGGAGCCGGTGGTGGGGGTGGTCGCTCGCGAATCGGGACACGATCCGTTTAAGGTCCTCATCTCCTGCCTGTTGAGCCTGCGCACCAAAGATCGCACCACCAGCGAAGCGAGCGCGCGGCTTTTTGCGCTGGCCGGGAATCCGGCTTCAATGCTGAACCTGCCCGCCCATCGGGTCGAACAGGCGATCTACCCGGTCGGATTTTACCGAACGAAGACGAAACAGATTGAAAAGATCTGCCGCCTTCTCCTTGAGCGGCATGGTGGGAAGGTGCCGGACGCGATCGACGAACTGCTGACTTTGCCTGGGGTGGGGCGAAAGACGGCCAATCTCGTGATGACCGTCGGCTACGGCAAGCCGGGCATTTGTGTCGATATTCACGTTCACCGCATCAGCAATCGCTGGGGCTACGTCCGAACCACCAAGCCGGAGGAGACGGAACAAGTCCTTCGCAAGAAACTGCCGACTCGGTATTGGATCATTTACAACGATCTGCTCGTGCCCTACGGACAGAACATCTGCCAGCCGATCTCGCCCTTCTGCAGCCGCTGCAAATTGATTACATACTGTGACCGCGTCGGGGTGACCCGAAGCCGTTAGGCGTGAAGACCCACAATTTCCTGAAGAGCCGTACGAGAAACGAGCGGCAGTTCAAATGAACAGTTTCGTCTCCGCTTGCGCAGTGAGTGACAGGATGGCGGGTAGGCCCAACACTTCATCGACGTTCTTTTCCACTGCGTCCGACTCCACTCCCATGTATTCGAGGCCGGCGCTGCAGGCGATCAGCCGGAAACGACCCACGAGCCGGGCTTCCTGAAACATCTCTGAAATCTTCGGCACCTTCCTTTCGCGAAGCAGCCGAGCGATCTGGTCTGCCGACTCTGAGTACTCCGGCGGAAAATCCATCGCGTCGATCTTGCCTTCCGCCAGCTTCTTGATCGTCCAGAACAGCAGCACGATGATCACATCTTTCCCCATGGCGGCTGCCGTAAGGCCCAGGGTGGCCACCTGGTGAAGTTTGTCATAAGTTGCGTTATGGGCAAAGATGACGAATTTTGGCCGGTCGGACATGGGCGTGACGTCAGGGTTTCTGTCGCTTAACTTTGACATGATTGATGAAGTCGGTAATGGCGCCGTCCACTTCGGCGGCCGTCATGGATCGGTCATGGGTTTCGCTTTCATCGACGAGATATTGTTCACCCTGTTTTTCTTGGCGCACGACGACCGTGTTCTCCGGGGTCACTTCGACCCGCATGAACCATTCCATTGCACCCTGTGTAATCACGACTTCCTTGCCTAATCCGATTTTTGAGATCTCTATTTGCATCTCCTCGGTCCCTTCGCCTGATGCGGGAACTGCGGTGACCCATGAGAGCGCAGCGCAGGTCGCGATCAGCAATACCGGGCAGAACCGGGATGCTGCGATGATCTTGCTCCGTAAGACGGGCATGAGGGGAAGCTTGGTCACCATATGACCGATATGACGGACCGACCGGCGCATGGCGGCATTATAGCCTGATGTCTTTCAGGAGGTAAACTAAGCCCGCATCATTCATGAACGCTTCTACTGCAATGACGGATTCGCTACTGCGACGAACCGGCACACGGCTTTCGCGGTGTGCCGGCGGGCGGGCTCGCCGCTAGGCCCCTCAACATACTGTTTCAAGTATGCTTCGGGACCTCCCGTCTCCGCGCGCCCGTCTCGCGACGCGACTCCGCCATTTCGCGACGAACCGTCATGAATAATGCGGGCTAGCCGCCGAGGCTTCCCGATGCCGCAAGGCCCATGCTAGGATGCAACGCCGATGGCTGACTGGCTTGCGTACATTGGGTCCTTGTTCCCGCCCCAACTCTTGATTTGGTTGGCCGCCGCCTCGGTCGTGATGTTCGTCGGCACGCTCATCGCCATCCCGATTATCTTGGTCCGTTTGCCGGCCGACTATTTCGATGTGCGCATTCCTCGTCCTTGGATGGAGAACCACCATCCCGTCCTGCGAGTCGCCGGTCACTTGGTCAAGAACATCGTCGGCATCGTCTTCTTGCTCGCGGGCCTTGCCATGCTGTTGCTGCCGGGGCAGGGAATTTTGACCATTCTGATCGGCCTATCACTGGTGGAGTTTCCGGGGAAACGGCGGCTCGAAGCGAAGCTGGTCGGGCAACCCACGGTGTTCAGTACGATCAACAAAATGAGAGCCAAGTTTGGTAAGCCGCCGCTCATCATTGCACCGGATGAAAAATTCAAAGTAAAAAGTTGAACATGCCGACTCTCTATCTCATTGACGGCAGCGCCTATATCTACCGCGCGTTCTTTGCCCTGCCGCCTCTGTCCAATTCAAGAGGCTTGCAGACCAACGCGGTGTACGGATTCACCACCATGCTGCTCAAGATTCTGCGTGAACAGAAGCCCGACTACGTCGCGGTCGTATTCGATGAAGGGGGAACGACCGTCCGGCATGAGGAATACAAGGAGTACAAGGCGCAGCGGCCTCCCATGCCCCAGGGCATGCAGACCCAGATTCCCTATATTCATCGGGTGGTCGAAGCGCTCGCGGTCCCCTGCATCAGGCAAGCCGGATTGGAAGCGGACGATTTGATCGGCACCTTGGCCCGCAAAGCGGAAGCCCGGGCAATGGACGTGGTCATCGTCACGAGCGACAAGGACATGTTCCAGTTATTGACTCCGGCGACGCGCATCTATGATCCGGTCAAGGACAAATGGTTCGGCGAGGCCGAGGCTCGAGGCAGGTTCGGAGTCGACCCGAAGCAGGTCGTGGACGTCATGGGACTCATGGGCGATTCGATCGACAACATTCCCGGGGTGAAGGGCATCGGTGAGAAGACGGCGGCGAAACTCATTGCGCAGTTCGGCACGATCGAAGACCTGCTCGACCGGATTGAAGAAGTCACGCCCCCAAAAACCAAGCAGTTGTTGTTGGACCAGGCCGATAACGCCCGGCTCAGTAAGCGCCTCGCGACGATCCAGGTCGATTGCCCGGTGGAATTTGAGCCGATCCAATTCAAGGCCACTTCGCCCCATACGGATGAGCTAGTTCTGCTCATGCGTGAGCTGGAATTCATGACTTTGGCCAAAGCTTTTCAACCGACGGCGACGACGGAATCGCCGCTCTCCGTCAAAGTGGCCACCCTCTCTAGTGAATCAGACGCGACGGGATTCCTGGCATCGTTGCCGGACAAAGAACTCGCAGGGCTCCATTATCTACCGGGCGACGGTCCTGCCGTTCGTGCTGAACTGCGGGGGCTCACGATCGGAAGTGCCGCCGATGAGGCGGGCTATGTGCAAGGTGGACCGACTGCGTGGCCGCAACCGGTCGTGAAGTGGCTCATCAGCGGCGAAAATCCCAAGGCCGCCCATGATGTGAAACCGCTGCTGATAGGCCTTCAACGGGAGGGACATACGTTTCAGGGGCCTTGCTTCGACACGATGATCGCCGATTATCTTCTGAACCCGAACCGGCGTGGGCATAGCCTGGACCAGATCGTCATGGAAGCGCTCGGCTATCAGCTCGGCGCCGGGCACGAGTCGGCGAAAGACGAGCCCTCCAAGACCTTATTTGATCGAGATGATGCGGCAATACGGCAGGCGGCGCAAGCAGCGGTCGCTGTCGCCAAAGCGGCGCCGATTCTATCGGAACGGTTGAAGCAAGAAGGATGTCTGGACCTCTTTCATGAAGTCGAAATGCCGCTCGTCTCCGTGCTCGCGGAGGTGGAACGCAATGGGTTCTTGTTGGATGTGCCGGGCCTCAACGGGCTCAGCAAGGAATTGGATCGCGATCTCGACAACATGGTGCGCGGCATTTCGGCGCTGGCCGGTGGCGAATTCAATATCAACTCTCCCAAGCAATTGGCGACGGTACTGTTTGAGAAACTGGGCCTCAAACCGGTTCGCAAGACGAAAACCGGTTATTCCACGGATGAGGAGACCTTAAGCCAATTGGCGACGCAGCACGACCTTCCGGCTCAGATTCTGAATTGCCGGACTTTGACGAAACTCAAATCCACGTACGTCGATGCCTTGCCTCAGTTGGTCAATCCCGACACGGGGCGGCTCCACACCTCACTGAACCAGACGGTGGCGGCCACCGGACGGCTCTCCTCTACTGATCCGAATCTCCAGAACATTCCGGTCAAGGGTGACTATGGGCTCAGGATCAGGGAAGCCTTCATTGCGCCTCCGGGCCATACGCTGCTGTGCGCCGATTACAGCCAGATCGAGCCCCGCATCCTGGCGCATCTCTCGCAGGATGAACGGTTGATCCGCATCTTTTCCCAGGGCGAGGATATCCACATGGCGACCGCGATGGAAATTTTCCGGCTGCCGGCGGAGCAGATTTCGAAGGAGATGCGCCGGGTGGCGAAGACGGTCGTGTTCGGCATCGTGTACGGGATCAGCCCGTTCGGCCTGGCCGCAAATATCGGTGTATCGCAGGCGGAGGCCAAGAAGTATATCGAGACCTTTTTCGAACGGTTCTCGGCGGTGAAGGCGTTGATGGATCGCAATATCGCCCAGGCCAAAGAGAAAGGCTATACCACCACGATTTTGGGCCGCCGCCGGCCCATTCCCGAGCTGCGGAGTTCCGACCCGACCCAGCGCGGTTTCGGCGAACGAATGGCGGTGAACAGTCCCATCCAGGGTTCCGCGGCGGACTTGATCAAGATAGCGATGATCAATGTGAACCGGCGCCTACATGAAGAGTTGCCCGCCGTGAAGATGATTCTTCAGGTCCATGACGAACTCATCTTCGAGACTCCGGATCGCGACGTCGAGCAAGCAAAGCAGGTGGTCAAAGCCGAGATGGAAGCGACGGGTGCCAAGCTAGGCCTCTCGGTGCCGCTCAAAGTGGACTTGGGGATCGGCCTAAACTGGCGCGCCGCGCATCCCTGAGATTCTTAGTCTCCTCGACGTGGATGCTGTGGCGCTCGCCATGGCGCTGAAACGGATAGTATGGACGAATGACAAGGATTTTGAGGTCACGAAGATTCACCGGGTCACGACGGCTGAATTGCTGTCTATTTGCTTTCCCAAGCGATGAATGAATATGGATTAAGCGGGTGGAATTGGTCGGTCACGACCTAGAGGTCTTTGCAGCCCTCTGTATGTCGGCATCCCCCTCAGTGGTCATGGCACCGCGTCGTCAAGTCTTATCTCTGTCTGAGTCTGAATTTGAAACATTGGTGCGCGAAGCGCTGGACGGGTTACCTGAACCCTATGCCGGGTTGATGGAAAATGTGGCGGTGGTGGTGGAGGAGAAGGCGCCGCGAGAGGTGTTGGAAGATTTGGAGATCGACGACGAGAATGAGTTGTTGGGCCTCTATCATGGACTCTCACTGGACAAGGAATCGTTCTTTCAAGCAGGCGGCAATCTGCCGGCGCGGATCTCGATTTATCGCAAACCGATCCTGCGCATCTGTCGCACGAGGGACGAAGTGGTGGAGGAAGTGCGCGACACCGTCGTCCACGAGATCGGGCATCATTTCGGGCTGGACGACGACGAGATGCCGTATTGAACCGGATCGCCAGTGAAGCGTCTCGTGATGCGTGTATAGTGCTACCTATGCTTTGGAATCCTGATGCGGCAAACCCCATCGCTTCCGCGCCTCTCGGAGCGACCCTTCCGGGCTTCGTCGAGCGGAAACCTTCTGGAATTCCTGCGGCCACGGCCGCAAGCGGCCATGGTGCCTTAGTCAGTTCCAGCTTTCCTTCTCGGCTCAGCCTCCGTGGGTACCCAGCTCCTCCGGCAAAGTCGCTCTGGGCTCTGCCGCATCTGTGCAATTCGATTCACGTCCTTCCAAGTTTTGCTACGGAAGCTGGCTGGTTGGTGTTTCCGAACCAGAAATTGCGTGAGGTTTGATGCTGTACGATGTCTTTATATGTCATGCCTCTGAGGACAAAGAACCTTTTGTTCGGCCGCTAGCCGAATCTCTCCAGGAAAAGCACGTGGAAGTGTGGTTCGACGAATTCTCCTTGAAATTGGGTGATAGCATTCGACGCTCGATTGACAAAGGTCTTCGCCAATCACGATTTGGGGTTGTGGTACTTAGCCCCGCTTTCTTTGAAAAGAATTGGCCGCAATACGAATTGGATGGCCTGGTCAGCCGAGAGATGAAGGGAAAGGATAAGATCATACTGCCGATATGGCACAATGTTAGCGATGAAGACGTAACCCGATATTCACCCGCGTTAGCTGGCCGAAAAGCTGTCTCTTCCGTAGATGGAATTCAGCATGTCGTGAAGAAAGTGCTCGATGTAATCCACCCCAATAATAGTCCACTCATTGTTGCGCGTGACATGTTACTTGATAAGGGAATAACTCCACCTGTTATCACTGACAAATATTGGCTTGAAGTTGTTGAAGCGTCCAACCGCGTCCCTGGTTTTGGTGCGGTTGTATCAGAGGAGTCCTCGTGGAATAGGTGGAGCTTTCCCTTGCCTCCCAAGGAAACCGGTGCAACGCAGTGGGGTGAAAGGCTTGCATGGACAGCCATGCAAATGAACTGGGTAAAGACCGGAGAGGAGGTTCCCATTACTCCTTTGACTCCCCCTGAAGAAGTACTGAACTTCATTTACACTCACATTGGACTTTTTGAGACCTGTCTCATATTTCCTGTCTTGCTTGCAGAGTACGCTCCGCAACTCACTATTCCAGGTTTCGGAGGCGGTTTGGAAGAAACGATCGCAATCGAATATGAGAAGTCGTGTGCTGAACGACAACAACGGCGAATTCCCTCCAAGTTTGGTTCTGCGCTTACTATGGATCAGGAGTCGCCTCTATGCGGTAAAGACTGGGCCTTGCGGCATCCTACATTTGGAAACTACGAACCAGCTCATATAGCAAATGCTTATTTCAGCGGAGACATATTTGGTCCGAGTGTCTCACCTTATGAACATACTGATCACGCTTTCTGGCTACTGTCCTCGGCCAGTTCTTGGCTCCCACGGCGAGTCCACTCATTTCTGCTAGAAGGCATGATAAGTTGGCGCGTCTGGCCATGGGCTTACGATGGAATGGATAAGGGACCGGACCGGGAGAATAATGGTGCACTGTTTCGCGCTCTTCATGATGCGATCGAAGGGAAATCGTTTACGTGGTCAAGGCGTACTAAGGATGATCTTCGCAGTAGAATTGAACTGTCTATTGAAACGTTGGGCCTGCCTGATGCTCCTGGCTTAATTCAGGATCGATTCATAGTTCATGATTTTGTAGGGAGATGGATTGGAGCCTAACAAACGAGGCGGAAGCATTCTCGAAATCAAAATGCACGAGGGCTCAAACGGAAGAAGCCAGGAACGCCATCGAGCTAAGGACAGGGATTTGTGTCAAAGGCAGGCTTATTGTTAGCGTCTTATTAAGTAATACGAGGTTCGATTGGTCATTGCTGCCTCCGGTCTCTCGCCCGTCTTGATCCATTCCCATATCGCCGCAAGCTTCGGCGGGTCGTAGGCCGCCCCGCATTCTTCAATGACATAGTCTTCCCTTGCCGCGAACGCTTCCTTGGTTCGCTCCGACGCCAGGATG
>DATFFC010000078.1:0-28135 GCA_035250505.1 Nitrospiraceae bacterium | reverse complement strand
AATGAATTGCGTGCTCTTTAGTGAAATATTGGAAAGAAAGGAAGGACGATATGAAGACGCAGACCCCGACAGACGGGCGTACACTGTCCGAAGTCTGGAGCGACCTCTACCAGACCTGGACTGGAACCCTCGCCTCAACCTGGAACCTGCCGGGCGCATCCGACCAGAAGCCAGCCGAGTCCCAGAGTCTGGCGATGCACAACCCCTGGCAAGCCACCTGGGAGTATTGGGTGGACGCCTGGCAGCGCACGATCCTGTTCTGGGACGTGCTGCGGCAGCGCAGTGACCAATACCGCGCGCAGAAGGCGAAGGCGGTACCGCACGTGCTCATTTTCGACGCCGAACTGGTCCTGGACGGGCGGACCTTCGACCGGCCGGTCAATTATGGACTGGTGAGGATCAAGCCGCCGGAAGGGGTGGTCATCGATACGAAAAAACGCCCGTTCGTGGTGGTGGACCCGCGCGCCGGGCACGGGCCGGGCATCGGCGGCTTCAAGGCCGACAGCGAACTGGGCGTGGCGATGCACGCCGGTCATCCCAGCTACTTCGTCGGCTTCTCGCCCGACCCGATGCCGGGCCAGACCATCGAAGATATCATGCACGCCGAGGCGGTGTTCTTAGAGAAGGTCATTGACCTCCACCCAGACGCCGACGGCAAGCCCTGCGTGATCGGCAACTGTCAGGCCGGCTGGGCGGTGATGATGCTGGCCGCGACCCGGCCTGATCTGTTCGGGCCAATCATCATCGCTGGCTCGCCGCTGTCCTACTGGGCCGGCATCGAAGGTCAGAACCCGATGCGATATACCGGAGGGCTCATCGGCGGAAGCTGGCTCACCGCGATGACCAGCGATCTCAGCGCCGGCAAGTTCGACGGCGCGAATATTGTCGCCAACTTCGAAAATCTTAATCCCGCCAACACCCTCTGGACCAAGAACTACAACGTGTGGGCCAAGGTCGACACGGAGGGGATGCGGTTTCTGGAATTTGAAAAGTGGTGGGGCAGCCACGTCAATCTCAGTGCCGAGGAAATGCAATGGATTGTCGATCAACTGTTCGTCGGCAACCGACTGGCTACCGCTGAAATCATCACCCGCGACGGTGTGCGGATCGATCTGCGCAACATCCGCTCGCCCATCGTCTGTTTCTGCTCCAAGGGAGACAATATCACCCCACCGCAGCAGGCCCTAGGATGGATTTGCGATCTATATCAGAAGGACGAGGATATCCTCGCCCAAGGGCAGACCATCGTGTATGCCGTCCACGAGAGCATCGGCCATCTCGGGATTTTCGTCTCGGGCGGCGTGGCACGCAAGGAGCACGACGAATTCGCTGGCAACATCGATCTGATCGACGTGCTGCCCCCCGGCCTGTACGAGGCGGTCATGATGCGCAAGACCGCGGACGCGGTCCATTCGGAACTGGTCGGCGGCGACTGGATCGTCCGCTTCGAGCGGCGCACCTTGAAGGATCTCCGGGCCATCGTCCCGCCCGATCCCAAGAACGAGCGCCGGTTCGCGACAGTGCGGCGGGTGTCGGAGATCAATCTCGGCATGTATCGCATTCTGCTGCAACCGATTGTCCGGGCGTTCGCCAGCGAGCAGGTCGCCGAATGGCTCCATACATTTCATCCTTCCGAGCTGCCCTTCGAACTGTTTTCGGAACGGAACCCGCTGATGCGGCATGTCGCCCAACTCGCCGAGCAGATTCGTCAAGAGCGACGCCCCGTTTCGCGCGACAATCCGCTGCTCCACATGCAAGCCACGATTTCGGAAGGAGTCATCGCGGCCATCGACGCGTGGCGTGATTTGCGCGATCGCAGTCTCGAACAGATGTTTCTGGCTATCTACAGCGGGTCGCTGCTGCAAGCGTTCGTAGGGCTGAACGCCTCGGATGAGAATCCACGCCGGCAGCCGGGGATCGAACCGGAGCGGATGGCCTTCATCCGGCAGCGGATCGCTGAACTCAAGGCGCGGATTGCCGAAGGCGGGATGCGGGAGGCCGCAATTCGCAGCCTGCTCTATATCGGCATGGGGGGGCCAGGAGTGGACGAGCGCGCCTTCAACCAATTGCGTCAGATGCGCGCGAAACATGGCGGCCTCACGCTGGAAGAATTCAAACGGATGCTGCGCGAGCAGTTCTTTGCCTTGGTCCTCGACTTGGACGGCGCGCTGGCCGCGATTCCAACGATGCTTGGCGACGCCGAGGCGCGGACAAAAGTGCTGGCCGCGATCCGGGCCGTCGTGTCGGCGACCGGTCAGGCGAGCGGGGAACGAGCGGAGCGGCTGGGGCGGATCGAGGCGATGTTGGAAGAGCCGGTTGGGGCGTCTTGAACGGACGGTAGGAGGAATCCATGGTGACAGACGCGCCCGAAAACACTGAGCGCCGGGGCACCGGCAAGTATGAAGCACTATTGGCCCGCTGCAAGGACATGGCGGCGGTTCCGACGGCAGTCGCCCACCCCTGTGATGACGTCTCGCTGAAAGCCGTGGTCGAGGCGGCCCTGGCTGGAATCATCGTCCCTATTCTCGCGGGCCCGGTCGAGAAGATCCGCTTGGCGGCGAAGAAATCAGAGCTGGACATCGCGCCCTACGAGATCGTCGATGCCCCCCATAGTCACGCCGCGGCTGCGGCGGCGGTTGGGCTCGTCCGGTCCGGCCGGGCGCAACTCCTAATGAAGGGAAGCCTCCACACCGACGAGTTGATGAGCGAGGTGGTCAAGCGCGAGACGGGCCTCAGGACCGAGCGGCGGATCAGCCATGTCTTCGTGATGGACGTTCCCACGTACCACAAGGTATTTGCCGTCACGGATGCCGCCATCAATATCTTTCCCGGCCTCGAGGACAAAACGGACATTCTGCAGAATGCCATCGATTTCTTCGTGGCGCTGGGCCGGAAGCCGCCCAAGGTGGCCATCCTATCGGCCGTGGAGACGATCAATCCCAAGATTCCTTCCACCATCGATGCGGCGGCCCTCTGCAAGATGGCTGAGCGAGGACAGATCCGCGGCGCGATTCTGGATGGGCCACTGGCCTTCGATAATGCCATCAGCGCCGAGGCGGCTCGCATCAAGAAAATCGACTCGCCCGTAGCCGGCGACCCGGACATCATGCTGGCGCCGGATCTGGAGGCAGGAAACATGCTAGTAAAGAACCTGACGTATCTGTCGCGCGCCGACGGGGCCGGCGTCGTGCTGGGAGCCCGGGTACCCATTGTCCTTACCAGCCGAGCCGACAATCAGCGGACCCGGATCGCCTCGTGCGCGGTCGCAGCCCTCTACGCAAACGCGCTGGCCGTCAGGGCGCGAGAGTAGAGGTGCGGTAAGCTAATGGCCGATACCATTCTCGTTATCAATGCCGGCTCTTCGAGCATCAAGTTCTCCGTCTACGGTATCGGGGATAGCGCCGAGCTTTCGTTGACATTGAAGGGTCAGGTGGACGGGATCGGCACTCGCCCGCGCTTCCGGGCGCATGATGCCGGCGGCCGACCTCTAGCGGATCAGACGTTTTCGGCCGCGGACATCCCGGACGTGGCGGTTGCCACAGGACGTGTCGGCGCCTGGCTCCGCGAGCGCTTGTCCGGTGGAGTGCCGGTGGCCGTCGGGCATCGGGTGGCCCACGGCGGTCCCGACCACCGGGCGCCTGTGGTAGTGGACAATGATTTACTCGCCGCCTTGGAGCGCCTCATCCCGCTTGCCCCGTTGCACCAGCCGTACAACCTCCGTCCCATCCGCACGATCCAAGAGCGCTTCCCCCGCACCGTGCAAGTGGTTTGTCTTGATACCGCCTTCCATCGTGCGCACCCGGACGTGGCGGACCGGTTCGCCATCCCGGAGGACCTCTACAACGAGGGGGTGCGCCGTTACGGATTCCACGGCTTGTCCTATGAATACATCGCGCAGGTCCTTCCCAGCGTGGCTCCGGAGATTGCTCAAAGATCGGTGGTAGTGGCCCACCTGGGCAGCGGCGCCAGCATGTGCGCCATCAAAGGTGGGCAAAGTATGGACAGCACAATGGCCTTTACGGGGCTGGATGGCCTCCCCATGGGCACGCGTTGCGGCCAAATCGATCCCGGCGTGTTGCTATATCTCGTGTCTGAGAAGGGGTACGGCGCCAAGGAACTGGAGCGGTTTCTCTATCATGAGACCGGATTGCGCGGGCTTTCGGGAATCAGCAACGACGTGCGCGACCTGCTGGCAAGCAAGGAGCCGAATGCCCGGCTTGCTTTGGATTACTTCGTCTACCGCGTGACGCGGGAACTGGGCGCCCTCGCGGCCGTCATGCAGGGTATCGATGCCCTTGTTCTTACGGCCGGCATCAGCGAGAATTCCCCGCACATCCGTGCCCGCATTTGCGAAGGGGCCGCGTGGCTGGGCCTCCGCTTGGATGAGGCCGCCAACCTCGCCGGCGGCCCGCGCATCTCAACGCCGGACTCACGGGTCTCGGCGTGGGTGATTCCGACGGATGAGGAACGAATGATCGCCGAGCATACCGTGAAGGTCTGGCGCGACCGGGCAGTTCTCGACTCCGGACGATCTTCTCAGTGAGCAAGGAGGAATTGTGTGCCGGCAGGTTAACAGGAATCCTCTCGGCTCTTCTCTCCCGTGGCGCTCGCATGAGACTGCGCGCAGACCGGTTTGCCGGGCAAGAGCTCGATATCATGGTCCTCATGCGTGATGACGAGCCCGACCCCTTCATGAAGCGTATAGACGGTGGAATTGGGACCGGCATCCACTTCCAAGACCTGGCCGCGAACGGTCAACCTAAAGCACAGCCTTTCGATCCTGTCCGGGATGCGGGGTTTGAACTTCAATCGACCATCATGATCACGCAGGCCGGCAAAGCCATACACGAACACCATCCACACACCGCCCATGGAAGCGATGTGACAACCATCTTTGACGTTCCCCGCGACATCACCCAGATCCATAAGGGCCGCCACCCTCGCATATTCGACCGCCTTGTCCAAATCTCCGACCTCCGCAGCCATGATGCTTTGAATACATGCCGACAGCGAGGAGTCGCCGGTTGTCAAGGAGTCATAATAGTCGAAATTCCGTTTCTTGACGTCCGGTGAGAACGCGTGTCCGAGAAGGAACATCGCCAGCACGAGGTCTGCCTGCTTGATGACTTGATGTCGATAGATCGTCAAGGGATGGTAGAACAACAGCAGAGGGTACTTGTCCAGCGGCGTGTGTTTGAAGTTCCACCGCTTTTGCTGCAGGAACGAGTCGTCTTGTGCGTACAGGCCTAACCGCTCGTCATAAGGGACGTACATCTGATCGGCTGCGCGCTTCCATTCTTCGATCTCCTGCTTGTCCAATCCCGTCTTGTGCACCAGCGCTGTGAAGAGGTCCGGCCGCCGGGTACTCAACGATTCGACCGTAGCGGCGGCATATCGCAGGTTTTCTCTCGCCATCAGATTGGTATACGCGTTGTTGTCGACGACGGCGTTGTATTCATCCGGGCCCGTCACGCCGTGAATGCAGAACTTGCCGTCCCGGCGCTCCGAATAGAATCCCAGATCACTCCACAAGCGTGCGGTCTCGACCAACATCTCGACTCCTTCGTCAAAAAGAAAGTCCTCGTCCTCTGTTGCATTGACGTACTTTCTAAGGGCATACATGATGTCGGCGTTGATATGATATTGCGCTGTGCCGGCCGCGTAATAGGCAGACGCTTCATCGCCGTTGATCGTCCGCCATGGGTACATCGCTCCCTTTTGATTCAACTGGCGGGCGCGTGCTCGCGCCTTATCGAGCATGCCGTGCCGGAAGCGGAGCAAATTCTTTGCGATGTGCGGAGCGGTGTACATCAAGAACGGCAGCACATAGATCTCTGTGTCCCAGAAGTAGTGGCCTTCATAGGCTTGGCCCGTCAGCCCTTTGGCGGGTACCCCGCAATTTTCAGCCCGGCCGGACGCTTGGATGATGTGAAATAGATTGAACCGGATGCCTTGCTGCATTTCCACGGTGGAATATTGCGCCTTGAGTGGGTTTGCGACGAGTTGAATGTCGCTCTTTTGCCAGAAATCCTCCATGTACTGTTCCTGTCCGGACAAGAGCTTGTCAAAGCCTTCGGCGACGACGCGATCCAGCGTGCGTTCAGCTCGGCCGCACATCTCCTCCGACCCGGCGGTCTCACTTGTGTGATACGCCATATACTTGGTCAAAGAGATTGTTGCTCCTGGATATGCATTGATGGAGAACACGACTTGCCCTGAGTCCTCATTGAAGCGGGTGTCATATGAATGGGGGTTGTCGGCTTGCAGAGTGTGATCGATCGCGCACGCGAGAATCATCCGGCTTTGTTCGGTGCCATGACAGAGTACGACACGCCGGTCCCTCGCATAACCGGCCTTGTGGTGGAGGACCTTCCCGGTAAACATTTTTGCCTGCCGCGGATCGCCGTCCGTCCTTCGTCCGCTCGGCTCGTTCGCGATCATTTCCGACGACATGACCATGGGCGCTGCGGCATTGAGCAACGTGACCTGATAGGATATCGCAGCGACATGGCGGTGCACGAAGGAAACCAGTCGCCGCGACTTGATCGAAACCTGCTTTCCCGCCGGGGTCTCCCAGAGAACATCTCGGTCCAGTGTCCCTGCTCTCATGTTGAGTCGGCGTTCGAAACTCAGAATGTTGGCATGGGGGAGCCAGAACGGCTCATCGTCGACATACAGCTTGATGATCTTGGTATCCGTCACATTGACAATCGTCTGCCCTGTAGTGGCAAAACCGTAAGCCTCCTCTGCATAGACGATCGGCCACGATTCATAGAAGCCATTGATGAAGGTCCCATTCTGCCCAATGGGGCCGCCCTCCTCAAAACACCCGCGCATCCCAAGATATCCGTTGCTTAACGCAAACATCGTCTCGCCTTGTGACAAGAACTCCCCCACGAATTGTTTTTCGATGAAGTTCCATTCGTCAGGCGGGTAGATATGCGGAGGGGGCTTATACCGTGGGCGATGGATCATGACACCGAAATCCTCGAGAAGGGGGTCGACCGGGTGACCTTCTCTCCTCATGCCTCGTGGACCAACTCACTGAGATCACCGACCACCACGTCGGCCCCGTTGTCCTTAAGCGCGTCGGCTTCTCCCTTTCGGGCCACTCCAACCACGAGCCCAAACCGGCCGGCCCGGCCGGCCTGGACGCCCGCGATAGCGTCTTCTACAACGACGGCACGTTGCGGCGGTACACCAAGTTGCTTCGCGGCGGCGAGAAACGTGTCCGGTGCGGGCTTTCCTCGAAGATGCAGTCGGTCGGCCACCTCTCCATCGACTCTCACATCGAAAAGATCCGCCACCTTCGCCGCTTGCAGAACGGCCAAGCAGTTATGGCTTGAGGACACGACGGCCGTTTTCATACCTTTCCGCCGAAGTTGTCGGACCAGTACGACAGATCCCTCGTACGGTTCGACGCCCTCCGATTGAAGCACCTCGTTGATCATGTCGTTTTTCCGGTTTCCCAAGCCGCATACCGTTGCAGCAGACGGTGGGTCATCGGGGTTGCCTTCCGGCAGCTCTATCGCGCGCGATTTCAGGAAATCCCGCACTCCGTCGTATCGCAGTTTCCCATCAACGTACGCCTTGTAATCCGCTTGGATATCAAAGGGGCGGAACGACTCTCCCGTCTTATTCGCGCGCGTCCGGAGATACTCGTCAAACATGGTCTTCCAACACGCCGCATGGACCTTGGCGGTCGCAGTCAGCACGCCGTCCAGATCGAACAGGACGGCATCGAACCTATCTCGGGAAAGCAGATCCCATTTCATCGCTTGAGCCTTTCCAAACCTCACGCGCGTGCTTCCGACCATGGCTCACCTCACGCTAGGTGCAGCTGGATACTCGCCGCCTTAGAGCCAAGATCGACGCTGAACGAGTCTAGGCTTATAGAAATTCGCGACCCGGAGGAACTGTCAAAACTGACAGGTGCATGTTGGTGCAATTCCTGGCATGGTCCATGGCCGTACATTGGTTCGCTCCGAAGGATTGATGCCATGCCTGAAGATTCAGACCAGCCGTCCGGATTGACACGTCGGGAATTGGGAAGGTTCGTTGGAGCCTCGATCGGCCTCGCCTGTCTCACCCCACTGACCGGCTGCGGCGAGCTTTGGGAGCGCCAACCCGTTATCCCGGTCGATAACTGGCACAAGGGCGTGTGCCGTTTTTGCGGGACAGGCTGCGGCGTCATGATCGGTCTCAAAGATAATAAGGTGGTGGACGTCAAAGGAGATGACGAGGCCCATAACCGTGGCCGGCTCTGTATCAAGGGCCTCGCCACCCGAGACATTCTCTACTCCGAGGGGCGTGCCCTCTATCCAATGATCCGGAAAGACGGCGAGCTGCGGCGAGCAAGTTGGGACGAAGCCATGACTTTGATCGCACGACGGTTCAAGCAGGCGATCGAGAGCCATGGGCCCGACAGTGTCGCCTACTATGGCAGCGGACAGCTCTACACTCAGGAAAGCTACACCGCAAACAAACTATTCAAGGCCGGCATCGGGACCAACAATGTCGACGGGAACCCGCGATTGTGCATGGCGTCGGCCGTCACTGGGTACACCACCACGTTCGGCAAGGACGAACCTGCCGGGTGCTATGAAGACATCGACCATGCCGAGTGCTTTTTCATTACGGGCTCGAACACTCTGGAGTGCCACCCGATTCTGTGGGAACGTGTGCGGGACCGCAAACGCAGTCACCCCGACACGAAGATCATCCTTGTCGACCCCCGTAAGACACTCACGGCTCGGCACGCAGATCTGTACCTGCCGATTTATCCCGGGACGGACGTCTCACTCTACAACGCAATGATCCATGTATTTTTGGAGCAGGGGTTCATCGATTCGGACATGGTCGAACACTACCTCTCGTTTCAGGAGGGTGAACAGAAGCGCACATTCGAAACATTCAAACGGCACATCGCGAAATACACGCCGGAGGCGGCAGCTAAAACATGCGGAATCACTCCTCGGAACATCCGTGAGGCGGCGTTTCTCTTCGCATCGTCGAAGGCCACGATGTCGCTGTGGACGATGGGCCTGAACCAGCAGGTGGAAGGAACGGCGTCCAACCGCCTCGTCATGGCCATGCATCTCCTGACCGGACACATTGGCCGTCCCGGGGCCACACCGTTTTCGTTGACCGGTCAGCCGAATGCCTGCGGTGGTGTGCGAGACACCGGTTCTCTCGCCCATGCCCTGCCAAACGGACGCCAGGTGGCCAACCCGAAGCATCGAGAGGAGATGGAAGATCTGTGGAAGGTCCCTCATGGACGCATCAGCCCGAAGCCGGGGTACCACACCGTAGCCCTGTTCGACGCGATGAACCGCGGGGCAGTGAAGTGCTGCGTCGTGATGTGCACGAACCCCGGGCAAACGCTCCCGAGCGTCTCGACCTATCGGGAGGGGATGCAGAAGGCATTTCTGGTCGTTGTCGACGCCTTTCACCCAACGGAGACGACGAAATTTGCCGACGTGGTCCTCCCCGCGGCCATGTGGGTGGAAAAGGAAGGGGTCACGGGCAACGCGGAGCGACGCTATCATCTCTATCCCAAGCTTGTCGATCCGCCGGGTGAGGCAAGGAGCGATCTGGACATTCTTGTCGAGCTCGCAGACCGGCTTGGCCACGGCGACCTCATCTCAGCCAGAACACCGAGAGACGTCTGGGACGAATGGCGCAAGGTATCGGCGCATTCGAAATACAATTTTGAAGGCATCACCTACGAACGACTGGAGAAGGAGCGCGGGCTTCTCTGGCCCTGTCCGACGGAGACGCATCCGGGCACAAAGCGGCGGTATGTTCCTGGAGAAGATCCTATGGCTGCCGGCACGGGTCGATTCGACTTCTACGGCAAGCCGGACGGGCGGGCCACTGTCTGGCTGGATCACCAGGAAGAAGTGCTGGACCCATATACGGAGGATTTTCCGCTCATTTTTAACACGGGTCGGATTCTGGAGCACTGGCATACCATGACCATCACTGGTCCCGTGCCTTCACTCCAAGGCATCCAGCCTGACTATTTGGAGATACACCCCTACGATGCTCATCAATTGCAGATCAAAGAAGGCGATCAGGTGGTAGTGAAGAGTCGCCGTGGGGAAGTTGAGCTCCGCGCCCGTCTGACGGACGTTGTGCGGCCGGGCATGGTCTTCGCGACCATGCATTCCGCCAGACATTTGGTGAATCAAGCCACCCATGACGTATACGACCCTTTTTCGAAGCAACCCGCATACAAGCGGTGTGCGGTCGCGGTTCGACGAAAGACGGTGTAGCGAGGACGTTGATTGTGACCAGACAACTTGTGCCTCACAAGCGTCGGATCATTGTTTTTCGAACGATGTTGACGGCCGGATGTCTCGCGGGGTCTCCGGCTTGGGCGCTCGAGACACAGAGCCGGTGGTCCCAGGTCGATGTCATGCGCAGCGTAGGAATAGCGGCGGCCGTCGCCGGTATCCTTCTTCTGGTCTTGGTTCAGCATGTCTATCGAGGGAGACTTCAGCGTGGTACGTATCGGCGACTACTCCTCATCGGATTATTTGTGCTGCCGATGATCGTGACATGGACCACGACGAAGACGGTCATGGAGGGGACAAAATCAGTGCAGGCGTGCATGTCTTGTCATGTCATGGCTCCTTTCGTCAATGACATGGAAAACCCAAGCAGCCCTACATTGGCGGCACGGCATTACCGGAACAACTGGATCGCAAAAGACCAATGCTATTCCTGTCACGTCACATACGGGGTGACCGGCACCGTAGAAGGCAAACGAGACGGCTTCCGGCACTGGCTGTACTACGTGACCAATACCTACGCGGATCCCATCCAGTATGCCGGCAGTTATGATAATTCGAATTGCCTGAACTGCCATCATGGAACCGCTAAATGGGAACGTGTGAAGAGTCACCAGGCGCTCATGGAGGAGTTCTCAGGAGACCGCATCGCCTGTATTGCCTGTCACGGCCCCCCTCATCCATTACCGAACGAGCGAAAAACAATGGCCAAACGATAAGGAAAGAGCTCAGTACTAGAGGCGCCATGGCAATTGAAGAAAAGACCGGTATCCCCAGTCCAGCTTCAGTATGGGTGCAGAGACAATTGACCTTGGCCGTCTACTCGGCGATTGCTGGGCTGGTATGCGTGCTGCTTTTTCTGTGGTACGGCTTTGGGGCGTGGACGATGGGGTTGGGAACCTTCGTCGGCATTCCCCTGTTGGGGCTCGCGGTATTGCTGTACCTCGGCGCCGTCGCCACCGAACTGAAGCAGCGCGGCGCCATCTAGCGTTCTATCGGTCAATGACAAAATGATCGGCTGTAACGACGCTCGTGCATGAACTTCTATCCGACAAGGGGATGCTGCTGATCCGGCCGCAGGGAACGATCCAAGCCGATGATTTCGAACGAGTCGCCAACGTGGTTGCCCTCTACATCGAACGGAATGGAAAGCTAAGGTCGGATCCAAGGTTTCGGCAAGCATATGCCATTGTCTCTTCTGATTCCAGCAGGAGTTTGCGGCTAGACGTCAATTGATTTCCTGGCCCCCCCCAGATATAGATCCGCGACGACGTTCCCGGGGTTGACCTGTATTCTCGTCAATTTCATTGTCGGTTGAATCGTCTGCTGTCGAAAGGAGGAGAGCATGGGTCAGAAGGCATACGGAATGTTGTTAGGAAGCTTGATCGCCGGCCTACTGGGCGGACTTGCAGCATCATTCATCATTGGGGCACCTATAATGGCGCAAGAGGGAGACATAGTCGTACGTGCGCAGCAATTCCAATTGATTGATGCACAAGGACGGACGCGGGCCAGTTTAGCCTTCTCGTCCGATGCGCAGCCGTACCTCCGGTTTAGCGACGAACACGAAGCTCGCGGTGTATGGATCGGCATATCTCGGGAAACGGGTATGGCCGTACGGGACGCAGATGGAAGAACGCTGTTGGTTCTCAGTATAGATGATCGTGGACAAGCTTCTCTCATCGTGAGCGATCGTGATCACAATACGCGTACATTCCAGGCGGAACGCTAGGGAAAGATCGAGGCCTACGTATCAATGCCAGCCTTGAGGAAAGAAGCACCGGGCGGTAAAGTTAGGTCGATTCGCAATTGGGAGTCATTAACTCAGGCAGGCACCCGGATGCATCTGAATGAAAGACGCCCCGGTGTTTATCGCGCGCTCGCTCTTGTGCCGGTCATACTGAGCTTATTACTCCCTGCCTGTCATTCACAGCCTTCTCCGGCGAAAGCGTCTCTTGCCCGGGTGACGTTTCCTCCCGCTCCCGTGATACCGACAAAACGTCCCTTGCCCTATAGCGCTCAGGTACAGGTTCTGCAAATCTCTGCTTATTCTGTTCAACCCGGTGCGACACTTACAACCGATCCACGCACTCAAAACTTCATCGACCCCTTTGGCACCGTTCCTCCGCTCTCACGAGAGGAATGGAAGGCGACCGTTTTGGACTATGTGGCCGCCAGGCAAACCTTCCGGCGCACCAGCACCACTGAACCATCCGATCTCAGGCTGGCCTTACGGGTGTTCGTCTACATCGATCCCGGCATGGCAGATGACTTTAATTACACCTATGTTACCAGAGGGGATGCCGACCTCATCGACCCTCAAAATGGTCGCGTGATGGCGCATTATTCCGGCTTCGGAAAGTCATTCGGCCCCGTCTCCCGCACATCGATGGAAGCCGATAAATTCATGCTGAACCGATCCCTGCATTCCGCGCTCAACGATCTTTTCGACAAAATAGAGTCCGATACCCAACTCGCATCGCTTTAACCAGATCGTGACTGTTTCACCAGTACTCACCCCATTTGCCGCCCTTCTACAGAGCTCATGATGTCCCAGTTACGGCCTTCCAGAATCCGCAGAATACGCCGGTATTGTCACCACACCTCCACGAACGCCTCACCATTCAGAACACTGACCAGCAGCGCGATTCGTCTGGCCGTCCACCGCTTCCATGACGACCAACATGCGGAGGCCTACCCTACTCACTCACTAAGCTTCGCATTCCAACACTTAATGGCAGGGATACCACGATAGTAGCTCAGCACGTTTAGTGTTGCCGTATTGAGCAGGAAGTGAGCACCGGCCTGCGGAGGGAGGCCCAGCCACCGCGCTCCAAATACCCGAAGAATGTGACCATGTGCGAACAGCGCCACGGGGCCTTTTGCAGCTCGAACTTTGGCAATCACGCGGTCGACCCGTGCGCCGACCTCTTTGGGTTTCTCCCCGCATGGACAACCGTCTTCAAAAATCATCCAGGTGGGGACCTTCTCATAGATTTGCTGCGGCGTCAGACCTTCATATTGGCCGTAGTTCCATTCCATCAGATCGGGCTCAACGGTTGCTTGTTCCCCAAGGCCGGCAAGTGCACAAGTCTCTCTAGCCCGCTGAAGCGGACTGGTGAGTACAATCTTGAATGGTATTTCCGCCAACACAGGCTGAAGGAGCTTGGCGACCTTCCGGCCGCTTTCCGTCAATGGGATGTCGGTAATCCCTGTATGCCTACCGTTGAGACTCCATTCAGTTTCGCCATGGCGCAGGACGAAGACCTGCGATGCGTTCACACTCATCACGTCTCCATTGTGCTCTATTTTGTGGTTCCGAGCTCCGCCGCTCCGCTTCGTGAACACACTTCTTCTAGAAATGGAGCGACAGACCGCCGACGATGTGACTTGCGGAGTAATCTCCCTTAAACCCTATGTTCGTGCCGCCGATGTTATCGAAATCGAACGTCGCACGGTTGTACTTGTACTCCCCAAACAGCGCGATCCGCTCGGTCACATAGAAACGAAGTCCGGCAAGCGCGTTCAAGCCTGGGACACCATTGTCGGAAGCGCTTCCCGCCGCGTCGGATGCCCGAGCAAAAAATACTCCCAATCCGACGCCGACATAGGGCTGGAGACGGCAAAACTCATGGTACCGATAAACCGAATCCTCGGCAGCCCCTGTCTTCCGACCATGGTCGTCATGCCGCTGACACATCGTCTTGAGACGTGCGATCGCGTTGAACGCGAGTGTGGTGACCCGTAGATGAGTGCCGCTGGTGAGATTCGTTTCCTCGATATGGGGCGTGGTGTTGAAACCTTCAACCTCGAATCCGAGCCAAGTCAGGCGACGAGGCAAGAAGTATCCGATCTTAAGACCGTATACTCCGGAGTTCTTTAGGCTCTGATCGCCGAAATCTAGACCTGAAATGATCCCGGTTCCCTCGACATCATCAAAACCGTGACCAATGGTGTATCCGCCGAAGCCGGCAATATAGAATTCTCCCGGGCGCTCCTCTTCATACCGCCTGTCGGCCCGTTCCGCCTCTCGTTGCCGCTCGGCCTCAGCAGCCCGTTCCGCCTCCCTTTTTTGTTCTGCCTCGGTAGCGCGCTGCGCTTCCGTCGTCTTTTCCGCGCCCCCTGCCGGCTGTTCTTGAACAGCTGGAGGCATTTGTGCCATCGCCGGGCGTGGATCCGTACCGAAGGCTGCCGCCGAAAAGAGAGCCGCGCATACCGCGATCCCAAGAGCATGATGATATGGGTACGCTAGGTGTGTCATAGATCCTCCTTTAAAGAGCCGTTCCCGCCTACCGAGGCATGCTTCTGACTCAGGATGCGCCGGATCTTCTTTAGGATGTCTCTTCATAGATAGACTCTTTGATCGGCGTAACTGTCAAAACTTACAGGTATTCCCCTTTGACGAAAAGCTTGGCGATGGTGGCGCATTCCTTGCTAATCGATCGCCCCTCTTTGGCTCGCTCATCGCTGTCCTGTATCGGTCCACTAATTGATGCGGGCGAAGCCGGAGAACAGGAGGTTACATATCGAAGTCGTGGCTGTCTTGCCGCTATGAGTCGGCTCTACCGCGCCGCCATGTAAGACATACAGCATCCACAGGCTACTGTGCGTGAATTCTGCGGCCAGTAGCCGGCACGCTCGCGTTTCCTGACCACACGAAAAATACCTGCTACTTTTGACAGTTCTCATCATTTCTGGTGCGCCTAATATATAGGTCGCTGTATCGTCTTGTTGGAGGCTCTTTTAACTCTGTGATCCTCACGGACGAGTGAAATACTTGTGCGAACGGCTTCCGGGAGAAAGAGAAGACCCTATATGGACGCCCCTCCTAAGCCGAGAGGTTGGGATTGAATACCTATATGCACCTGCCGGACATTGTCTTAGCCATCACGTTGCTGCTGCTTATCAGCGCCGTGATCATTCCTCTCGCCCGCCGTCTAGGGATCGGGCCGGAGCTGGGCCTACTGCTGTCGGGAATCGTCCTTGGGTCATCGCACCTCCTTGGTACAGCCCAAATTGAGCGGTTGCGGGAAGTTTCAGAGCTCGGGGTGGTGTTTTTTATCTTCGTCATCGGCCTTGAGCTTGATCTTCGCAAAGCTTGGTCGTTGCGGCGGTATGCCTTAGGCCTGGGACCAGTGCAAGTCCTGGTGACCGGTCTGTTACTGATGCTCTACTGGCGTCTGTTCACTCCATCCTGGTCGCTGGCCCTCCTTCTCGGCTTGGTGTTGGCAAATTCCTCGACAGCCCTGGTCTTCCAGATCTTAGAGAGGAAACACGAACTGGATCAGGAACATGGGCAAGCAGCGTTCGCCGTCCTCTTGTTTCAAGACTTGACCGTTGTACCGATCATCGCTTTGGTACCCTTTTTTGCCGGAACGGGAACGGCCGATGTGCAGGTATCGTGGAATGTTCTGCCGCCCATCGGCCTGATGCTGGCTCTGTTCTTTATCGGCCGCCGCGTGTTTCCTTTGCTCTTTCGCGTGACCATCGTACAGGGCATGAACGAGACGTTTACGGCGCTCGTCTTTGTCAGCGTGCTGGGCAGCGCATGGCTGGCGTCGCGCGTCGGCCTCTCAATGGCTTTGGGCGCCTTTCTGATGGGAGTGGCTTTGTCGAACACCGAGTACCGGCGCCAGCTCCGGGAAGAAGTGATGCCGTTTAAAAATCTCTTGCTGGGACTCTTCTTTGTCTCGGTCGGCCTTAGCATAGATGTAAGCGTATTGAGCGAACACACAGGCAGGATATTGATGCATGTTCTGGCAATCGTCGCGATCAAGACCGTAGTGCTCTATTTCGCTGCTCGAGCATTCAAGATGGAACACGCCCCAGCCGCGCGGGTGTCTTTTCTTCTCGCACAAGCCGGGGAATTCTGCTTCGTCATCTTGAGCACGTTGCTTGTCTCCGGCGTTGTCACTGCCGTGCAGTTTGCCAACGGCATCATGGTCGTCGCCCTGACGACTATCATGACCTCGTGGCTCGATCATATCGGCATGTTGTTGAGTCGCTGGGAGCCGTCGGCCATCATCAAGCGGACTGGATCGGCCACCTGACATGTCGGCCCCAAAGGAACATCTACAATTGCCGCCGGCACTATGAGATCTCGTTCAAGCCAGACCGTTATCATTTGAGCGGAGCTCGTCTCCGGACACCTGTTAGTTTTGACAGTTTCCGATTGTGAAGCCGGCCGGTAGAATACGCGAAGACGGGATCGTCTGATGTAAATGGAATCAAGGAGAGATATTCATGCTGCGACGTATGGATACTGCTCTGGCCGCGCTCACGTTCCTCTGTACCGTGAGCTGCGCAACTAATATTGACGTCAAGACCGATTACGATCAAAGCGCTGACTTTGCCAAGTATCAGACCTTTGCGTTCGCCGGCATGACGGATCTCAACCAGGCCGGAGTGCTAAGCAATAACCTTACGCGTAAGCGAATCGAGACGGCCCTTACAGGAGAACTGACAAAGAAGAACTTGCGACAAGTGGAATTGAATCAGAATCCCGATCTGTTGGTCCACTATTGGGTGGGCGTGAAAGACAAACAAACGGTTGACACAATGGCTCCGTCCATGGGCGCCTACGGATGGAACGGGCGTTATGGATATGGTGGAGGGTACGCCCCAGTGACCACTTATGAATATCAGCAGGGGACTTTGATAACGGACTTGATCGATGCAGCCAAAAAAGAGCTGGTCTGGCGCGCAACTATGATGGCGAATTTGGAGACGAACACCGCTGACAATATCGAAGTGGGCAAGAAAGCGATCGCGAAGGCCTTTGAGAATTACCCGCCGACGAAACGGCAGTAACGATAACGCCGCTCATATCATTGGTCTGACTGGGAAGAATAAAGACATCATGGGAGGACGACTCATGGAGAACAGATTACACAGAAGCCGGTTCACATCCTGGTTGTGGATAGTCGCTGTCCCGGCGATGATCATGATGACGGGCCTGCCACAAACCACATTTGGTGAAGATGTGAAGGAGACGGATCAGATCCTGAACCAAGCCGCCACGACATGGCAGAATTTCATGCAGGATCCCGATATGTCCGGGTTCCGCGACCACGTGAAACAGGCAAAGGGCATCCTGATCTTACCTCGTATGGTGAAAGGCGCTTTCCTGTTCGGCCTCGAGGGAGGGAACGGAGTATTGTTCGTTCGCGATGACAACACCGAGGTCTGGAGCGAACCCGCCTTTTATGAGACCTCTACGGCTAGTTTCGGCTTGCAGGCAGGGGCGGAGAGCTCCGAAGCGATCCTTATCGTCCAAACGGTCAAAGGCATCGAGAGCCTTCTGAGCAACTCTTTCAAGCTTGGCGGCGAAGTATCGGCGGCCGTGGGTAACAAAGGGTCCGGAATGGAAGGCTCTACGTCCGCAAACCTAGGCAAGGACTTCGTCACCTATTCCCGGTCGAAGGGCCTCTTCGCCGGCGCATCCTTTGAGGGCGCCTCGATCCGGACGCGCGACGATTTAAACAAGACTTACTATGGTTCGGCGGTCAGGCCGAGCGATATCCTGCTCGTCCGAAACATCGAGGCGAATCCTCGTTCAAAGCAGTTGCGCGAGGCGGTGGTGACCGGCGCCGGCGGCAAGTAGTCGGAGTCATCCGGCGATTCTTCGCAGATGCGCCGCTATGTCGGGCCATTACGCGGATCACTTTGTCGCTGTGCTATAGTCTTGCCTCACCACCAGGAGTAGACGCCGCCAACACTACAAGACAAAAATAGCTTCACTCTTATTTCACACTCATGGAGATCGGGATGAGTCTTTCCCAGATATGCGGAGGGGTGATTGGATTCGCGCTAGTCGGGCTCGTAGGCTGCACGACCGTTGAACAGCCGACGCCCCCGCCGTTGGAACGCATTGCAATATCAGATTTCAACAGCGTGGCCGGAGATTGGGAAGGACTGGTGAAGCGATCTCCGCCGACCCGATCGCGATACGACGACTGGGTCCACCTCAAGATACAACCGGACGGAGCGTTTCACTTTGAAGCATATCGAACCATCGGAGTCTTCAGAACTACCGGCGTGTTTACGCTCGAAGATGGGATGCTCCTCGCTAACTCTGAAAAAGGCAAAATTACTGCCCAGTTGTACCGCCATGCCGGAAAAAACGATCGTGTCGTAAGGGCCGAAGGCACGTCGCGCGACGGCATCACTTACCATGCCGATCTCACCCCTTCTCGTCGCCGCTAATCGCTGATCCTCGTCTTTTCTCCGCCAACGCTAATACCAGTATTAAGATCTGGTAAATTTTTCCGCACCCATTGCTTATTTCTCTGGCTTCGCCCTATCCTAGGCTCCTCCCTAGGTATGGGGGCAGGGGAAGGGCCTCATTGGTGGATACGCGATGATCAAATCGCCAGCCGGTTTCACGCGTCTCTAACCTTGGCACGACGGTCCCAGATATGACGCAGTTACAATCAATCTTGAATGCCTATCCGGCGAATGTCGTCGTGCTCGATCGCCATGGAATTATCCGCCAGGCCAACAATGCCTGGGAGCAGTTTGCCAAACAGAGTGAAGCGCCCCTCGATTTGCATGGAGTCGGGTCCACCTTTCTACAGTTTTGCCGGAACAGCGGGAACCCTCTGGCTGATATCGCAAATTCTGCAGAAAAGCAGATACATCGGCTCCTGGCCGGTGAGATTTCGGAATTTTCCGAGACCTATAGATCTGGTACCCATCCGAACGACTGCCGCCACCTCGTGCATGGCCATCGTGTGGAAATCGGGCGGTCCGGCGCACCATATTTCCTGCTCACGCATGAAGCCATTCCCGGACCTATGAGGACCGTGACCGGGAATAGCGACAAGAATCTCAAGCCACCCATGGAATTGACTGTGTGCAAGCCCGGCGAGACGACTTCCGAGACCGGCAAGATGACGCCTGCCGGTAATGAAATCGAGGGTCTTAAAGAAAAAGCTGCGTTGTTTCAAGTGTTATCCGATTCGGTGGAGGAATGTTTCTGGTTCGTGAATGTAAATCCGGAGCGGTTTCTGTATATCAGTACGGCAGTTGAAAAAGTCATGGGATGTAAGCCGCAACAGTTCTACGAAGATGCAGCTTTCTGGCTTCATTGCATACATGAACTCGATCGTAACCGAGTCCAGGAAGCATACAGAGATTGGCTAAGCGGAGAAATTCAGCAGTACAGGACCGAATTCCGGTCCAAGTCGCCCAACGGCGAGATTCGTTGGCTGGCTCATCGCGGTGTCTTGCTTCATGACGAGGTGGGAGTAGGCCGATATGCCACCGTATTTGTCAAAGATATCTCTTTGCAAAAGCAGGCCGAGGAAGAGTTGCGGCACTTAAGCGCACATTTGATCTCCGCACAGGAAGAAGAACGCAAACGGCTCGCCCGGGATTTGCACGACCATGTGAGCCAAAGCTTGACTCTCTTGAGCGTCGAGCTGGAGCAGTTGAATCGGGATGATGAAACCACCCCGAGCCAACACGATGTCCTGACCGCCATGCGGAATCAACTCAGAAGCCTTTCGTCCGATCTTCATGGGATTTCTCACCAACTCCATCCCTCAAAGCTGAAGCACCTTGGACTTGTCCCCGCCATGAGGGCGATGTGTCGCGAACTTGAGCGAGTCGGCCTCGTCGTGGATTTTTCCGATCATGAAGTCCCACGGCAACTGCCGGACGACCTCTCACTGACTCTTTATCGCGTCATGCAAGAGGGCCTTCAGAACATCCGCAAGCACAGCGGCGTGAACAAGGCCGAGGCGGAATTGACGAAGACATCGACGTTGTTGACCTTCCGACTGCGAGATCACGGCAAGGGCTTTGATCTTCAGAAAACTAGATCCGGCGAAGGGCTGGGATTGTCCAGCATGAGAGAGCGCATCTACGCCGTCAACGGCACCTTCACTATCAAATCTTCTCCCGGATACGGCACGTTGCTTGAGGCAAGTGTGCCTCTTCCAGATGAGGAGCGGCTCACATGAGGAGATCATGAAACTCATCCGTCTACTCCTTGCAGACGACCACATTCTCTTGCTTGATTCACTCAAGCATTTGCTTGAAGCCGAGTACACCGTCGTGGGCACCGCCAGCGACGGAAGGGAACTCATTGGAGCCGCTATTCGACTCAAACCGGACGTCATCGTGGCCGATATCGCCATGCCGCACCAGAATGGATTGGATGCCATCGTTCAAGTAAAGAAGTTCTTGCCGCAGGCTCGGATCATTGTCATGACCGCTCTCGAAGACCCCGATCTTGCCAGGCATGCGCTATCGCTCGGGGTTTCCGGCTTTCTGTTGAAGAGCTCCGCCGCAGGCGAATTGTTTGAAGCGCTCAGAGCTGTGTGCACAGGCCGACGCTATGTCTCCTCGTCTCTCGCGACGGAGATGGAAGACATGAACGTACGGGCGACCAAGAAAGCGCCCCCCACCCGACATCTCAGCCCACGGCAGCGCCAAGTTCTTCAACTACTGGCCGAGGGACATACCATGAAGGAAGCGGCCGCCATGCTGGGCCTCACGGCCCGCACGGTTGCATTTCACAAGTATCAGGTCATGGAGGCGTTTCATGTGAAATCCAACGCCGAGCTGGTCCAACTTGCCATCAACCAAAAACTGATCTTCACACCCCAACAACCCTGTCAATTCTGACAGTTCCCATTTCGACGATCCGGCGTACCCTGTACTGGTCCATCTAATACTGAGGAGCTATGCCTGCCGTGTTGTTGGGCCAGAACACCACGCCGTCGAAGCAAGAGCATGACGATTGTCGGCCTCGTGTGCTCCTTGCCGACGACAACGATCCATTGCTCAGCCGGATCGCCGGCCTGCTGGCCGCAGACTTTCACGTCGTAGGAACCGTGTCAAACGGACGCGAATTGCTGGAAGTCACCGATCGGCTCCATCCCGACCTCATTGTCTGCGATATCAGCATGCCCCTCATTGACGGTTTCGAGGCAGCCCGCCGCCTGCGAAACTCAGGGGCAACCGCGAAGATCGTCTTTCTGACCGTGCATGACGATTCAGACTTTCTTCGGGAAGGCTTGTCCGTTGGGGCGATGGGCTATGTGATCAAAGATAAGTTGCTTACCGATCTGGCCCATGCTCTGCATGAAGCGTTGGCAGGACGACGGTTTGTGTCGGCCTCGCCGAACTTGCAGCTGTAAGGCCACCACCTCACGTGATCGCACGGCAAGAATATCCATATCATTATCATGCATACTGGTCTTTTCACGATAGGACCTGGTCCACAAAGCAGCAGCCTTTTCAACATGCTGCTGGAGTCTGATGGTGATCGCCGGATATCACCGAGCACCGTTTCTGATTTGCATGATGGTCGCGATTCTGGTCATGGCGGCGCCCGACCGGAGCAGCGCCCTTGACCTGATTGATGTTCAGGAGCTCGTCGATGAATCGCGCTTGACGTTCGCTCGATTCGTGGACCACCCCGACATGGCCTGGCTTCGCCGGCATGTGAAGGACGCGCAGGCGATCTTCATTGCCCCCAGCATCGTGAGCCTCGGCTACTTTATGGGCGCCGCGTACGGGAAGGCGGTGCTGTTGGTGAGGGATGAACAGACGGGGCAGTGGAGCGATCCGGCATTCTTGACTCTGGTAAGCGCCGGTTTTGGGTTACAGATTGGGATTGCGCGGGCCGAGGTTGTCGCGTTGGTGATGACCAAGCGGGGCATCGAATCAATTGTCCGTAACCGGTTCTTCTTCGGACCAGAGATCAAATTAGCAGTCGGGCCGATCGGCAGGGCCGCGAGCGGCGCCACCACACCTACGCTGGGTGTGGATGCCATCTCTTTTGCAAAGGTCAGAGGCGGCTTTGCCGGCGTGAAGCTCAATGGGACTTTCTTGTTCTCGGATGACGAGGCACACGCCTTATATTATGGGAGCGCGTTCCGCTCACTGGACATCCTTGGACACCCTGGTCGGGTCCAGCACTGGTATTCGGAGCGCATACGAGCCATGCTGACCCAGCTCTCGAAGGATGGGCCGTGAAAAGTCGAGGGCTCTGGTTCTTGTTGTGCGCCGCCGGGCTTCTGTCCTGCGCCGGTCCCGCACGGCAATCGGAAGTCGCGCTTTCCTTGCAGGAAGACTCCGCGGCGCCAGACGTATTTCGCATCGTGACGTATAACGTTCTCCATGGACTGCTGACCGGAAGGTTCGGCGTGGCGGCAGGCGAGTCGCTGGAGCAGAACGAACGCCGCTTTCAGCTACAAATCATGCAGCTCGCCCGTGTTGCGCCGGATATCGTGTTCCTTCAGGAAGTGAATCCACTTCCTGCCCGGGCCGAACGATATGTGCAAGCGCTAAAGAAGGTCGGACTCACATACGACGAAGTTCATCAAGTCGATGCCTGCGGGATGCGCATGAGCGAGAATCGCGCCTTATTCACCGATCTCAACAACGGGTTGGTGATACTGGCCAAAGAGCCGCTGCGTCTTCAAAAACTTACCGGCCTCAAATTGAGCGGAGACTTCGGTCAATGCCGCACCAGCGCAGGCTTTCAACTGGAAGAGTTGCGGTATGGGCTGATCGGCGAAGTGACCATGCCAGGAAACGTGCGGAAGTATCTTGTGGCCACCACTCATCTCCACTCGGGATTTGAAGCCGGGGCTCCCTTTCTGACCATGTTGTCCGCAATACAGCACAACGAGACGTTCCGCAGGTACGCCGACCTTCTATGGGAGATCCAGCAGCCCAGGTTACGCCGGATCGGCGAACTGAATCGATTGACCCGAACATTGAACAAGCTGAAGAGGGACGGAAACTATGCCGGGATCATTTTTGGGGGCGATTTGAATTTTGAGGAGGGTCATCCCGAATATGAGGAAGTGAAATTACTGCGATATATCGATACGTCGCGTCTTGCGAGCCGCAACGGCCGGCTTTATACGGCCGATCCGGCGCGAAACCGATTGATCCCCGACGCGGAGACGACGCCCTTTCCCTCCATGCTGGTCAATTTGATCGCCGGAGAAGACCCAATGGTGGAGGCGGCCATCATGGCGGCCTATCGGACCGAAATGCGCCGCCCTAGGCAGATCGATTATTTGATCGAAGACTCCTTCTTGCCGGGCTACTGTCTGACGCAAACGCTCTTTGGGCAAGATACGGACAGTCTGGGCGTGCCGGCGTCCGACCATTACGGCTTGCTGAATGTCTATAGCCGCGAGCCTGTTCCGTGCAACGATCGAGACGCGGTTACTCCGGGATTGGGACAAATCGTGATCGACAAATGAGTTGGTCTCGAACGGCTCAGCATGATTCGAATAGAGTCAGATTTTCTCGATTCAGGGATGCCAAACAATTTCACCGACAGGAGGGCGCCATGCGCATTCGTCTCTTGAACAGTCTGGATTGTCTGCGGGGTGACGCTCATGATCTCGGCAGGGACGCAAGTTTCGAAATAGACGCTGTTGATTCTAAGGCGGAACCCTGCCATGTTGCTTGATGGAAGGTCCTGCCGCGGTTTTGCTGGTAGCTTACGCAGTGATTTTCTGACGATCGTCTCACTTGTACCATTAACCCACGGAGGTTCACATGCAGGATATCCGGAACTCTTACTCGGGCGGCCGTACAGCGGGGATTGTGGGTCTTCTGACCATCTTTCTTGTCCTCCTGGCCGCAGTCCCCTCCGACGCCATCATCAACCAGGAAGCCGCAGAAATCGATGCCAAGACCGAGGAGGCATTGAAGGCGTTCGAGGCCAAGGTTCCTCAGGCGAAGGATCTCCTGAAGGGCGCGAAAGGGTACCTCGTGATGCCGGCTCTGTATAAGGCCGGGTTTATCGGGGCCGCGCAGTATGGGGAAGGGGCCTTACGGGTTAATGGGAAGACCGTGGACTACTACAATTTCGCGGCGTTGTCGTTTGGTGCCCAGGCTGGCGCTGAAAAGACCTCATTGCTTTTACTGTTCAATTCAGATGACGCCTTGACGAACTTTCGGAAGGCTCCCGGATTCGAAGTCGGCGTCGACGCAAATGTCACGCTCATCACGATTGGGGAAACCGGTTCATTCGACAGCACAAAGGCCGGACAGCCTATATTGGCATTCGTCTTTGGACAACGCGGCCTGATGGCCGGCGTCACCCTGAAAGGCGCGAAGTTCACCAAGCTTGACAGGGACTAGGCCGAGCTTCCATGCAACGCTTGCCGGCAGGAGCCGGCAACACATGACACTCTTCCCTACCGGTCTGGCCTACTGGCTGCTGGTGATCGCTTCGGAGCTCTCGAGTCCCATTGAAGCCAAGGCTGCCGAGCTGCGCCTTCCGGCCGAACTGAAGCGTCCGAGCGCCGCGGTCATGATCGACGGGTACACGCTCTTCCCGGGTTCGCGGCGCGGCGTCTCTGCCTATCCCGCCGAACAACGCGCACGGATCATCGGCGGCTAGTTCGTGATCTGGGCGGCAAACTTCCCGAGTGAGCGGACATCAATCCAAAGAAAGGCGGCGGCTTCAGTCTCGACAACGATTGGAATACCCTCTTTTTCTACGGCTCGCTGTACTTTTGATCTGAATGCCGGTGAAAGTCTCTTGGCTGTGCCTGGCCTTTCTGTTAGCCTCTGCTGCCCGGGGGAGAGCCGAATGGTCGGCCAGCGCCACCGGGAATCTTTTTTACACCGATGATGTCGCGCTGTTCTCGGCCACACGCCGCCTCAATCTCCACGGCGATCCGATGCAGCCGGTATTGGATACGTCGCTGACCGGCAAGGGTTTGGAACTCTCCTTCCAAGGCCAAGCCTTCGTCTATGCGGTTAATCCACGGTTCAATCATGGAAGCTTCGGCGTTCAAGCCCTCCACCACATTGATCCGGCTACAAGGGTCCGCTTGCGTTACTACTCCACGCCGAACCTGTCGGTGGAGGACTATTTGAGGAACGGCCGCCTCCTGAAGATTTGCAATAGCGGAACCCTATGAACCGAAGAATGCCATGAAAAAACGCCATCCCTGAATAGCGGAGAATGAACTTAACACCAGGAGTAAATCATTGATTCGATCGAAGCCGAGAGTTACGAGCGTCTTGGTAATCTGTATCGGTACACTGTCGGCCGTCGTCAGGGTGTTGACCGCTACACAAGCGATCGCCGATTCCGTTAAGCAGCAGCATCTCGTAGACAAATCACGGCGAGGGGCGTCATGCATGTACGTGGTCGAATCGCTGGAGGTGAACCGTCGACTCATCGAAATATGAGGACACACCGACATCTCTCTGGTGTGCAAGCGATGGTCTCCAACGCGATGCCGGGTTGGTGGCCAGGCGGCCGCGGAGCATCCGGCTGATCTTCTGGGGTGCACTCGCGTTGGCTGCGTGGCTCGTATCGGGCTGTCTACCGGTATGGGGACAGGAGCCGGCACGTCCTCCAGGTGGCGACGATGCCAAAACGGCGCCTGACGAAGGCCCGGCCTTGGAAGAGCCGGACGGCAAGCGGGAGCTTACTCCGACTGAACCACGTCGCGAGCCCCGGTTCCTGCCGCCTCGGCTGAGGCCGGGCCCGTTAACCAAGGAAGAAGAAGAGGAAGCCGAGCGCCTGAAGAAGCTTGCCGCAAAGTTCGGGACCGATCCCACGGCGATTGTGGGCCGAGTACAAATGACCGGCCAATATCTGAACCTGCCACAAGGCGCTCATATCAGAGATGCGGTCCTTCGCATGGATCTTCCGTTTCGCAAGAACTGGTTGCTGCGCATGGATCTGCCGTACCTCAGGTGGGTGGATCCGAATCGTGCCGGCGCCTCCAGCGCTCGAGGCCTAAGCGACCTGAGCGTGGCGGCGGGGTGGCGTGCGTACAACACGCCGGAGTATGCGGTGTTCCTGGGTATGGTGTCCACGTTTCCAACTTCCGAGGAGAGCATCCTAGGTTCCGGCAAATATAACGTGGGGCCGATTCTCGCGACGGCACGATTCCTTCCTCAATGGGAGTCTTTTCTCTTTGGAGTCTTCCAACATCTGACTTCCGTGGGAGGGGATCCGGCGCGGAGGGACCTTTCCCTCACGAGGGCCGTCGTGCAAATCAATACGATCTTCAAAGAGCGCTGGTGGACGATCGTCCAGGGAGTCTGGCAGGTCGATTGGGAACGCAAGGGAAAGACCAGCATGACGGTTGAATTCGAAGCCGGCAGGAATGTCGTGGGGCGATGGGGGGTATTCGTGCGTCCCGGAGTCGGTATCTGGGGACGGGATATGCTGGGGGCTTATGATTGGAACATCGAAGGCGGCGTGCGGTACATATTTCCGTCGTTCTGAATCAGGCCGGCTCTGTATCTGGCTTATCCGCAGATCGCCGGTGAAGGCCACGTCGTGTCGCTCAAGAAGGACTATGGCTGCGTGCAGCCGTTGTATCCAGGCCCTCGGCCCTTTCCAACCTTAGAGAAACTTAGTGTTTATCCAGCTTCGTGAATTTCGTGCCCTCGAATGACAGGTTGTACATCAACCCTTTCTGATTCAAGACGAATGCGACGATTGGGTCTTTCATGTTCTGCGTATCGATGGCACCCCCGGTTCCCAACGTGATCAGGGAGACAGAGCCGTCCACGCCCGCTTTCCACCCTTTGCTCTCCTGGAACCGTTTTAGGGCCCCCTCTTCCAGAAACACCACAAAGACGGCCTTGATCTCTCCCCCGAGTTGCAATCCAAATGAACCCTGGAGAGTACTGTAGTAATCCACCGTCTTGCCACCGATCCGGAGTGCGCCTTCTCCGTACTCTCCCCCGTAAACAGCCCCTCCCTTAAAGACTTTCGGGAACACCAGCACGCCTTTGCTGCTCTCGAGGAAACTTTTGCCGCCTTTCACTTCCTTCTCGAAATTCACCAGCGCTTCGTCCACACGGACGTCAATTTCCTTCGCCGAGGCCGCCAAGGCGGGGCCGGATAGCCACCCGCTCAACAAGACGATCGCGCCTGTAAATGCGGCTCCAAGATGCACTCCACTAAACTGGTTACCGATTGTTCTGGTCATGATCATCTGCTCCTTTCGTGAAGACCGGTCGCCGGCGCCATTTGGCTAGCGCCACGCGGATACACAGATACGCCCGCTACTGCTGCGCAGGCACCATGGAGGGAGCCGCTGCCGGCTGAACCGATGCTGGCTGCCCGGATGCTGGTTGAGCCGGCGCCGGCTGAGCAGACGCTGGTTGCACAGGCGCAGACTTGACAGGGCCTTTTACCACCAACCCAGCCTGGTATTCATCTTCTGAAATATTCTTCACCTCAGAAGACTGCAACGTCACCATGCTTTGCGACTTCACATCTTTCATTTTGACTGCTCCGCCTTTGCCGGTGTCCTCGACCTTCGTCGTGTAATATGTCTTTCCGGACGAGGGGTCGGTCACCCGGTAATAGTTGGAGGAGCAGGCCGCGACGAGCATCGTCAGTCCGCCGAGCATCAGTGCCGTGGTCAGATGTTTCCGCATGAGATACTCCTATTTCCTATGTTCTGTGATCATAATAAAACAACTGCCGAGAGCCAGCCTGTACAGGATTGACCACCCAGGTATGCGGGCTTTTGCAATTAAGCGGTATTCTTCGTCGAAGGCGGCACGCTAAAGCATGGCAAGTCTCATCACTAATTTTTGACACCTGATCAATTCAGACCAGATCGCTGTGGAACTTCTAGCCATAATCACACATGGTTGGCTTGAAGATAACTTGAAGTCTTCTCGGACTCCGGGATTACCCTATTCGTCGAAACATATTCCTACCTGTCCGATTCGACAATATTGGGCTCGCCGGCCCCGTGGTACAGATACAGCAGGTTGTTTTTGAATCATGAACAATCCCTTCAGAAATGAAGGGGGAAGGAAGTCTGCACATGACACACACCGCAGAACATCGACGTCTGGAAGCAAGTAAA
>DATFFC010000077.1:0-5759 GCA_035250505.1 Nitrospiraceae bacterium | reverse complement strand
CGAATCCACAGCGGACAGCCGTCGCGCGTACCGTGAAATGTTCTTCACCACACCCGATGTCGGCGCATTCATCAGCGGCGTCATTCTGCAGGACGAGACCATCCGACAAAAAAACGCTGCAGGCATCCCATTGCCCGAGCTCTTGTCGAAGCAAGGCATCCTTCCGGGGATCAAAGTCGATACAGGCGCGAAGCCCCTCGCCGGATCGCCGGGTGAAAAGGTGACCGAAGGGCTCGATGGACTTCGCGATCGCCTGAAAGAATATGCCGCGCTGGGCGCACGCTTCGCCAAGTGGCGAGCCGTCATCACCATCTCCGACGCATTACCCAGCCGCATGTGCATCGGTGCGAACGCTCACGCATTGGCCCGGTACGCCGCCTTGTGCCAAGAGCAAGCCATCGTACCAATCGTGGAGCCGGAAGTCCTGATGAATGGGACGCATGCCATCGATCGTTGCGAGGAAGTGACCGCTTCGGTGCTCCATGCCGTCTTCGACGAGCTCTCCGAGCAGCGGGTTCGTTTGGAAGGCATGCTGCTCAAGCCCAACATGGTGCTTTCCGGCCTGGAAAACCGCCGGCAAGCAACGGCCGATGAAGTGGCCGCCGCAACGCTCCGGTGCCTACGTCGTCATGTCCCAGCGGCCGTACCCGGCATTGTCTTCTTGTCGGGCGGGCAAAGCGACGTCCTTGCCACAATCCATTTGAATGCCATCAACAAGCTCGATGTTCCGAAACCATGGAAAATCAGCTTTTCGTATGGAAGGGCGCTGCAGGATTCCGCGATGGAAGCCTGGCACGGCGAACAACGGAATCTCAAGACCGGCCAGCAAGCGTTCTATGACCGGGCAAGGTCCAACGGTGCCGCGGCCCTTGGCAAATACACGAGCGCCTTCGAAGGCACGGAGCGGCACGACGACTGAGTTCCATAAGCGCCGCGCCACGGCGCTTACCTTGCCGCGTTGAATGGTGCTGATGCCATTGTGTTCGGAAGAGGGATCGGCGAAAGCCCGCCGGAGATTCGAAAGAGGATTTGCCAGAACATGGAATGGTGCGGCCTCACGCTTGATTTTGATCGCAATCGTGGCGCGGTAGGACTTTCCCCTGGGCATGGAGTCCAAATCAGCACCGATGCGTCACGGCCGGCGGCTTATGTCGTTGCAGCGGATGAGGAGACATGGATCGCCATGGAAACGGCTCGATGCGTGCAAGGCCTACGGTCGTAAACCAATGCGTTCAACAATGAATTGAGCACAAGAACTTTTCACAGAGAGGGAGAGAACATGGAACAGTCATTATTGGAAAAGGAACTTCATTCAGTATCAGAAAAAGAGCTCCAATTAATGGACGCGTATTGGCGCGCCGCGAACTATCTGTCGGTGGGGCAAATTTATCTGTACGACAACCCGCTCCTGAAAGAAACACTGACGAAAGAGCACATCAAACCTCGTCTCCTTGGACATTGGGGAACCACCCCCGGCCTGAATTTCATCTATGTCCATTTGAACCGCGCGATCAAGCAACGAGATCTAAACATGATCTACATCATCGGCCCGGGCCACGGTGGTCCCGGCATCGTCGCCAATGCCTATCTAGAGGGAACCTATACCGAGGTTTACCCTAACATTGGACAAGACGAAGCGGGGATGAAACGTCTATTTACTCAATTCTCCTTTCCAGGCGGCATCCCCAGCCACGTGGCACCGGAGACTCCCGGATCCATTCATGAAGGCGGGGAGTTGGGCTACGCGGTCTCGCATGCCTATGGAGCTGCGTACGACAATCCTGACTTGATTGTCGCCTGCGTCGTCGGCGACGGCGAGGCGGAAACCGGGCCGCTCGCGACGTCCTGGCACTCCAATAAGTTTCTCAATCCCGTCTCAGACGGAGCCGTGCTGCCCATCCTGCATCTGAATGGCTACAAGATCGCCAATCCCTGCGTGCTGGCTCGCATCAGCCATGAAGAATTAGAGCAGTTGTTCCGAGGCTACGGCTACAACCCTCATTTCGTGGAAGGACATGATCCGGCCAAGATGCATCAACTGATGGCGTCTACAATCGACACATGCCTCGATGAGATCTCACGCATCCAGGCCCAGGCGAGAAAAAACGGCACCAAAGCCCGCCCGCGCTGGCCAATGATCATCCTTCGTTCGCCAAAGGGATGGACCTGCCCGAAAGAGATCGACGGCAAACGAACGGAGGATTACTGGAGAAGCCACCAAGTGCCGATGGGTCAAATGCATGAAAAACCCGGACATGCAAAAATTCTCGAGAACTGGATGAAGAGCTATAAGCCTGAGGAGTTGTTCGACAAGAGCGGCCGGCTGAAGCCGGAACTTGCCGACTTGGCGCCGAAGGGCGAGCGCCGCATGAGCGCCAATCCGCACGCCAACGGCGGGCTTTTGCTCAAAGATCTGCGCCTTCCTGACTATCGCGACTATGCAATCAAAGTGACGCAACCCGGCGCCGTCACGGCTGAATCCACCCGCGTCATGGGGAAATTCTTGAGCGATACGATGAAGCTGAACATGGACCAACGCAATTTTCGGCTGTTCAGTCCCGACGAGAATAACTCAAACCGCTGGCAGGACGCGATGGACGTTACCAACCGCGCATGGATGGCGGACTCCTACCCCTACGACGATCATTTGGCCCCGGACGGACGAGTGATGGAGATGCTCAGCGAGCACCAGTGCCAAGGCTGGCTGGAGGGATATCTGTTGACCGGTCGGCACGGATTCTTTTCATGTTACGAGGCGTTCATCCACATCATCGACTCGATGTTCAATCAGCATGCTAAGTGGCTGAAAATCTCCCGCGACATACGTTGGCGGCGGCCGATCGCGTCGCTCAACTATCTCTTGTCCTCCCACGTCTGGCGGCAGGATCACAACGGATTCAGCCACCAGGATCCCGGGTTCATTGATCACGTCGTGAACAAGAAAGCGGACGTGGTACGCGTCTACCTACCGCCGGATGCCAACACGCTGTTATCGGTGACCGATCACTGCTTACGCAGCCGCAACTATGTGAACGTCGTGGTCGCGGGGAAGCAGCCCGCTCCTCAATGGTTGACGATGGACCAGGCAATCCAACATTGCACCGCGGGCATCGGAATCTGGGACTGGGCCAGCAATGATAAAGAGGGAGACCCCGACGTGGTCATGGCATGCTGCGGGGACGTGCCGACACTCGAAACCTTGGCCGCCGTGGAGCTGTTTCGACAGTATCTCCCCGCGGTGAAGGTTCGCATGATCAACGTCGTCAATCTGATGAAGCTGCAGCCGTCAAGCGAACATCCCCATGGTCTGTCGGATCAGGACTTCGATGTCCTCTTCACGAAGGACAAGCCGATTGTCTTCGCGTTCCACGGCTATCCGTGGTTGATCCATCGTCTGACGTATCGCCGGACCAATCACAAGAATTTGCATGTGCGCGGCTACAAGGAGGAAGGAACCACCACCACCCCGTTTGACATGTGTGTGCTCAACAACTTGGATCGCTTCAGTCTGGCGGCCGATGTGATCGATCGACTGCCGCAGCTGGGCTCCCGCGCCGCCTATGCCAAGCAAGCCCTTCGCAATAAATTGCTGGAGCATAAGCAATACATCGCGAAATACGGGGAGGACATGCCGGAGATCACCAACTGGCAATGGGGACAGGGAGAGGCAGGCCGGCGGCGGGCGTCGTCCACGGAAGGTGACAACGTTTGAAACAAGACGGAATGGCCATGCGTGCGAAAGGGACCCCCATCGCATAGCCTCTCAACGTCCTGGGAAACATTCTCATTCCGTTCACCGCCGAGTACGCGGCCGATATCTGGAATGTAAAATCCTGTTCGGTGGCGTGACGCGCATTGTCCCGTCCGCCGAGTGAGTCGTCAAAGGGAGCAATGTCAACCATGCCACGTAAGAAAGATGCAGAGGACAAGCTGAAACGCAAGGACTATGAGAAGAGACTGCGTCGACTTCAGGCCGAGCTATGTATCCTGCAGGACTGGGTAAAGCACAAAGGCCTCCGGGTCATCGTCGTATTCGAGGGACGCGACGGCGCCGGCAAGGGCGGCACGATCCGGGCCATTACTGAACGCGTCAGTCCGCGCGTGTTCCGCGTCGTCGCATTGCCCGCGCCCTCCGACCGCGAAAAGACACAGATGTACATCCAGCGATACATGCAGCACTTCCCCGCGGCCGGAGAGATCGTGATATTCGATCGTAGCTGGTACAACCGCGGCGGGGTTGAATACGTCATGGGGTTTTGCACCAAGGAGCAGCGAGACCGCTTTCTCAAGCTCTGTCCGGTCTTCGAAAAGCACATCGTAGAAGCCGGCATCGTGCTGATTAAGTATTGGCTCGAGGTGAGCAATGAGGAACAGGAGCGGCGCTTCGAGGCCCGTATTAAAGACCCCTTGCGACAGTGGAAGCTCAGTCCAATGGACCTGCCGTCACGCGAGAGATGGTACGAGTACTCGCGTGCCCGGGACATGATGTTTGAAGCCACGGATACGAAGGCCGCGCCGTGGTATATCGTGCGGTCCGATGACAAAAAGCGCGCACGCCTGAATTGCATCACCCATCTGCTGGATCTGATTCCGTACAAGAAAGTGCCACGTGGAAAGGTGACCCTGCCGAAGCGATCAAAAAAGCAGAAGTACGACGATCAGGCGGCATTGGCGGGAAGGACCTTCATCCCGGAGATATACTGACATGGGATTCGAAACAACACATAGCATGACCGACCAGCAAGCCGATCAGCTGTGTATCAACACGATCCGCACGTTAGCGATGGACGCCATCCAACAGGCCAACTCCGGCCATCCGGGAACACCGATGGCTCTGGCCCCCGTCGCCTACTGGCTCTGGCAGCGGTTTCTCCGTTTCGATCCGCAGGACCCCATCTGGCCCAATCGCGACCGCTTCGTGCTGTCGATCGGGCACGCATCGATGCTCCTGTACTCCCTGCTTCACCTTACCGGCGTGAAAGCGGTCAGCAAGGACTATGAGGCACTCGGCGAGCCATCCGTTCCCATGGAGGCCATCAAGCGATTCCGGCAATTCGGGAGTCGCTGCCCGGGCCACCCGGAGTACCGGTGGACCTCGGGTGTCGAAACCACCACGGGACCGCTCGGGCAAGGACTCGCCAACAGCGTCGGCATGGCGCTGGCAGGTCGTTGGATGGGCACTCATTTCAATCGGGCCGGCTTCGAGGACGTGATCAACTTCAACGTCTATGCTCTGTGCGGAGACGGCTGCATGATGGAAGGTATCTCGCACGAAGCCGCATCGTTGGCCGGGCACCTGGGACTCTCAAATCTATGCTGGGTCTACGACAATAATCGCATCACCATCGAAGGCAACACCGCGTTGGCCTTTTCGGAGGATGTCGCGACCCGGTTCATCGCCTATGGATGGAATGTCACGCGAATCGGCGACGCCAACGATTTGGAGATGTTGGAGCGAGGGTTTCGGACCTTTCACAAGACCACGGATCGTCCCACCCTGATAATCGTGGACAGCCATATCGCTTATGGAGCGCCCACCAAGCAGGACACGTCGGCCGCTCACGGCGAGCCGCTCGGCGAGGAGGAAGTCCGGCTGGCCAAAAAAACTTACGGCTGCCCGGTTGACGCAACCTTCTGCGTCCCCGACGGCGTCTATGAGCATTTTCAGAAAGGGATCGGAACTCGGGGCAAAATGCTCCGCGACGACTGGTTCACACGGATCTCAGAGTACAAGACGAAGCATCCAGACCTTGCCGATG
>DATFFC010000076.1:0-28649 GCA_035250505.1 Nitrospiraceae bacterium | reverse complement strand
GGATCGACCGGTCTCGGAGGAAAAGAAGGAGTGATCCGTCAAGGCCTGATAGGCGACGGCGGCCGAGCGGATCGGCGAGATCTGCATGAGAAACGGCGTGAACCAATCGGAATCGGTGGCATCCAGAACTTCCGGCACGACGACCCGCCGCAGATGTTTGCGTGAGGCCGCTTCAATTTTCAAGGGGACTGAGGTCACCGGCCCGATACTCCCATCGGGCGCAATCGTCCCGGTCATGGTTCGATCCAAGGGGATGAAGTCACCCTTTGCCAAGGCTACCACCGTCAAGCCGGCCAGGCCGGAAAGACTGTCACCGTAAATGACGCCAGCCGGCTCATGCACGGCAAAACTCACTGTCCAGGAATCAGTGGTTAGACCCGCCGCCCGGGCGGCTCGATCAATGGCACCCAGGATGGCCAACTCCGTATCCGAACTGAAGGACCCTTGCCCCTCAAGAAAACTGACAATGATTCCATGATGATCGGTGCGCTGTTCCCAGCCCACCACGAGTTCTCCCACTGACCCTTGGCGAACATCCCGAAGGTCCTGCACGACATTCACGCCGAGAAAACGAATAATCTGGGCCCGCTGGAGACCTGCATCCGACGTGAGCGGAAGCACAAGGACTCCGATCAAGACGAGGCCCCCGAATAGGCTGCACTCGAATCGTCTTCTTCCCAATGGTTTCATGAGGTTGGCCTCCGGCTACTTCATAGCACAAAGCCTGCCTGTCTATCACTCGGTTCATCCCGCGTCAACCCCAGCGCTGTCCATGCATTTCACTAGTGGAATCCATCCCCTTGCCGGAGGTTCTAGGGACCATCCTAGTAGTGCGGATGGGCCATTGGAACTACAGTTCCACAGCTAAGGTACTAGCCAAGGAGGCGGATTATGAGTGCCATCGCGAGAGAACCTCTTATTCCCATTTGTTGCGTGTGCGGTCTTGTTCGAGAGCAGCAGGAGTCAGTCGGGGAGGACGGCGAATCGTGGTCCGATCTCGGGTCCTATTTGGATCGGCATGGCATGCGCGGCTCCGAATATAAGTTGACCCATACGTACTGCCCGGTGTGCACCAGCCGGTATGTGCCGATCGGCAAGACATTCAGCGCAGACCGAACGCCGAAGAATCCGAGTGTCACAATCACCGGCCTAATCCTTCAAACGATTCGACGCCATCCACAGTGCAATCTTGATGCATTGGTACAGGCCTGCCCGCAGTACACATGGAATCAAGTATTTCTCGAGGTAGACCGCCTCAGCAGGACCGGAGAGATTGAGCTGGCCTCCGCAGGACCCGGCGTTTACACGATGAGCATGCCGGCCAAGAAGAAACCCGACCAGCGGAAGTCGGTCTGATCATCAGAATGAGAGGAGTGAGACGCCTGGGTACGCCGCTCACTCCTCCGAGCTCCAGTTACCTCGCAGTTCGCCCGCACTCGATACTGCCGCTAAATCCCAAATCCCAAATCCGAAACTCCAAATCCTAAAGTCCAAGCACCAAATCGGATTTCGGATCCTCCTATTCAGTTTCGGTTTGGAACTTGGGATTTCGAATTTCAAATTGGCACTTCGAATTTCCATTATTGGATTTTCGGATTTGGAGCTTGGGATTTCGGGTTTGCCATATTTGGAATTTTAGAGGGGTGGACTAGGGTCCGTCCTAGTGGCCCGGAAGTAAGATTACTCCTATTGTGTAACCTTCAACAGCCACCGCCGGCGTACAGTCGTGATGTGGTAACGTGATGCGCTTCCTTATTGTGTCCCTCATGTTGGCAATTGGAATTGGGGTCGGCGTGCCTGACCCGGGTTTCGGGCAGGACGGCGACTCTGCCTCCGGGGGCCCGGACAGTCTGACGGTCACGGGTGTGATCGAACGGCTGGACCTGTCGGCCAAGAAAGGCCTTATCAAGACTGCTACGGGCAAACCGGTCTTTTTCGAAATCGTGAAGCCCGAGCTGTTTAAAGGAATGTCGATCGGACAACGGGTCACTCTCCAATTGGATGAGCACGGGCGCGCCGTTAAAGCCATCGAAACGCAATCCATTCCTGAATTGCCAGCTCCCGCGCAGTGACAGCCACTCCCCGCCATCCCGTTCTCATCTTGTTCAATTGGTCGCGCCGGCCGCCCGTTCGGTTCTTTCCTAGGCAAACCGCCCGGGGGGGCTATTCGCGTGGCTTGGACTAGGGTTATGCCTAGCCCATTGTTACTCTATCTTCCGCTTATAGTCTCGGCTATATTTACCCGACCAGAGTTCTTCCTAGGTCCGAGGGAAAGGGCCGTGTGCGACCGGTCCTGATCGACCGGCGGCCAAAAACGGTAAGGAGGCCCTGATGGCTAAGAGCGTGACTGCGGGCGCAACATCGGATGAGAGTCGGGAGAAAATTATTCTTCAAGCCCTCAGGGCGGCGAACAGAGGTGATTTTACGGTCAGGCTGCCGGTCGAATGGACCGGTGTTATGGGGAAGATCGCCGATGAACTCAATGGCATCATTGAACGCAATGCGCTCGTCGCCGATGAGTTCAAACGCGTCAGCCACGTTGTCGGAAAACGAGGCCAACTGTCCGAGCGCGCCTTTATGCCGGAAGCTATGGGAGCGTGGAAGGCCAATATTGAAGCCGTGAACGGGTTGATCGATGATCTCGTTCGGCCGACGACCGAAATGGCCCGGGTGATCGGCGCGGTCGCCAAAGGAGATCTGACTCAATCGGTCGCATTGGAGGCGGACGGCTATCCGCTGAGAGGAGAGTTTCTCCATACGGCGAAAACCGTCAATTCAATGGTGGGCCGCCTCGATGCATTTGCTGCGGAAGTGACGCGGGTGGCGCGTGAAGTCGGGACGGAGGGCAAGCTCGGCGGCCAAGCCGTGGTCCCGGGTGTCGCGGGCACCTGGAAAGATCTCACCGACAGCGTGAATTCCATGGCGAGCAATCTCACCAACCAGGTGCGCAACATCGCCGATGTCACCATCGCCGTGGCGAACGGCGACTTGTCGAAGAAGATCACGGCCGATGTGCGTGGGGAGATTCTCCAACTGAAAGATACGATCAATACCATGGTCGATCAGTTGCGCAGCTTTGCGGCGGAAGTGACCCGGGTGGCGCGGGAAGTCGGCACGGAAGGCAAGCTCGGCGGACAGGCGGTGGTGCCCGGTGTGGCCGGCACGTGGAAAGATCTCACCGACAGCGTGAACTCGATGGCCAGCAACCTGACGAACCAGGTGCGGAATATCGCGGACGTGACCGTTGCCGTGGCGAACGGCGACTTATCGAAAAAAATCACGGTCGATGTCCGTGGCGAAATTTTGCAGCTCAAGGACACGATCAACACGATGGTGGATCAGTTACGGAGTTTTGCGGCGGAGGTCACGCGGGTCGCCCGTGAAGTGGGGACGGAGGGGAAATTGGGGGGCCAGGCGCAAGTGCGGGATGTGAGCGGTGTCTGGAAAGACCTCACGGAAAGCGTGAACTTGATGGCGGGGAACCTGACGGCGCAGGTCCGCAACATCGCCGATGTGACGACCGCCGTGGCGAACGGGGATCTGTCCAAGAAAATCACCGCCGACGTGCGCGGCGAGATCCTGCAATTGAAGGAAGCCATCAACACGATGGTGGATCAGTTGCGCAGCTTCGCGGCGGAAGTGACGCGGGTGGCGCGGGAAGTCGGCACGGAAGGCAAGCTGGGGGGGCAGGCCATCGTGCCCGGTGTGGCGGGGACGTGGAAGGATCTGACGGACAGTGTCAACTTCATGGCCACCAATCTCACCAACCAGGTACGGAACATCGCCGAGGTGACGACGGCGGTCGCGAACGGCGACCTGTCCAAGAAAATCACCGCCGACGTCCGCGGCGAGATTCTGCAGTTGAAAGACACGATCAACACGATGGTGGACCAGCTCCGAAGCTTTGCAGCGGAAGTGACGCGGGTGGCGCGCGAGGTGGGGACGGATGGCAAGCTCGGCGGCCAGGCCCAGGTGCGGGATGTCAGCGGGGTTTGGAAAGACCTCACAGACAGCGTCAACTCGATGGCCGGCAACCTGACGGCGCAGGTCCGCAATATCGCGGAAGTCACGACGGCTGTGGCGAACGGCGATCTCTCCAAAAAAATCAGCGCCGACGTGCGGGGAGAAATTCTGCAATTGAAAGAGGCCATCAATACGATGGTGGACCAGTTGCGCAGCTTTGCCGCGGAGGTGACCCGGGTGGCGCGCGAGGTGGGGACGGATGGCAAGCTCGGCGGCCAGGCCCAGGTGCGGGATGTCAGCGGGGTCTGGAAAGACCTCACGGAAAGCGTGAACTTGATGGCGGGCAACCTCACGGCCCAAGTGCGGAACATCGCCAATGTCACGATCGCCGTGGCGAATGGGGATCTGTCCAAGAAAATTACGGTGGACGTGCATGGCGAAATCCTTCAGCTCAAGGAAGCCATCAACACGATGGTCGATCAATTGCGCAGTTTCGCCGCGGAGGTCACACGAGTGGCGCGGGAAGTCGGGACGGAAGGGAAGCTGGGGGGCCAAGCAGAGGTGCCCGGGGTCGCCGGGACCTGGAAGGATCTCACCGACAGCGTGAATTCCATGGCCAGGAATCTGACCGCGCAGGTCCGCAACATTGCCGAAGTAACCTTCGCGGTGGCGGGCGGCGACCTCTCTAAGAAAATCACGGTCGACGTCCGCGGCGAGATCTTGCAGCTCAAGGACACGATCAATGTGATGGTGGATCAATTGAATGCCTTCGCCGCGGAGGTGACCCGGGTGGCCCGCGAAGTCGGAACCGAAGGGAAGCTCGGCGGCCAAGCCGTCGTGCCCGGGGTCGCCGGCACCTGGAAGGACCTGACCGACAGCGTCAACGCGATGGCGAGCAATCTCTCGGTTCAGCTTCGCGATATGTCCAACGTGGCGACGGCAATCGCCAACGGGGACCTCACACGCCAGATCACGGTCGATGTGCGCGGGGAGATTCTCCAAATCAAGGCCGTGATCAATCGTATGGTCGCGCAGCTCAGCGGGTTCGCGTCCGAAGTGACCCGGGTGGCTCGTGAGGTGGGGACCGAGGGCAAGCTCGGCGGCCAAGCGACCGTGCCCGGGGTCGCCGGCACGTGGAAGGATCTCACCGAAAGTGTGAATCTCCTCGCGGCCAACCTGACCACCCAAGTACGGGCGATCGCCGAGGTCGCAACCGCCGTGACGCAGGGAGACCTGACCAGATCAATCCAGGTTCAGGCGCGAGGGGAGGTGGCGGAGCTCAAGGACAACATTAACGTCATGATCAGCACCTTACGGGCCACGACGGATCAAAACACCGAGCAAGACTGGCTGAAAACCAACTTGGCGAAGTTTACCCGGATGATGCAAGGCCAACGTGATCTCACCACGGTGGGCGATATGCTGCTGACGGAGTTGGCACCGCTCGTCAACGCGCAGTATGGCGCCTTCTATCAGCGCGAGGCGAAGGGAGAGCAAGCCGTGTTGCGGACACTGGCCACCTATGCGGGCGCAGCGGACGATGCTAAAACCCGCGATGCGGTTGCGGGGGCCGGTCTGGTCTGGCAATGCGCGAAGGAAAAGAGACGCATTCTGCTCACGGACGTTCCCGCCGATTATGTCCGTATCCGGTCGGGGCTGGGGGAATCGCGACCGCGAAACGTGATCGTGTTGCCGGTTCTGTTCGAAGGTCAAACGAAGGCGGTCATTGAGCTGGCGTCGTTGTCGGAATTCGCGCCGACCCACATCGCGTTCCTGGCGCAGTTGACGGAGACCATCGGCGTAGTGGTGAACACCATCGAAGCCACCATGCAGACGGAGGGCCTCCTGCAGCAGTCCCAAAATCTGGCGACCGAACTCCAGGCGCAACAAAAGGAACTGCAACAGACCAATGAGGAGTTGGGCAACAAGGCTCAGCAATTGGCCGAGCAGAACGCGGAGGTCGAACGGAAGAACGCCGAGGTCGAACGGAAGAATCGCGAGATCGAACAGGCGCGCCATGCCCTCGAGGAGAAGGCCGGAGAGCTGGCGCTCGCGTCGAAGTACAAATCCGAGTTCCTTGCCAACATGTCGCATGAGCTGCGCACGCCGCTGAACAGCATTCTCATTCTGGCACAGCAGCTTGCGGAGAACCCGGATCACAATTTGTCTTCCAAACAGGTGGAATTCTCAAAGAACATCCACGCCGCCGGTGCCGACCTGCTGAACTTGATCAGCGATATTCTGGATCTTTCGAAGATCGAGTCCGGCACCGTGACGGTCGAGCCGGAAGAAGTTCTGTTCATGAAGGTGAGGGAAGCGGTGGAACGCAGTTTCCGCCATGTGGCGGAAGGCCGGCAGCTTCCATTCAATATCGACATCGACCCCAGCCTGCCGCGCAGCATGGTGACGGATTTCAAACGCCTCCAACAGGTGCTGAAGAACCTCCTCTCCAACGCCTTCAAGTTCACGTCTCACGGGCACGTGACCTTCCGTATCAGACGCGCCGCGATGGGCTGGAGTCACGATCACGCCGTGCTCGGGACCGTGCCGAGCGTCGTGGCATTCGAGGTGACCGATACCGGAATCGGCATCCCGGTCGAAAAACAGAAGATCGTGTTCGAGGCCTTTCAACAGGCCGACGCCGGCACCAGCAGACGATTCGGCGGGACCGGCTTGGGACTTGCGATCAGCCGAGAATTGGCGATGCTGCTGGGCGGGGAAATTCGCTTAGTCAGCAGTCCGGATGAAGGCAGCACTTTCACCCTATATCTTCCGGAGTCCTACATGGGAGTGGCCTCGCACCTCGTGGCGCCTAGATCCCCGCTGCAAGAGCAGGCTCAGCTGTTGGTGCAGCAGGCGCATCAGTTGGAAGACATTCCGGATGACCGGGAGACGCTGATGCCGGGCGATCCCGCGGTGCTGATCGTAGAGGACGACCCCCACTACGCCAGGGTGCTGCTGGGGGTGGTCCGAGAAAAGGGATTCAAGGGGCTCGTGACGGCGCACGGGCGACTGGCCCTCGCCATGACGAGAAAGTACAAGCCCGTAGCCATTACCTTAGATATCTTCCTGCCCGACATGTTAGGGTGGACGGTCTTGAGCCATCTGAAGCAGGATGCGGAGACGCGGCATATTCCGGTGCAGATCCTGACCGTCGAGGAAGAGCGTCTTCATGGGCTTGGACATGGCGCGTTCGGTTATATGATCAAGCCGACCACCACCCAAGTCCTAGGCGAATCCTTCGGGCGCCTGCTGGATTTCACGAGAAGCCGGCCGAAACAACTCTTGCTGGTCGAAGATAATGAGATCGAACGCCAGGGCCTGGTCGAGTTGCTGAGCCATCCGGACGTGGAAATCTCCGCCGTGGACAACGGCACGCAGGCTTGGCAGCTTCTGTCCGAGCGCCGGTTTGATTGCGCGGTGCTCGATTTGCGACTCCCCGACATGTCGGGGTTCCACTTGTTGGAGCGGATGCGGGAAGACCCCGCGCTCCAAGAGTTGCCGGTGATCGTCTCGACCGGCCGGGACCTGTCCGAAGAGGAAGAGATTCACTTGCGGGAGCTGTCCCAGGGGATTGTGCTCAAAGGGGTGCAGTCTCCTGAGCGGCTGCTGGACGAAGCGGCGCTGTTCCTCCACTTGGTGACGGCGCAATTGTCCCCGGAAAAGCAGCGCATGCTGGAGCGGGTGCGTCAAAGCGATGATGCCTTGATCGGCAAGAAGGTCCTCGTGGTGGACGACGACATCCGGAACATTTTCGCCTTGACCAGTTTGCTCGAGCGGCATGGAATGGACGTGATCGGTTGCGAGACCGGACGCGAAGCCATCGAACGGGTGCAGCAAGACGAGGACCTGGATATGGTGTTGATGGATATCATGATGCCCGAGATGGACGGCTATGAGACCATGAGACAGATCAGGCATAATCCGAAACTGAAACTCTTGCCGATCCTGGCCTTGACCGCGAAAGCGATGAAAGGAGACCGCGAGCGATGCCTGCAGGCCGGGGCATCCGATTACATCGCCAAACCGGTCAACACCGACGAATTGCTGGCGCTCTTGAGAATCTGGCTGTTCGGGCGAAAAAAGCGATCAATCGAGCGTGAAGCGTGAAGGTCCGCGGCGCGAAGCATAAATGAGGCGCACGGCGCGATGAATAAATCGCGCCATGTTTGTGCGCGCCGGCGAGGCGGTGAGCCGGCAGTGTCTTAAAATTTTGTGGACGCCCGCGAGGTTCACGACGCACCGAATAAGGCGCGTCACGTTTGTGAACGCCGCCGAGGTGCGCGAGACGATGAATAAATCGTCTCAAGTTTGCGCACGGGTGCGAGACGGTGAGCACCCAGTGTCTTTGTGAAACGGCCGTGTCTCGGTGAGCGCCCAGTACTCTTAAAATCCGAGCGACGATATACAAGATACGCTTCACGAGATACGAACAACCAGCGACGAATTAATGCGCGAGGCCTTATGACCGACATTGCGGCGAAGGTTCTCTTGGTCGACGATGATGCCAGGAGTCTCATGGCGATGGAGTCCCTCCTGGCGGGTCCGGGGCGCATCATCATCAAAGCGGATTCCGGACAGGAGGCGTTGCGCCAGGTGCTGCGGCATGAGTTCGCCGTCATCTTGCTGGATGTGCGGATGCCGAGGGTGGACGGGTTCGAAACCGCCGAACTCATCCGGCAACGCGACCAATCACGCTATGTCCCCATCATTTTCCTCTCCGCGGTCGACAAGCTCGATGAAGACGTGTTTCGCGGTCTCGCGAGCGGCGCGGTCGATTATCTATTCAAACCCGTCGTGCCGGAAGTCCTGCAGAGCAAAGTGTCCGTCTTCGTCGAGTTGTATCGCATGCGGGAGCGGGTGAAGCAGGAAGCGGTCAAACACGGAGAAGAACGCTTTCGCCTCTTGGTCAACAGCATCAAGGATTATTCCATCATTCTGCTGAGCCCCGAAGGAATTGTGACGAGTTGGAATCCGGGTGCGCGTGCGATCGAAGGATATGAGGCGCACGAAATGATCGGCCGGCACTTCTCCTGTTTCTACACGGAAGAGGCGATTCAGCGCGGCTATCCGGGGTTGGAGCTGCAAATCGCCGCCTCGGTGGGCCAGCATGAAGACGAGGGCACGCGGGTGCGCAAGGACGGCACCGTGTTTTGGGCCAACGTGGTCATCTCCGCCCTGAAAGACGAATCGGGCAAGCTGGCCGGTTTCGCTCGGGTGACCCGCGATATTACGGAGCGAAAGGCGGCGGAAGAACAACTGCGCGAAGTGGCGGTGGAACTCGAGCAGCGCGTGGAAGAGCGCACGGAGGAGTTGGTCCGGTCCCAGCAGCGGTTGCGGGATCTGGCGACGGAGTTGACCTTGACCGAACAGCGGGAACGAAAACGGCTCGCGGGCGAATTGCATGATTATCTGGCCCAATTGCTCGTGTTGATGCGGATGAAAATCCGCCAAGCGTCGCCTCACCTCTCCGATCAGAAGGCCACGGCCTTGTTGAAAGAGACGGACCAGGCCATTACCGATTCCTTGAATTACACCCGGTCGCTGGTGGCCGAACTTGCGCCGCCGGCCCTTCAGGAATTCGGGCTCGTAGAGGGCTTCGGTTGGCTGGCCGATCAGATGAAGACCCATGGGCTCAGCGTCTCCGTTCAAAAGGATCTTCCCCGCATCGTGCTTCCCGACGACCAGGCGGTTTTGGTGTTCCAATGTGTGCGGGAACTTTTGTTCAATGTCCTCAAGCATGCCGGAACGGGGCAGGCCGAGTTGGCGGTCGAGCCCAATGAACAGGGAGAATTGACCATCACGGTGACCGATCGGGGCCAGGGGTTTGATCCTGCCGAGCTGTCGAGGCTGGATGGGGAGCGCAAGCGATTTGGAATCTTCAGCGTGCGGGAGCGAATGGAAGCGATGGGCGGGCGGCTGGTGATTGAATCCCGACCCGAGCAAGGAACCTGCGCGCGGCTGATTCTCCCATATTGGCCCGCCGCGCCGAAGGGGCCGACTGTCGAATTGGAACCTCTGAATGACGAAATTCCGAAAGGCGCCGAGACTCCTCAAAAGAAATCCACAGGAGACGAACGGAGCACATTCCCCGCCGCCGCCGGCCCGCTTCGCATTGTGCTGGCCGACGACCATGCCATGGTCAGACAGGGACTGCGCAGTGTCCTGGACTCGTATCAAGATGTCTCGATCGTGGGTGAAGCGGCCGATGGCGAGGCAGCGATCGAATCGGTCCGGCTCCTCCGCCCGGACGTCATCGTCATGGACGTCAACATGGCGAAGATGGACGGCATAGAAGCGACCCGCCGGATCAAAATCGAATGGCCATCCGTGGTGGTGGTCGGCCTCTCCTTTGCCAACCCCAGCCAAGTCGAACCGCTTCTGCTTCAAGCCGGCGCGAGTTGCTATGTTTCAAAAGATTCGGCGGCGGATCGGTTGTATGAGGCGATTATTGCCTCGGTAAAGGAGCATGCCGGAAGACAGGCGGCGGAGAAGACGATGAGTTCGTCGGCGGAGCCCAATCCGTGAAGCCCGGCCCGCAGTACCCGCTTTTTCTCGACCATTCTGCGACTCCAACCATATTGCTTCGCCCGCACTATTCATGAAGCCTTCTACTGCAACTGCCGATACGCCGCTGCGACAAGCCTGGCCGCTGGTTTTACGCGGCCAGGCGGGCGGGCTCGCCACTCGGGCCCTCAACATACTGTTTCAAGTATGCCTCGGGCCCTCGCGTCTCCACGCGCAAGACACGGCCGGCTCACCGACTCGCCGGCGTCCACAAACTTGCCGCGCCTTATCCGGCGCGACGTGGACCTCGCCTGGCGTCTCTGCGGTTTCGTCACGAACCCTCATGAATAGTGCGGGCTGAGCGGTGAACCGGAGGGGTGGCCCATCACCTGATTCCAGGGCTCGCTAATCATTTGGGACGCGAGTCATGGCACCATACGTCATTCCCGAAGACGTACGCCGGTTCTTGTTGAAGCGTATCGATTCGATCGCCCATCTCGAAGCACTCTTGCTGTTGCGTGAGAATGCAGATACCGATTGGTCCGTGGCGGGAGTGGCGGCGAGGCTCTATCTCGAGCCGCAAGAGGTCGTGTCCTTGTTGAGCCGCTTGTGCGATGACGGGTACGCCATCACGACCGAAGGAGCGGTCCGGCAGTATCGCTACCGGCCTTCCTCTGCCGAACTCTCGGCCATTGCGGATCGGGTGGCGCAAGAATATGCCCAGCACTTGGTCCCGATCACGAAATTGATCCACGAGAAGCCTCGACTGCGGGTCCAGGAATTTGCTGATGCCTTTAAACTGCGAAAAAAGGACCCCTCATGATCGCGGCGGCAATCTACGGACTTTGCGCCCTGTCGGCACTCGGCTGCGCCTGGCTGTTGTTCGCGGCATATCGGCGCAGCCGCTATGCATTGCTGTTCTGGAGCAGCCTGTTCTTCGTCCTAACGACCGTTTCGAACATCTTTCTGGTGCTCGATAAGCTCGTATTTCCCGACATTGATTTAAGTCTCTGGCGATATGGGCTGGCGCTCCTGGCGGTCGGCGTCCTCCTCTACGGGTTGGTGTGGAATAGCGAATAGGTTCACTGTGGATCCTGCGGTGGTCAAGAGCCTCGTCCTAGGCGGGATAGCCGTCGGCTCACTCGCAGCCGGATTGTTTTTCCTAAAATTTTGGCGCACGACTCAGGATCGGTTGTTCTTGTTTTTTGCCGTCGCGCTGACAGTGGAGGCTCTGGTCCGGATCGTTTTGGGCCTCAGTGTGATCTCTCAGGAAAGTGAGCCTTTTATCTACCTGCTCCGCGTCGTCTCCTACGGGCTGATTATCATCGCCGTCATCGACAAGAACCGGACGCCGTCGTAGTCCCGCCGCATATACCGCCGGCAAGGGTTTCTCCTAGTAGCAGGCCGCAACATTGCCCCATACAGTAACGTGCCGTTTGCCGCGAGCTGGGTAAAATCCGAGGCTCAGGTTTCGGGGCAGCCCTATGCCCGTGGGATCGATCAAGTCCCGTTGAACAATCCCGAAGTGCGATCGTGAGCTCATGAACAACATCTTGAACCTGGGCGGAAACAAGGCAGCGGGCCGGGGGACCCGAATGAGCCCAGCGGCTCAGGCGGTGAATCGACGACTCGAATTGTTGGCGAGCGTGCGCGACGCGCTGATGAAAGTGCAAGAGCCCGCCGCCATGATGGCATCCGTCTACGAGACGATCCGCCGCGATCTGGCGCTGGACGGGTATGTCGCATATTCCCTGGATGAGACGGCAGGCACAGCCGAACTGGAGGCGTGGTCGGGAATGACCGATCAGGCGGCGGCGTTGTTGCGGCGGCTTGAAACGGGCCCGGCACCATGCGGCCGGTCGGGACGAGCGCCGGGCCGGTCGTCGACTGAACCGCCGGATGCGCCGGACGAACAAGCCGTGATACTGAGGCAGGCAGGCTTCCGGGCGTACTCGTCCCATGCATTGACGGTGGGGGGACGGTGCCTTGGTATCTTATCCGTCCTCAGCAAATCGAAAGATGAATTCGGTGCGGATGACGTGACGTTCATTCAGACCGTCTGCGACTACGCCGCAATGGCGAAGGAGCGGGTGCGGTTACTGTCGGAGATCCGTCGCCGGGAAGAGGTCTTGTTGCGCGCTCAGCGCGCCGCCAAGGCGGGACTGTGGGAAATCGACCTGCGCTCGAATCGGCTCACATGGTCCAAGGCCTACTATGAATTGTTTGCCGTGAATCGCGACACCGAGCCTTCGGTGGAGGAATGGTTGGCCCGGATTCACCCTGACGACCGCCAGCAGGTGAAGGTGCAGTATGAACGAGCCATCGCAGAGGCGCGGGAGCAGGACTTTGAGTACCGCATTTTGTTGCCCGACGGCACGGTCCGGTGGGTGAACCGAAAAGGTCAAATCGATCGTGACGATCAAGGGCGTGCCGTGCGGTTGAGTGGACTCACGTTTGATGTCACCGATCGGAAGCATGGAGAGGAGGCGCTCCGTGCCAGCGAGGAACGCTGGCAACTCGCAGTCAACGGCTCGACGGACGGGATGTGGGACTGGGACCCCCGGTCCAAGAAGGTGTTTCTTTCGAGCCGGTGGAAGTCGGTGCGCGGCTATTCGGAGGACGAGATCGGCGACGATGCTGAAGAATGGTCCTCGCACATTCATCCGGACGATTACGAGCGGGTCATGCGGACCGTTCAACTGTATTGGGCCAAAAGGATTCCGTCGTACGAATGTGAGTACCGCAGCCGCTGCAAGGACGGCAGCTATCGGTGGATCCATGATCGTGGCCGGGCCGTGTGGGACGACCAGGGTCAAGTCCTCCGGATGGTCGGATCGGAGATCGATATCAGCGGGCGGAAGCGGGCGGAGGAGGGGTTGCTAAAACTCAATCAGGAGCTGGAACAGCGGGTCGACCAGCGGACCCGGGAACTCGTGCGGTCGCAAGTCCGCCTCCGAGCGCTCGCGACCGAACTGAATCTTTCCGAGCAGCGCCAACGCCGGCGCCTGTCCGAGGACCTGCATGACTACCTCGCGCAGTTGCTCGTCTTCGTACGGTTGAAGCTGAATCAGGCCAAGCGCTCCGGTTTGGGCGAATCGTCCATCCACTTCATTGCCGAGGCGGATTCGACGCTTACCCAGGCGCTGACCTATACGCGATCGCTGATCGCCGAATTGAGTCCCCCGGTATTGCGTGATTTTGGATTGATCGTGGCCTTGCAATGGCTGGCTGAGCAGATGCGTCGCCACGAAATGAGCGTTACGGTGGAAAGCGACGTCGAGGAGGTCTCGGTACCGGAGGAGCAAGCGGTCTTGCTGTTCCAATCGGTGCGCGAGCTGTTGCTCAACGTCTCGAAGCATGCCGGTACCGATCGTGCGGTGGTCAGGGTTGGTCAGGCCGACGGGGTTCTCTGTATCGAGGTGAAGGACCAGGGGCGCGGATTTGACTTGCAGGAGGTCCTGCTGGCCGACAGTGCGCCGTCGGAATCCTCGCGGTACGGACTCTTCAGCATCAGAGAACGAATGTGCGCCATGGGGGGCGATTTTGATCTCGATTCGTCCCCGGGTCGCGGTACGACCGCCACGTTGGTCTTGCCGCTCACCGGCGCGGGAGCCGGCGATGTGTCTTCTGGTGAGCAGCTGCCTCGTCTCTCGTCGTTCGTATCTCGTATCTCGCAAGCGAACGACGCTTCACGAGATACGCTTCACGATCATCAGCACTCCGCACTCCAAAAGAACGCGGTTATCCGCGTTCTTTTGGTTGATGATCACGCGATGGTGCGCCAGGGTCTGCGAAGCGTGCTAGACGCCTATGCCGATGTCGAGGTCGTGGGGGAAGCGTCAGACGGGGAAGAGGCGATTCGACTGGCGCAATCTCTGCAGCCGGAGATTATCGTGATGGACGTGAATATGCCGGGCGTGGACGGCATCGAAGCGACGCGACAGCTCAGGCACGAGCAGCCGACCATCGCCGTCGTCGGTCTCTCGGTCCACAACAATCCTGAAGTCGAACGGGTGATGCGAAACGCCGGGGCAGCCGGCTTCCTCACCAAGGAGAGCGCGGTTCAGCAACTCTATGTCGCCATTCAAGACGCATTGGGACACGCAGGATAGGCAAAAAACTCCAAATTCCAAACTCGAAACTCGAGACTCTCGTCCCGGTCCTCGTAGGAATACCCAAGTCATAAACTAGGGCTTCGCCTAGTCAAAAGCCGTCGGCCTGGAGTCGTAGACTAGGTGCGCCCACTTTCGAAATACTGAATTTCGAACAACGAAATCCGAAATGATTCAGTGTTTCAAATTATGAAGTTAAGTTTTTGAGATTTCGAAATGCGGATTTAGTCGATTCGGATTTCCACGTCGGGAGGGCTGCATGGCAGAAGGTGGCACTCACACAATTCTCAACGTCAGCGGTGATCATACGATCTTGCGATCGAGAAGCGGCATTCTGGCTCGCGCCGGGTATCGGGTGCTCGAAGCCGGAAGCGGAAAAGAGGCGCTGCGCGTGGGCGCGGCTCATCGGTCACCAGTGATCGTGATGGATGGGACGCTTCCCGACATGTCCGGGGCGGACGTCTGCCGTTTATTAAAGGACAACCAAACTGCGGCCTGCATGATGGTGTTGCTGGTATCGGGGCGTGAGGCCGGCGCCCGTGTCAAGAAGGAACCCGGCGCCCTGAAAGCCGACGGCTATTTGAATGAGCCGGTCGAACCGGGTGAGTTGATCGCTTCCGTCGATGCTTTGCTGCGCCTCCATTCACGTGAAGCGGAGAACCGCCGCCTGGCCGACGACCTCGCCCGAGAAAGCGCCGAGCGTAAACAAGCCGAGCAGCAGTTGCGTGAAACGGAAGAACGCTATCGCCTGATTGCAGAGATGGCGCAACAGGGCATCTGGGTGATGAATGAACAGGGAGGCACGCTGTTCGTCAATCGACGCATGCTTGAGATCCTGGGTTGCGGCCGCGACGAAATGACGACGAAGAGCTTCTATGACTATTGCTTTCCCGAAGACCGCTCGCAGGCGCGGGAGCGTATCGGACGGCATGACCGCGCCGAACAGTTCGATTTTCGCTTGCGCCGGCGGGATGGGACGTCGGCGCTGGTACGGGCCGAGATCTGTTCTCTCCGGACCGGCGCCGCTCAGCGCGCCGGCACGGTGGCCGTCTTTGCGGACATCACCGGAAGAGAACAAGCAGAAGACCGGCTGCGGGAATCGCGTGAGCGGCTCCAATACGCCTTGGATTCCGCCGATATGGTCGCCTGGGATTGGACGCCCGACAACGACGCGCTGATTCAATCCGCGAATGCCTCCCGTGTGTTGGCCCTGCCAGGCGGAGTGACGCTTCGGACGGGCAAAGAGTATTTTGCCATGATTCATCAGGAGGATCAGCCGCGCGTGGTCGCCGCGATTCAGCGGGCGGTTCGGGAAGGCAGTGATTACCATGAAGAGTTCCGCTTGGTCTTGCCGGATAGCTCGGTGCGGTGGGTGGCGGACCGCGGCAGAACGGCGGAGAGCGACGCAAGCAAGGGCCCCCGCATGACCGGGGTGATTCGCGATATTACGGAACTGAAGATGCGCGAGATGGCCGTCCGCGAAAGCGAGGAGCGTTTTCGCGCAAGTTTTCATCAGGCGGCCGTCGGCATGTGCCTGATCAGTCCGGAAGGACACCTGCTTCAAGTCAATCAAAAGTTGTGCACCATGCTCGGCGAGGAGGCCGACGCGCTGCTCCACCGCAAGTTGCTGGATCTCACGCATGCGGAGGACCGCGCACGCAATCAAGAGTCGATGGGCCGCCTGTTGCTGGGCGGCGTGGCGGATGTGTCGATTGAGCAACGTCTGGTGCAGCGAGACGGCCGTTCGTTATGGGTCTCGATCTACCTCGCTCTTCTTTGGGATGCGGGAGGACGGCTCGAACATGTCATCGGTGTCGTTCAGGATATCGATGAGCGGAAGCGGGCCGAAGAGGCGTTGCGGGAAAGCGACCGGCGTTTCCGCGAAATGATCGACGCGCTGCCGGCTGCAATCTACACGACCGATGTGGAAGGCCGCCTGACACACTTCAATCCCGCCGCTGCTGAACTATCGGGTCGCACGCCTGCATTGGGCATCGATCGCTGGTGTGTGAGCTGGAGACTCTTTCGCCCGGACGGGACGCCGCTGTCCCGGGAGGAATGGCCGATGGCCGTTGCACTCCGGGAGAACCGCGTCATCCGCGACGAAGAATTGATTGCCGAGAGGCCGGACGGCCGGCGCGTCTGGTTCATGCCGTATCCGACGCCGTTGCGTGACGACAAGGGGAGGGTCGTGGGGGGCATCAACATGCTGGTGGACATCACCGACCGGAAGGAGGCGGAAAAGCAACTGCATCTGTTGAATGCGGATCTGGAGCATCGCGTGGCCGGCCGGACGCGGGAATTGGTTCATTCGCAAAATCGTCTGCGCAAGCTGGCCTCGGATCTCAGCATCGCCGAAGAGCGCGAACGCCGGCGCGTGGCCGGGGAGCTGCATGATTATTTGGCGCAATTGCTGGTCGCCACGCGAATGAAAGTGAATCAGGCGCGGCATGCCCGTTCGGCGGCGAAGCAGTCGGACGTTCTGGGCGAGGTGGACGCCATGCTGGACCAATCCCTCACGTATACCAGGACGTTGGTGGCCCAACTGAGCCCGCCGGTGCTGCACGAGTTCGGGCTCGCGGCGGCTCTGAAATGGCTTGGGGCGCAGATGCTCCGGCATGGTCTGACGGTGAGCGCGACGATTGAGGCGGGGATGTTGAACTTAACAGAAAACCAAGCCGTCCTCCTCTTTCAGTCGGCACGCGAACTCCTCTTGAACGTGGTGAAACATGCGGGTACGGATCGAGCCTCTCTGCGGCTGCAGACCCACCATGGAGAGTTGCGGCTGACGGTTATGGATCAAGGGCGTGGGTTTAGCACATCCTTGTTGAAGGAGACCGCCGCCTCGCAGGATACGTTCGGATTATTCAGCATCCGTGAACGGATGGAATCCTTGGGCGGGCGGTTGGAAGTCGGGACGCGACCCGGCCAAGGAACGACCGTTTCACTGATCATGCCGCTCCCCGGCGCGCGGGCCGGCGATGTGTCTTCTGTTGAGCCGCCGCCTCGTCTCTCGTCGTTCGTATCTCGTATTTCGCAAGCGAACGACGCTTCGCGAGATACGCTTCACGATCACGAGCACTCAGCACTCAGCACTCAACACGCAGAACTTCAGCAGCAGGCGAAGTTCCGCGTGTTGCTGGTGGACGATCATGCAATGGTGCGGCAAGGCTTGCGAAGTCTGTTGGAAAACCATCGCGATGTCGAGGTGGTGGCGGAAGCCGGAGATGGGCTGCAAGCCATCGCTTTGGCCGAGACCCTGTGTCCCGATGTGGTCGTGATGGATCTGAGTCTTCCGCAACTCGACGGAGTCGAGGCGACGAGGCGCATCTGCTTGACTCATCCCGCCACGGTGGTAATCGGGCTTTCCGTGCATGAAAGCCGCCACATGGAGCAGGCGGTCAAGACGGCCGGGGCTGCGGCGTTCCTCACGAAGGATTGCGCGGTGGACCAGCTCTATGAGGCGATGACCTCCGCGATGATGGCCCGAAGTTCTTGAAGAAGAGCCGCTTGGACCTACGCAGTTCACATAGGGAAATCTGCCCCATGAATCGTCCGAGTAGCGCAAAAATGCATTCGTGGGATACTAGAGCATACGCGCTCATGAGACGAACCCATGAATGTGGTACCCACTCCGCAGGACCCAGATCCATTGCGTGTGCTCATCGTGGACGATTTCGCCCCCGTGCGCAGGACAGTACGGTCTCTGTTGGAAGAATACCGGACGCTTGAAGTCATCGGGGAAGCCGCGGACGGTGCGACCGCCGTGCAATTGGCTTCGGTCCTCCGCCCCGACGTGATCGTGATGGACGTTCACATGCCCCGCTTGGACGGCGTCGAAGCAACCCGCCTGATCAAGGCGGCCCTGCCGGAGGCCTTGGTGATCGGATTCTCCATCCAGTATGGGCAAGGAGAAGCCGGCGCCATGCGGGCCGCCGGCTCATCGGCATTTGTCTCGAAGGATCGAGCGGAAGACCTGCCGCAAGTAATTCAGCATGTGACTGGACGAAACGTCGCCGGGAAGTCGCTGGACTGAAGTGAGATTCCGTACTCATTCCCGTCGATGACGGCTCTCTCCAACATCGAGGACTACGCGCTGATCGGGGATTCCAGGACGGCGGCTCTCGTTTCCAAGACCGGCTCCATTGATTGGCTCTGTCTTCCGCAATTCGACGGCCCTTCCTGCTTCAACCGTCTGCTGGATCATTGGCGAGGCGGGCGTTTTACGGTCGCTCCCCGGCGGCCGTTCGCCGCCCGCCGGTTCTATCGAGACACCACGGCGGTCCTCGTCACGGAATTTCAAACGGATACAGGGATTGTCACGGTAACGGACTGTCTGCCGGTATTGCCGGAAGCCGAGAGATCGACGACGCTGATGCCGTTCCGCAGCGTGCTCCGGTACATCGAGGGGCTGGAGGGAACCGTTGAGCTGGACATTGTCTTCAGGCTCCGGCCCGACCATGGTCGTCTGGTACCCGCGTTTCGCCCCAGAGCAAGATGTCGGTAATTTTCATATTCGATCGTCGAGGTTCCGGTCGTGAGCACGATCGAGTCAATGCCGTGGTACGCCGTGGTTTCCGGCAACCGGAGGAGCGGCTTGTTTCTGAGCGCGGCCTGATGAGGGCAATGGAGCCAAGGAATGGGTAATGATCAACGCAACCGTCCCGCCGATCTCAGCGGGACGGCCTCGCCTGCTTGTTGAGTGATGATCGGTAAACCTCCCGGCGGCCTTATGTCACCGGGGGGCGCCGGCCCATTAGGAAACTGGCCGCCGCGACGATCAGAAACACCACGAACAACACATAGGCGATGTGCGTCGCCGTTCCGGCTACCCCGGACAGCCCCAGCACACCTGCGATCACGGCAATAATCAGAAATGTCACAGCCCAACTCAACATATCAGCCTCCTTGGTGATGTGATCCTGCCGACCGACATCCTGCATGCCCGCACCGGCACTGCCCCCCTGTAATGGGCTGCGCGGTGCGGCATTGATCCGAACAGAATTCCTTACCCGGCGAAACAAGACAGGTACATGAGGGATGGGCGCATTGTTTTTCCATAAGACCCTCGTAGGAAGTGAATCAGTGAGTCATTGCCCTTTCCAAATGGTTAAAAATAGAAGTGGATTCCCACGCCGATCCACTCGACCTTTTGCGTGTAAAACTGGCCGTCCGGCGAGGGACCGGCAAAATACTCGGCCAAGAGCTGAATCTGCCGGTCGCCGATGCGCGCATTTTCAAACCGAAAGCCGGCCATGATCGAACGGGCGATGGTCCAGTTGGATCGTTCATTAGCTTGAAAATCCGCATAGGCGACCGGACGAAGCCGCCCTCCAAGATAGGTCCGAGGACTGGTCAATTCGAGTCCCCACTGGCTGGTTCCCCGTCCGATCGCAGGATATCGATGGACCAGAACCCCACCGCCTCCATAGAGGCGAAGCCATCTCGCCACTTCATACGATAGCTTGGCATCGAGTTCCTCAAAACTGAGATTGATACGCGTGACCCCCGGATTGTTCAGAATGAATTCGTCGCCGAGATGCGAACTTTGGTGATGGAGCCGGATAAATCCTGAGAATCGACCATTGCGATAACTCGATATCAGCCCGACGAGATAGTCCGCATTGATCAGGTCGATTGAGCTCTTGCTGACGTCGAAGATGCTGAACACTCCCGCTTGGACGCCGAAATCCCACTCTCCGCCGAAAATCGCCTTATTGCGGTAGATGGAGAATGTCTCCCCGAAGTTCCCGGCGAACACTCCGGACAAGTTCAAGCCCGACGTAAAGTTTCGATACAGTGCCGAGAAGTGCGGCCAGCGAGGGTCGGCATGCAGGGGTGAGAACAATAAGCCGCGCGGCAACCATTTAGGTTGGGGACCGGGAATGGCCGTCCGCACTCCCTCTTCCGACTCTTGCACTCCCTCTTCGCGCACGTCCGCGGGAGAGGGCCCCTCGGGAGATTTCAGCCTCACGTCCACATGGCGGACACCGGGAATCTTCTTCAACGCCGAAACTACTTTGCCTTGATCGGCACCTCCGATGGACTTAGTGGTGACCGTCAGGACTCCGTCATCGACCTGGATTACGGCATCCGTAATGCTGAACTCATGCTCGAGCACCGCGGCGGCATAGCCGGCGATGTATGAATCATCGGAGCCGAACGCCGATGTGCAAGTCAGGACCAGAACAAAGCCGAGAACGGGACCGGCTCTTATTATCCGCCGGGCAATCGCGCACACAACGATCCTTGACCGGCGCATCATACGGCTTTCACGGTTAGAAGTGAAAGTTCAGGCCGATCGTGACCATGTGCGCGTTGTTCTCATACCCCTTCTCGACGAGATTCTGGTCCCGAGATTCCACTTTCTCCAGCCAAATGTAGCGGTACGTCGAATCGATGGACCAATGATGCGAGAGCATCCATTGCAGGCCGCCGCCCGCGTGCAGGCCGAAGCGGTTTTGCGTATCATCGAGTCCGCCCGGTCCCTTGACCTGCGTGTAGTACCAGCCGCCGCCGCCGAGAATGAACGGACTGATCCGCTTCCCGGGCAACAGATAAATCAGGCCTGATACTTGAACCGGATATGACCGAGTAAAGGTGGTATCGTACTTCTTCTCTCGATAGTCGGCGGATCCTTCAATCGCGAATATCTGGCCGAGATGCAAGCGGACCTGCGCGCCGCCGTACCATTTGGGGCTTGCGTCGTTGGGGTCGAAATAGGTGCCGCGGCCACCGATGGAGAGCAAGCTCTTGTCGACGTCATCGAAGAAATACGCCGCATGAGCCGAGAGTTCGGAGAGCGTTGCGAGTGCCGCGGCAGCCAATAAGGTCGATCGAAGCGGCGTCAGTGTGAACCGGAAGCAGGACATAACGATCTCCTTGCCCCAATCTGATCAGTTGTGAACGCTGCCGCAGCACTCGCAGAGTCGCTGCCACTCAACGATGTCCCGACGAATCGTCCTGAATGATGCGACCTAAGGGACATTAGACCCGCCCTTCTTCTCCTTGTCGAAGTCATGCCGCTTGAACCAATCATCCGTCCATTGTTTGATCTCTTCTTTGCGATCGCCGTAGCGTTCCTGCAATTTCCCTTCGTACTTGTCGTAGCTCCCTTCGATGTATAAGAGATCGTCGTCGGTGAAATTGCCCCATTTCTGCTTCAGGTCTCCCTTGAACTGCTTCCAGTTTCCGGCGAACTGGTCCTGGTTGAGAATGAGCACCAGGGTGGGGTTGCCTGCCGAGGCCGTATCGGTCCGCGCCATCTTCAAAGCGGAGGCTGTTCCCGCGTGGGCCGCCGGCCCAGAGCCGATCAGCGCCAGCGCGATACAAAGCACAAATCGCGTTCTATGAGACCTCCGCATGCGGACCTCCTCTCTATCAGTCGGTCAGCGGGTCGATTGCGTTCCGGCCGGTGACTTCGTTTGGTTATACCAATCATCCACCCATCTGGAGACTTCCTCTTTCTGGTCGCCGTACCGCTCCTGCAGCGATCCCTTGAACTTGTCATAATCGCCCTCGATCTTCGTCAGGTCATCGTCGGTGAAATTACCCCATTTCTTCTTGAGTTCGCCTTTGAACTGGTTCCACTTCCCTTTGAATTGATCTGCGTTCATGGTAATTCTCCTCCTCCTCGTATGTATGACAGCTTAGAGCCGCGGGCACAGTACGGTTGTACTGTGGAAGGAGACGGGGGACGACTGGACAAAGCCCTAGTTCTATGGGGGCCGCTCCCCAGCAGGTCGCCGCACCAAGCGGCAGCCTCAAGTCTCTATCGAGAGCGAAGGCGCAGGAGGACCATGGAGCGGTGTTCGAGATCGTAAGACGCTCCACCTTTGAGATGTTGGCTGCGGGCCCTGGAGGGAAGGCCGTCTCTGGTATCGAAGACCAATTCCCAGCGGACGCCGCGCTTATGGGCGGGGAGGATAAACGTGATCGGTTCGTGATGGGCGTTGAGCAGAAGGAGAAAGGTATCGTCCTTGATGGGGTCGCCTTGGGAGTCCATCTCCGCGATGGCATCGCCCGACAGTCTCACGCCGAGAGACCGGGCGAACCCTTGATTCCAATCCTCCTCGGTCATCTCTTTTCCGTCCGGGCGAAACCAGGCGATGTCCTTGACCTCGGCTCCGTGGATGCGGCGTCCTTGAAAGAATTGCCGCCGGTGGAACACCGGATGGTTTTGGCGTAGCTCGATCAGGAAGGTCGTGAAATCGAGCAAGGCCTGATCCAACTTCGACCAGTTCCAATTGAACCAACTGATCTCGTTGTCTTGGCAATACGCATTATTATTGCCGTGCTGAGTGCGCCCGACTTCGTCGCCCACGCAGAGCATCGGCACGCCTTGAGACAGAAACAGGGTGGCGAGCATGTTCCGCTTTTGGCGCTGGCGGAGCTCGATGATTGCCGAGTCGTCGGTCGGCCCCTCGGCGCCGCAGTTCCAGCTTTGATTGTCGTCCGTTCCGTCCCGATTGTCTTCACCGTTCGCTTCGTTGTGCTTGCCGTTGTACGACACGAGATCATGGAGCGTGAATCCGTCGTGTGCCACGACAAAGTTGATGCTCGCATGCGGGCGCCGGCCGCTGCCTTCGTACAGGTCGCTGCTGCCGGATAGTCGGTAGCCCAATTCCGCCACTTGTCCGCCGTCCCCCTTCCAATACCGCCGTATCGAGTCCCGGTATTTGCCGTTCCATTCCGCCCAGCCGGGTGGAAAATTGCCGACTTGATACCCTCCTTCGCCCAGGTCCCACGGTTCGGCGATCAGTTTGACCCCGGCCAGCACCGGATCTTGATGAATGATGTCGAAGAACGCGCTCAGCCGATCGACGTCATGAAGCTCGCGGGCAAGCGTGGAGGCCAGGTCGAACCGGAATCCGTCGATGTGCATGTCCTGCACCCAATAGCGGAGGCTGTCCATGATGAGTTGCAGTGTGCGGGGGTGGCGGACGTTCAGGCTGTTGCCGCAGCCGGTGTAATCCATATAGTAACGCTGATTGTCCGGGACAAGGCGATAGTAGGTGGCATTGTCGATGCCTCGGAAGGAAAGCGTCGGTCCCAGATGATTGCCTTCGGCCGTGTGGTTGTACACGACGTCGAGAATCACCTCGATGCCCGCGCTATGAAACGTTTTGACCATCGTCTTGAACTGCCAGATGCCCCGTTCCGGTTGCGCGGCGTAGCGCGGATCGGGTGCGAAATAGCCGATGGTGTTGTAGCCCCAGTAGTTCGTGAGTCCCTTGTCCAGCAGGTGTTTGTCCGTCACGAAGGCGTGGACCGGCAGCAATTCGACGGCCGTCACGCCCAGCGCTTGAAGATACTCGATGACCGGCCTGGTCGCCAGACCGGCATAGGTGCCGCGCAGAGCGTCGGGCACATCCGGATGGCGCTTCGTAAATCCACGCACGTGCATTTCATAAATAACGGTCTCGTTCCAAGGACGCCGCAGCGGCCGATCGTCTCCCCACGTGAACGCCTGCTCAATCACCACCGATTTGGGGACGTTCGCTGCATTGTTCCGTTCGTCGTAAGACAGATCCGCCTCCGGATCGCCGATTCGATAACCGAACATCGCGTCCGACCACTGCACGTCGCCCGTCAGGCCCTTGGCATAGGGATCGATCAGCAACTTGGCGGGATTAAAGCGATGGCCGGCCGAGGGTTCGTACGGGCCGTGCACGCGATACCCATAAAGCAGTCCCGGTCTCGCTTCCGGCAGGTAAATGTGCCAGATCTGGTTGGTGCTCTCCTCGACTCGGATGCGATGGCTTTCCTTCTCTTGATCGGCCCGGTCGAACAGACACAGCTCGACGGCGGTCGCATTCTCCGAGAAGAGCGCGAAATTGACCCCTTCTCCGTCCCACGTGGCGCCCAGCGGGTACGAGCGCCCGGGGCGGATCTTGTGCGCGGCAATCCGATGAATCACGGTGTCAATGCGTCCAGATCAATGCTGGGCCAGGAGACTGGCCATATCTTCGGCATGCTCTTCTTCTTTGGCTTGAATAGTTTCCAGCATCCGGCGCGTCGTCGGATCGTCGTTGCCGATGTAGTCGATCATCCCGCGGTAGCTGTCGATGGCGACTCGTTCCGCGACGAGGTCCTCTTTGATCATGTCTTCCAGCGTCTTCCCCTCGACATACTCCGAATGGCTTCGGGTCAGAATGCCGTCCGGTGAGAAGTTCGGCTCCCCGCCGAGTTGAACGATGCGGGCGGCGATCTCATCGGCATGTTGCTGCTCCTCGGTGGCATGTTGGAGGAACTCTTGTTTGACGCTGTCGGAATTCATTCCTGCCGCCATAAAGTAATGTCGCTTATATCGGAGGACGCAGACCAGTTCGGTTGCCAGCGCCTCATTGAGTAGTTTGAGGACCGTGTCCACCTTGGCTCTGTAGCCGGGCGTCTTGGCGCCCTCTTCGATATGCTGCCGTGCCCGCTGGCGAATGGTCTTGAGGTCCATCGTAAAAGTATCCTGCTTCATGTTGGAGCCCTTTCGTTTAAACATGATTGCGGCAGGTGATCGGTGCAATGGTGTAATGATCCATTGGTGCAATAGTCCAATGATCCACTGATCAATGATTCCATTCTTAGTGTCCCGGCGGCAGCCGTTGAAGCAACGCTTCGGCGGCTTTCGGACTCACCGAACCGGCCGCCTGGTCGGCCGACAGCAGGCCGACCACCTGTCGCTCTGCATCGAGAACCGGAAGCCATCGTACGCGATGCTCCATCATCAACCGCATGGCTCGGACGAGCATCTCGTTCTCGGAACAAGAAGGGAGTTCCGTCTGCATGACATCCTTGACCGGGATGCTGCGCGGGCTCCCGGGTTTGACCACGCCTTTCACGGCAATGTCGCGCTCGGTCACCAGGCCGATGAAGCGCCCCTTCGCGCATACTGCGGCGGCTTGCACGTGACGACGGCGGAACGTTTCGGCTGCTTCCCACAGACTCTCCTGAGGATCCATGGTGACGACGTCCCGGTTCATGACGTCGCGGATCGGCCGCGCTTCTCCTTCGAGAAGCCCTTGCTGTTCCTCCGGCGTCGATTCCTGAAACAATCCGGATTCAGGACGAGCGTCACTCTTGTCGTCGATCATGCCGCGCATCATAAAGGAGTCGGTTTTGTCCTGCGTACTGGGGGTCCCCCTAGTATGAAATGACATGCCATAAACTTACTCTGAACCGAAAGTTCCGACTCGTGCGGAAGCGCACCAGCCCGTGCAATGGCGATCCGGGTCGTTTGACTGCGCCGAGACAAGCCGATATTGTAGGGTCACCCCATGTCCTCTATGCATCCAGCCCGCATTCTCCTGATCGACGACCATGCGTTGGTCCTCGAAGGGATGCGCCAACTGCTGGAGAGCGAGTTCACGGTCGTCGGCACGGGGGAAAGCGGCCAGGCCCTGCTCGACATGGCCCCGCGTCTGAACCCCGATGTGGTCCTGCTGGACGTGTCCATGCCGGGGCTGAACGGATTTGAAGCGGCTCAGCGTCTGAAACAGCTCGTGCCGAACGTGAAGGTGATTTTTGTGACGATGATGACCGAGCCGGTCTACATCAGCGAGGCGTTCCGTCGGGGCGCACATGGGTACGTCCTCAAACAGTGCGCCGCGGCCGAACTCGTCAACGCCATCCGGGTGGTCCTCTCAAACCGTCGGTATGTCTCGCCTCAGGTGGCACCGGAAGTGAGAGAGATCGTGGAGCATCAATGGATGCGACCGGAAGGATTTACGACGAGATTGACGGATCGACAGGTCGAGGTCTTACGACTGCTGGCGAGCGGGTATGCCGCTAAAGAAATCGCCCAATCCCTTCACGTGTCCCTCAAGACGGTGGAGTTTCACAAGGCCAATATTACGAAGAAATTGGGGCTGAAGACCGCGTCAGACTTGACGAAATATGCGATTGCTCAGGGCCTTACCTCGGTTCATGATCTGCGGGCGGAGGTGCCGCCGCCGAGCGTCATGGGCGAGGAGCATTCGAAGTTACGGCCTCGTTGATCGACACCAGCCCGATCGCGATGGCGTGCTTCGTCAATTCCGCAGTGCTGTGCAGCTTTAATTCCTTCATAATCCGCGTCTTGTGAAATTCCACGGTCTTGATGGACACGTTGAGCGTCGAGGCGATTTCCTTTGTAGACTTCCCTTCCGCAACCAGCTGCAGCACCTCCCGCTGGCGCAGGCTGAGATTGCCGGCCGGGACGACCGGCTCAACCGGCGCGGTGGAGGGCGTCGGCTGAAGAGCCTGATCCACCAGACTCTGGGTGACCAGCGGTGACACATACGTCCTGCCTTTCAGCACTTCCTTGATTGCGAACAAGAGCTCATCTGTGACAGATTGCTTCAATACGTAGCCGGACACGCCCGCCCGAAAGGCTTCCGTTACAAAATGCTTCTCCAGATGCATGGTCAGGATAATCACTTTGACCGAAGGATTGGACTTCTTCAATTGCCGGCAGGCGTCGAGTCCATTCAGCAACGGCAACGAAATATCCACCAAGGCGAGTTCCGGATTGTGTTTTTCCACCGCTTGGACCAGTGCCCGGCCATCGGCTACGGTGGCGACAAGCTGGACATCGTGTTCCAGCAGCTTGGTCACTCCTTCTGCAACGAGAGCATGGTCGTCCGCGATGATCACTCGGGGTTTCATAAGTTCACCTAGGCGCGCCGTTAAAGGATCTAGGGATTTCACGGGGCAGGAAACACTGCCCATTGTACTTGTTATGGCGTCCGCTATCAAAGGGTAATTTTCGGGTGGAAGGTGCGGCCGCGGGCTTGTTGAGCTGAAATATCAAGCTGGAATATCAACATGAGAGTGCTTGCGGTCAATAGCGGCAGTTCATCGGTGAAGTGTGCGTTATTTGAGGCGGCCGGCTCCTCCGCCTCTCAGGAGCTGAAAACGCTCTGCGCGGGATCGGTCGCCGACATCGGGAATCGGGCCACGCTCAGGTTCCGGGAAGGGGAGAGCCACCGATCGGAACATGTCGAATCGAAAAACCATGAAGATGCGGTGGGCCGGCTGCTGGACCTTGTCGGCATGCGCATCGACGCGGTGGGGCATCGGATCGTCCACGGGGGAGATCGATTCACGGAAGCCGTGCGCATTGATGCCGACGTCCTGTCCCGGTTTGCCGAACTGGCCGAACTGGCTCCGTTGCACAATCCTGCCGGTCTGGCCGGTATCCAGCGGGCGAGGGCCATGTTGGGGGAGCGAGTCCCGATGGTGGCGGTGTTCGACACAGCCTTTCACCATGGCTTGCCGGAATACGCCCGCACCTACGCGCTTCCGCGTGAACTCACCGCGCGCTTTCATATCCGCCGGTACGGGTTTCATGGGCTGGCCCATGCGTCCTGCGCAGCTTTGTATGCCGAGTCGATCGGCAAACCGGCCGGCGCGGTCGATCTGGTCACTCTCCACCTTGGGAACGGATGTTCCGCCGCTGCAATCCGGGGTGGGCGATCCATCGACACGTCGATGGGGTTTACTCCTCTCGAGGGGCTCGTCATGGGGACCAGATGCGGCGACATCGACCCGGCCCTCGTGGGATTCCTTGCCGCGGCAACGGGCGTCTCCTGTGGGGATGTGGAATCCATGCTCAACAAGCAATCGGGACTGCTGGGACTGTCCGGTCTCTCCTCCGACATGCGGACGCTCTTGCAAGCGACACGAGAAGGCCACCGGGGCGCGCGCCTGGCGGTGGAGACATTTTGCTACCGGGCTCGGAAGTACCTTGCTGCGTATCTTGCCGCGGTCGGTCGTGCAGAAGCCGTTGTATTCAGCGGTGGTATCGGCGAACATGCCCCTCAGGTCCGCTCATGGATCTGTTCCGGCATGGAATGGTGCGGCCTCATCTTGGATGAAGCGGCCAATGAGGCGGCGGACAAGATTCGAGCCGGGACAGTAGTCCGCATCAGCGGGCCTGGGTCCAAGCCGGCAGTTTGTGTGGCGGGAATAGAGGAAGAGAAGATGATCGCGCGTGAGACCGTCTCATGTCTCGATCGGTGAGTCACAGAAGAGTTGATAGGGAGTGGCCGATGGCTGAGAGTAGGAGCCGGAACAGACGTGAGAGAAGGAGGG
>DATFFC010000075.1:0-23830 GCA_035250505.1 Nitrospiraceae bacterium | reverse complement strand
CCCTGGGTTGCGCCGGGCCGCGATTGATACCGTATCCGGCATAGCAGAGCAATGCGACGGCGTGCGTTGCGATATGTCCATGCTGTTCATCAATTCAATCTTTGAACGGACCTGGGGACAGCGAGCCGGTCCGAAACCGTCCACCGAATATTGGCCGGACCTTATCACCGCCGTGAAAAGAGGTCACAACCAATTCATGTTCATGGCCGAGGCCTACTGGGATCTTGAGTGGGAGCTTCAGCAACAGGGATTCGACTACTGTTACGACAAGCGGCTGTATGATCGAATGGAGCACGGCGATGTGAACGGGGTGCGGCAGCACCTCTGTGCCGATCTGGCATATCAGTCGAAACTGGTTCGCTTTTTAGAGAATCACGATGAACCGCGGGCTGCCTCGACATTCGAGCCGGACGAGCACCGAGCCGCCGCCGTGATCATCCTGACACTGCCGGGCACCAAGCTTCTGTACGAGGGACAATTTGAAGGACTCAGAACTAGACTGCAGGTCTTTCTCGCCCGCCGGCCGGAAGAATCGCCGGATGCTGATCTTGAGCGCTTCTACCGGCTCCTGCTTCAGCGGACGGCACACGAACCATTCCGGAGCGGCGAATGGTCTCTGTGCGAGTGTACCGGCTGGCCCGATAACCCAAGCTGTCGCAATCTCTTGGCGTGGCGCTGGAAGAGGGAGGCGGCCCGCTGTGTAATTGTCGTGAATTTCTCGCCCGCTTCGTCTCAGGGATTGGTCCGCGTCACATGGCCCGACATGGCGGGGAAACGATGGCGTTTGACGGACCCATTCTCAGGACAACAGTATGAGCGCCAGGGAGATGAGATGTTCGGGCCGGGGCTCTACGTGTCACTCGAGCCCTGGCGCTGGCATTTCTTTGCTCTCGAGAAGCTCGCATGAACGGATGATTTCTTCAGCGGCCGCGCATGGCTCACCTTGTACGAGGCGTTCGGCGTTCCGGCCCGCTTCTACGCACAGGCAAACGCTCACCCACATTGATCACGGTTTCTTGTTTCTCTTGTCTTTCGGGTTCTCGGAGAACAACAGCCAGGCCAGCACGATAAAGCCGATCACCACACCGGCAACGGCGAGCCATGTCCCCAGCTTCTCCATCAGCTCGTCGTCTCCGGAACTTGCAGCGCAGCGAGCATGGTCTGGTCGAGGCGCTTCATCTTCAATTGGTCGTCAACCGTGACTAGCTTCGCCGAACCCTCGACGACGATTCTCTGGCTGTTTCGTTCGCGGATCACATGCGCGAAGGTCAGCGATGCCTGGCCGATTTCCGCCAGCTTGGTCTCGATGGTCAGCGTCTCACCATACCGCCCGGGCGAGCGATAATCGATCTCTGCATGGACGACAAGAAACTGCGTGCCCTGCTCAATGAGGCCCGCGACCGACAAGCCGCGCTCCTCCAAATAGTGTGTCCGCGCCCGTTCGAAGTATTTTAGATAATTGGCGTAATACACCACCCCGCCGCAGTCGGTGTCTTCGTAGTAGATGCGGATGTCCATGGGGGAGCTTATCGCGTATAGCTTATGGCGTATGGCACAGACCTAAGAGCCTATGGCAGATAGCATGTGGCATAGGGCAAGAGCAGTTCGAGACTTCTGGTCTCTGCGACAAGGTATACGCCATATGCTCTGTTACTACGGCTTATGCTTGTTCACCCTCTCAAGACAGCAGAAGTGTGCTTCTAAATGCATTTATACTTTTCGCCAATCTCTCACCGTCCTGATACAAGGCATCGTGTTGATCTTTGGTAATGTAGGTTCGATCCATAGCGAGAAAAGCTCCAGCCACAACCTCAAATACCGAACCCAAGGCAATCTCCAAGAAATGATCGAACGCCTTATGTGAGCTGTTGGCTGTACCCTCTGCGACATTGAGCCCTATCGAATTGACCGCCCGATGCAATTGCGATCTCAATCCGTAGTCTTCGTGCCTGGGGAACCCGGAAGTTACAGCATATACCTTCGCCGCATAGTCCTTTGACATGTGCCAAATTTCTAGAGTCTCAAACCGAAAGCCCACTATCCATCTTTCTCAGTTTGCTATGGCGCTATACGCCACAGGGTATACGGTCTTGGGGTTTCTGTAGCTTGTGCCATATGCTACCAGCTATACGCCATACGCTGGTCAGAGGTTCAGCGTCGGGAATTTCGGCAGTGAGGATTCGGCGACGCCGGTCAGTTTCAAGACAATGTCGTAGAGTTGGTGGAATCGCTCCATCTTGATCGGTTCGAATCCATGGCCGAGCACCGCGTGGTTCGCAGCATCCAGCAAAGGCTTCATTTTCGGCCACTCGCGCAGAAACACCTGTCCCATTTGATCACCGAGCCCGGCCAGCGTGCGGAACTGGCTCTGCAGCGGCAGTTTGTATTTTCCGTCTACATCGTCGAGATAACAGGTTCGGCACGTCTCCTGTAACGCTTGCGGCAGCTGGTCCGGTCGAACGTCCCAGGTCTTGACGCCGTATTGTTTGAACAATTGCCGCTGTGCCAGCGCTTCCAAGGCTCGCACCAGCACCATCATGGCCCCCTCGCCGTCGTGATGCGCCTGGGCGCGACGATGGGCGTGGGCCAACAGGTCCAACCCGACCAACTCCTTGACTTCGGCAGGATCGAGCACAAGCTTTTCTAGAAACGTGCTGTTCGCCTTGATCGGCGGCAACAACGCCTTGAGTCCCGGAGGGCCGCCCCACAGGGACGCCATATCGAGCGCCTTCACCGCTCCCTTGATCTTTTCCCACGCCGGGCGATACTGAAATCGATCCCACAGGCCATAGCCGTCGGACAAATCGGCGAAGGCACGATACAGCGGTTTCTGTCCCCCGCTGACCCGCATTTCCAGATTGTGGAATTGCACCCGGGCAGAGCGAAACGCGCCGCGATTGAACGAGTCGCACGCCTCCCGCCTGGCGAACTGGGCCGCCTCATCCCATGGGTTGCCTTGGAGCCAGAGTTTCTGCTTCTCTTCAATAAAGACGGCGCTGTCATCCGGCTCTTGATCCGGCCGGACATCGGTCAACATGACAAGCCGCGACGTCCAAGGCAGACTCACGGAGGCTAAGGCGGCCGCCATCGCCGGGGTCGCCCCCGTCAAATCGACGACGACCTCTCCCGCCTGCACCTCCCACGTCCGAAAGAGCTCGTGGATCGTGCGCGACAGGGCCTGATGGCATGTCATCACGTCATCGGCGTTCGGCGTTACGATGCAATCCCAGCGCTTGGGCATTTGGTGAATCTTCGGTTGCACCGCTTCATCGATGTGGTGTTTCATCGTTTCAGGCACGAAGAAACAGAGCAGTTCCGGATTCAGGCGATTGATCACATACACGGCCGGTTCCGGCGCATCGGTCAAGGCGAGCAGCAAGGCTTTGATGGTTGTATCAGCAGGCATATCGCCGGACTATAACATCGGCCCGGCGGCACTTCAATGCGGGTCCGCGATCTCTTCTTGACGCTCTACGCAAAGACGCCTAGACTTTTGCAAGTACTTCTCGGAAGTGGATGAATTTGGGACGCCGATCATGATCTGGTGGCTGTGGCTGTTCTTGGGACTAATTCTACTCGGTATCGAAGTCATGACGCCGGGAGGGTTTTATGTGTTGTTCTTTGGATTGTCCGCGCTGATCGTGGGTGCCTTGACGGGATTTGAAATCGTGCAGGCCGAATGGGCTCAATGGCTCCTATTCTCTCTGCTTTCGGTCGGGTCGCTTGTGATCTTTCGCAATCCCCTTCGCCGGCTGACACACCTGGATGTGCCGAAAAATGACACGGTGGACAGTTTGATTGGAGAATCGGCCTTGGTTCTCGATGGCCTTGCGCCCGGGGAACAGGGCAAGGCCGAATTGCGAGGCACGGTCTGGAGCGCCAAAAACACCGGCGCAACGCCATTGAGCAAGGGACAACGCGGCCGAGTGTCAAAGGTCGTGGGTCTTACCTTATGGATTGAGAGTGAGTGATGGAATGCATGTAGCTTATGGCGTATGGCTTATGGCACGAGCCAAGAACGAAGAGCTTATGGCTTATGGCTTATGGCTTATGGCACAAGCACAAAATGGGCAGCCTGTGGCTCATGGCTTATTGCATATAGCAGAAGCAGGGAACGAAGCTGGTGAGCATATCGTTTTTAATCTTGTCTCCTACCATAAGCTATACGCTATTGGCCATAAGCTCTTAAATTCGTAACTGCTATCAGCCATACGCCATATGCTCTTGTTCTGGATGTTTGTGCCACTCGCCATAAACTATAGGCTATAAGCTCTTTTGTTTTTAGCGGAGGCCCCATGACCGGTGGACTGTTTATCGTCATTGTTCTGTCGCTGCTGGTGCTGCTCGTCATCGCGAAGACGGCGCGCATTGTCCCTCAGCAGAGCGCCTACGTTGTCGAGCGGCTCGGACGCTATTCACGGACGTTGGGAGCGGGATTCCACATTCTCGTCCCGTTTATCGACACCGTCCAATACAAGCACTCGCTCAAAGAAACCGCAATCGATATCCCGGAGCAGATCTGCATCACCCGCGACAATGTGCAAGTGTCGGTGGACGGCATCATCTATCTGAAGATTCTGGACCCCGAGCGCGCCTCCTATGGAATCAGCGATCATCGATTCGCCATCACGCAGCTCGCCCAAACGGCCCTTCGCAGCGAGGTCGGCAAAATCGAACTAGACCGGACGTTCGAGGAACGGACGAACATCAACACACAGGTCGTGAACGAGCTGGACAAAGCCTCGGAGCCGTGGGGCATCAAAGTCTTGCGGTACGAGATCAAAAACATCACGCCGCCGAAAGATGTCCTGAACGCAATGGAAAAACAGATGCGCGCGGAGCGCGAGAAGCGGGCCGTGATCCTCACTTCCGAAGGCGAACGGGATGCGGCGATCAATCAGGCGGAGGGCGAGAAACAGCAGGTGATCAAGGCCTCGGAAGCGAAGAAGCAGCAGCAAATCAATGAAGCGGAAGGCGCGGCAGCAGCGATCATGGCGATTGCGTCCGCCACGGCAGAGGGCCTGCGGAAAGTGGCGGAGTCCACCCAGATTCCAGGCGGCTACGAGGCGGTGCAACTGCGCGTCGCCGAGCAATACATCGGCAAGTTCGGCGAACTGGCCAAGAGCAGTAACACGCTCGTTTTGCCCGCCAATGTTGCCGACGTCGGCTCCATGCTCGCCCTGGCGATGAACATGATCAGCAAACGCCCGCCGAGTTCGCCAGCCAGCAAATAACATCCTGAGAAAAAAAGCATCATGCTTGGCCTAGGCAACATATTGAGCCCAACGTGCACATCAACTAGCCCGTTCGTTACCTTCTGAGGCAACCTTCCGTTTCATCTCAAACCACCCCTTGGCTCACTAAACAACACTACTCATAGTCTCTAGACTGATAAGCTTCCCTTCTGGTTTTCTTCCGGCATGAAATCCCCTCAACAATGCTTTGGTATTAGGGTCCGACAACTGAGAATTAGGAAGGGATGGACTCAAGAACAGCTTGCGGATCGTGCAGGCCGTCATTGGACTTACATCGGCGGTATTGAGCGTGGAGAGCGAAATGTCACGCTAACGGTTATCGCCGATATTGCTCGCGCACTGGGCGTCGAAGTCCGCGCTCTATTTCCAAGGGACGCGAGTAATGCGTAGCCATCCACTTGAGCATGCGCTAAATGCGGATGCAACTGACATTCTCTCTGCCATACAGAAAGGATTCCGGGCAATAATCGATGTCAAAGGGAAGCTCGCAGAGTATTTTCTTCTGAAGGAACTCGACCGCCTGAAAGAGGAAGGCCTAGTGACACGGTTCACATGGACAGATAAGGATGGACAGCCAGATTTCTTCGTGGAATGCCAGGGCCATCAGTTAAAAATCGAATGTAAGAACATACGGAGCGGTCAACTCTTTCGCTCTCCTCCTCGTTATAAGATAGAGCTACAAAAGACACGGAACTCGAAGGATGGAACAAACACACGGGGATATAGAAGGAACGAGTTCGATATCCTTGCAGCCTGTCTGTTCAATCACACTAACCGTTGGGAATACTTGTTTGTGTGCACTTCCAAACTGGAAGTTCGGCCTAGTGAAATGGAATGCTTAAAGATAATGCAACCTGTGCCATTTATAGCAGAACCCCCCTGGCATTCCTCTTTAGAAGCCGCTATAAATGAGCGCCTGGATAGCATGCCTTCTAAGTCTCAACGTCCATGAAATTGCCTTTCACGCCATTTTATAGCACTCCTCTTGGGCACGCTTATCTTGGAAATTCACTTGCGATAATGCGTAGAATGCCTTCTGAGTCGGTCAATTTAATCCTTACTTCTCCTCCATACGCACTTCATTTCAAAAAGGAGTACGGCAATAAGTCCCAGGCAGAATATGTCTCCTGGTTCATGGAGTTTGCAGGGGAGTTTTTTCGAGTTTTACGGCCAGATGGAAGCCTGGTGATTGACTTAGGAGGATGTTGGCAGCAAGGGAAACCTACCCGGTCACTTTACCATTTTGAGTTACTTCTTTCCTTGTGCAAGGAAAGACACTTTTACCTCGCTCAAGAATTCTATTGGTACAATCCCGCTAAGCTGCCCTCACCGGCGGAATGGGTCACAGTTCGCAAAATCCGTGTAAAGGATTCGGTAAATTGCATCTGGTGGCTGTCAAAAACGCCCCATCCCAAAGCCAATAATCAGAAAGTTCTGAACGAATATAGCCCGGACATGAAACGCCTACTCGCCCGAGGCTATCGTCCCAAAGAACGGCCATCAGGTCATACGATCACAAACAAATTTCGGGATAATGGGGGAGCAATCCCGTCAAATTTGCTATCTTTTGGAAACAACGATAGCAATGGTTATTATTTGGAAGCATGCAAGAAAACGGGGATAAAGCCTCATCCTGCACGATTTCCGATCCAGATCCCGTTATTCTTTATTCGATTCTTAACAGACCCTTCTGATGTCGTACTAGACCCATTTGCCGGGAGCAATACGACTGGAGAAGCTAGCGAGCGCGAATGCAGAAAGTGGATCGCGGTCGAGCTGAATGAAGGATATTTGCAGGGTAGCCGCTTTAGATTTGATAAGCGTAATTTGGAGAATCTGTTGCCATTTGATGACGAAGCCCCCGAAGTGCCAGAAAAACAACTCATCTCTCTCTTCGACTGAAATCATACCTCTCTGACAATAATTGCCATGGTATGGCTGGTAAAGGCCGGATGGGAGGCTTGTCGCCTATTGCCGAAGGGGGTGGGTCCCAACTTGCCGCTGCGAGCCCATCGCTTTCCCCTGTGTCTATGGAGCGAACAAGGGGCAGGAGAGCCACCTGCCGACTTCACCATATAAAAGGGCTTGTGTGGGAGGACCAGACCGCCGCCGCGAGCATCAGAGCTATTTTGTGCTCCGGCGTTGCCGAGCCGACGCGTCCTGCTCACCATAAATCGAAAAGGCAACGCCGAAATAGACGATGGGGCCGGATGGGAGGCTTGTCGCCTATTGCCGAAGGGGGTGGGTCCCAACTTGCCGCAGCCTGCGCCGTTGCTCTGCCGTGGCAACGGCGAATCCTGTACTGTGTGAGACCGTCGCGGTCGAGTTTACAGGATTCGAGCGAGCAAGGCGTAGTTGGGTAACCCTGGAGGTGTCTTCTGCGACACAGCCTTCCATCCGGCGACATCCCTATCTAAGCGCCGTTTGACACCCCCTCCTTCCTTCCCTACAATCCGCTCCATGTCCGATCGCATCATTCAAGTCTTCGACGAAAGCGCCGAGATCAAGCGGCAATTTGCCCGCACGCATGCCGACAAGATCGCTCACGTCGCACAATTGATCGGCCGCGCCGTCCGCGACGGATACAAAGTCTTATTATTCGGGAACGGCGGGAGCGCCACCGATGCTTCGCACATCGCCGCCGAGTTCGTCGGCCGCTACCACCGAGACCGCGCCCCTTTGCCTGCGTTGGCGTTAGCCACGGATATGGCGGCCATCACCTGCATCGCCAATGACTATGGGTATGAGGAAGTCTTCGCCCGTCAGGTCCTGGCTCACGGCCGGAAGGGCGATATCGCCATCGGCATCAGCACGAGCGGCAACTCGCCCAATGTGCTCAAGGGCGTCGCGGCCGCGCGCGAGACCGGCCTGCTCACCATCGCCTGGACCGGCGGAACAGGGGGCAAAGTCGCGGCCATGGTCGATTACGCCTTCATCGTTCCCTCCACCGTCACGGCGCGCATTCAAGAATGCCACGCGACCCTAGGCCACGTCCTCTGCGAATTGATCGAGGACCACGTCTTTGCCAAATAGTCCGAAACGACCCACTCGGTCACGCACAGGTCCCGGCCTTCCCAAACCGATCGACGTGTCCCGGCTCAAGACCTATCCGCTTCAGCGCCGTCACAGCAAAGTCCAACTGGATGATTTGGCAAAGGTTTGGCGTCGCGGGGGGTCCTTCAGGGCCTTCTTGGACTCCCTCCCCGACATCTTGGCCGTCAAATCGCTGAGAGAAGTCGCGCAGGCTATCGTCCGCGCGCACCGGCGGCGACGCCCGGTCATTTTGGGGATGGGTGCCCATGTCATTAAAGTCGGCCTGGGACCCATCATCGTTCATTTGATGGAACGAGGAATCGTGTCGGCCGTCGCCATGAACGGTGCCGTCATCATCCACGACTTTGAATTGGCCTTGATGGGCCACACATCCGAAGAAGTGGACGCTGAGATCGATTCAGGCCGGTTCGGGATGGCCGAGGAAACCGGACGGATGCTGAATGAAGCCATTGTGCAAGGCATGAAGGCGGGACAAGGACTCGGCGAAGCGCTCGGTCACTATATCTTGAGTCACAAGACTGATTTTCCCCATCGCGCCACGAGCCTGCTTGCGACCGGCGCGCGCCTCGGCGTACCGGTCACGGTCCACGTCGCGCTCGGAACGGACATCATCCACATGCATCCCTCCGCCGACGGCGCGGCCATCGGTGCCTGTTCATTGATGGATTTTCGCCGGCTGGCGGCGGTCGTCGCCGAGATGGAAGGCGGTGTCTATGTGAACGTCGGTTCGGCGGTGATTCTGCCTGAAGTCTTCTTGAAGACGGTCTCCCTGGGCAGAAATCTGGGCTACGAGCTGCGCGACATCACCACTGTGAACATGGATTTTCTCTCGCACTACCGCCCCTTGACCAACGTCGTGCGCCGTCCTACCCAGAAGGGCGGCAAAGGGTATGCCCTGACGGGACACCACGAGATTATGGTGCCGCTCCTAGCAGCCTCGGTCCTGGAAGAGCTGAAAGGCCGCTGAAAAAGGAACGGCCCCAACACAGCCGCCGCCATGAAATCGCCCTGTCCGGAACTCTTTCATCACAATCTTCAAGCCACATGGGCACAACTCAATCGTCGCTACTTTCGCAATGCCCTCCCCCCTATTCACATTCTGTGGAGCTCTCGATTGACCACCTCCATGGGACTCTTCTACAGCCGCTACGGTCCCCGGACCAGAATGACCCACGCAAGCCATGCCGATCGCGATCGCCGGGTCATCCGCTTGTCCCTGCCGCTCTTCCGCCAACTGTACAGCCGCCGGCAGCCAGGCGATGACGAACTGATCGCCACGCTGGCCCACGAGATGATCCATCAATGGCAATACGATCTTCTCAAGCGGCGGCCGAATCACGGAACGGATTTTCGGCGGATGATGCGCCGGATGAATGAGGATGGCCTTCAGATCACGGTCTATCACTCTCTTGAGCGGGAAATCGACGCGCTTGCCCGCTATGTCTGGCGGTGCCGACAATGTGGATACACGTACCGCCGACGGCGGCGGACGATCCAACCACGCCGGCACCGCTGCGGCGTCTGCCGGGGACCGCTCCAAGAACTGGAGCGGCACGCCGCAGGACAAGGAACGATAAGCTCGTACAGCCAACTGGTGCTGGACTTCGATCCCTGAACCGGTAATGCATGGCGCGCTGGCCGCGACAGATTCTCTTCGGTGATATCGATGCGATGTACGCGTCGGCCGCCATCGTCGCCGACCCATCCCTCACTGGGAAGCCCGTTGCGGTCGGAGGACCGGCCCCGCGTGGCATCATCCTCGCCGCCAGCTACGCAGTCCGGCGTTTTGGAGTCCGCTCTGCCATGCCGACCGTGCAAGCCAAGCGGCTCTGTCCTCAACTCATCCTCGTCCCGCCCGATCGAGCGCTCTATGCCAAGCTGCACCGCGAGATGCAGGCCATTACCGATCGCCTCTTTCCCATCACCGAATGGACCAGTATCGATGAATTCTATGCCGACACGACAGGTCTCCAGGCCGGCCGGCCGGATCCCGAGCAGCTTGCCCGCCACGCGAAAGAGGAAATCCGACGAGCCACGGGGTTGACCTGCACGGTCGGGGTCGCGACCGGAAAAACAGTGGCTAAGATCGCGGCCGATGCGCACAAGCCCGATGGATTAGCCGTCATCGCTCCGGGGGAGGAAGCCTCATTTCTTGCGCCGCTCCCCGTTCGCTCACTGCCGGGCATCGGCCCCAAATCCGCCGCAGCCTTGAGTCGAATCGGAATCCGGCTGATCGGCGATCTCATTGACCCGCGCTTTGACGGACCGCTGCGCCATCTGTTCGGCAGCCGGCTGCCGGCCGTCCAAGCGCTCGCTCAAGGGATCGACCATGATCCCGTTGTACCGGACCGAGAGGCGAAGAGCATCAGTCATGAAACCACATTCGAGCAGGACACCGGCGATCGCATTGTTCTGGAAGGAATACTGCGCGAGTTTCTCAATGAACTTGCCCACGATCTGCGAGGGCAGGGATTAGCGAGCGCCGCCTTCACCATCAAACTCAAGGACAGCCAGTTCCATATTCACACGAGGCAACGGCGGTTCCCCACTCCCTCGAATTACGATCCCGCCATGTGGCCGCACATCAGCGCCGCGCTCAATTCAGTGTTTGTCCCTTCGCTGCGCTATCGCCTCATCGGGCTCGGCTTAACCAATCTCGTCCCGGCCACGGAAGGTCTCTTCGATCAACGCCGAGACAAGGCGGTCGCCGCCTTGGACCAGCTCATCGACAAACATGGGATGAACGTCGTACGCCTCGGCGGCCTACCGGACAAGTCGGGCGCTTCGTAGACGCCGGCAATCGACGGCGGGCCGGGCACAGGCGCCGGCACAGAGAGAAGATGCGACCGGGTGATTGATTCGGACCGATCCCTGCCCATAAGATGCCTGCATATGCAACCTGCAACCTCGACGGCGAGTAAGATTAAATCCCGCGATCAGCTTGCGAGCCTGCTGGCGAACCATCGGGGCCAGGGGCACAAAATCGTCTTCACCAACGGCTGCTTCGACCTCATGCATATCGGCCATACCCGCTATTTGCAGGCCGCCCGTTCATCGGGGGATGTGCTTGTGGTAGGGGTAAACAGTGATGCGTCGGTGCGCAAACTCGACAAAGGGTCCGATCGGCCGATCGTCCCCGATCACCAACGGGCTGAAGTCGTGGCTGCCTTGGCCTGTGTGGATTATGTGGTGATTTTCGAGGAGCCGGATCCCGCCGACGTCATCGCCCAACTGCAACCGGATGTCCTTGTCAAAGGGGGCGACTGGGCACTCGATCAGATCGTCGGACGGGATATCGTGGAAGCCCGAGGCGGAACGGTGCGCACGATCCCGCTTGTCCCCGGCGTCTCAACCACCACCCTCATTCAAAGAATCCGAACCACGAAACCGTAATTCCAGTGTCTTCCCTTCCTTCACATCTGACCACATGGTTGGGCCCTGTGTGGGACGCTCTGCACCGGGCTCTCGGCAAACCCTGTCTTGTCGGACTGCATGGGCCGACTGGCGCACTGGCCCTCACGTTGCTCACTCACGGTCGATCGTCGGCATCGCCGGAACGCCGCTCCTGGCTGATCGTCACGTCGACAAACGAGGCGGCCGAGCGCCTGGCCGACGACCTTCGATTTTTTCATCACCTCTTCAACGTCTCGTCCGACCGACTGCTCTTTTTTCCGAAGTGGGAAACCTTGCCCTATGAGTCGACCGCCCCACATGTCGAACTGATTGCGCGGCGCATGAGAGCCTTGCAGCAACTACGCGACGGCGAGCGGACCATCCTCGTGACGTCCGTCCCGGCTGTGATTCAGCGCGTGCTGCCGCTCGACGTCTTCAGCTCCGCCACGTTTTCGCTGAAGCCGTCCGCCTCGCTCGAGCGCGAATCGCTGGTCTCCGGCCTGCTACGGCTTGGGTATCAGCGCAGTACGGTGGTCGAGATCCCAGGACAGTTCAGTATCAGAGGCGGGATCGTCGATATCTTTTCGACCGCCTATCCGGATCCGCTCCGCGTGGAATTTTTGGGAGACACGATCGAATCGATTCGGTTTTTTGATCCCGCCACCCAGAAATCGACGGACCGCGTGCGCGAGGCGTGGATTCTGCCGGCCCGTGAACTGATCCAGCCGGAAACCAGTTCCGATGCGCTCCGGCCCTTGGCCCCCGATGCCGAATGGCGCGCGCCCTCCGTCTATGACCACATGGATACGTTGCTGGATTATTTTGAGGATCAGCCGATCTTGGTGCTGGATCGACCCACTGCACTGAAAGAAGAAGCGGCCGACTGCTGGTCCGCTATCAACGAAGGTTACCTTCGACACGAGGACCGCACGGCCTCGGACCCCTATCCGACCCCGGATCGTCTGTATGTCTCCTGGGAGGAGGTGCTCGATCGCACCGCCGACCGTCCTTGCCTGGCGCTTGACCCGGTGACGGCGCCGGATGATTCATGGGAGCCGGTCGTGCCCGTTCCGACCCAGACACCGGCGAGCGTAGGTCTTGGCCTTCGCGGAATCACCTTCACGCAGACCCTGGAGATTTTGGAGCGGCTCAGGACCAACGGCCCCGTCGTCATTGTCGCCCGCAGCCAGGGGCAGGTCGGAAGATTGTCGGCCCTCTTGCTGGAACATGATTTGCCGGCCGTCCAATGGAGGCCGACCGCCTGGGCCGAATCCGGCGGACAGCGAAGTCCCTATGCCGTGCTCTGTGGGGATTTGTCCGCGGGCTTTGTCTCGCAAGACCTGCGGATGGTCGTCCTCACCGAGGAAGAACTCTTTGCCAAGGGCGCGCGCCACAAGCCGCCGGCCAAGTCCAAGGCCGCCACGTTCCTCTCTTCACTGGAGGACCTCAACGTCGGCGACTATGTCGTCCATGTGCAACATGGCATCGCCAAATACCGAGGCCTGCAACGGCTCTCGGTCCAGGGATTCGACAGCGATTTTCTGATTTTGGAGTTTGCCGGCACGGACAAGCTATATGTGCCCTTGGATCGACTCAATCAAGTACAGCGCTACACGGGCGCCGAATCTCACGTGCCGCGCTTGGATCGCTTGGGCGGAACGAGTTGGGCCAAGACCACGGCCCGCATCAAGAAAGACATTGAAGAAATGGCCCACGAACTGGTCGATCTGTACGCGAACCGGGAACTGGTCCAGCGCACGTCGTACGGCAAAGACAGCACCATGCTGCATGAATTCGAGGCGGCCTTCGAATACGAGGAGACGCCGGATCAGGTCAAAGCCATCGAAGACATCAAACGCGACATGGAATCCACGAGGCCGATGGACCGTCTGGTCTGCGGAGATGTCGGCTATGGCAAGACGGAAGTGGCCATGCGTGCAGCCTTCAAGGCCATCGAGGAAAATCGGCAGGTGGCCGTCCTGACCCCCACGACCCTGCTCGCTCATCAACACTATGACAACTTTGCCGAGCGATTTGCGCCGTTCCCTACCAAGGTTGCGCTCCTTTCGCGCTTTCAGTCTCCGAAGGAGACGAAGGCGATTTTGAAAGAGGCGGCGTCGGGCGCGATCGATATCGTGATCGGGACACACCGGCTCCTGCAGAAGGATGTGGTCTTTCGCAACCTGGGCTTGGTCATTATCGACGAGGAGCAATGGTTCGGCGTCCGGCACAAGGAACGTCTGAAGCAACTGCGCACGCAGGTCGATGTGCTGACGCTGACCGCCACGCCGATTCCCCGGACCCTGCAGATGGCGATGGCAAGCGTCCGTGACCTTTCCATCATTGATACGCCCCCGCCGGGTCGTTTGGCGATTCGTACGCAGGTCATCCGATCGAACGACAAAATCATCAGGGAAGCCCTCCTGCGCGAGCTGGGCCGGGGCGGCCAAACCTATTTCGTCCACAACCGCGTCGAAACCATGGAGCGCACCGGTGCCTGGCTGCAGGAGCTCGTGCCGGAAGCGCGGATGGTCATGGCCCACGGCCAGATGGATGCCAAGCTGTTGGAAGCGGTGATGCTGAAGTTCTTTCATCGCGAAGCCGATGTGCTCATCGCTTCCGCCATCATCCAGTCGGGTCTCGACGTGCCCAGCGCCAATACCATTATTGTCCATCGCGCCGACACGTTCGGACTGGCGCAGCTCTACCAACTGCGCGGACGCGTGGGTCGCAGCGGCGAGCAGGCCTTCGCCTACTTCCTGATTCCTGATGAGGGGCAGCTCACGGAAGATGCACAAAGGCGCTTGAACGCGATTCAGCAGTTCACCGAGCTGGGATCCGGCTTCCGCATTGCGGCAGCCGATCTGGAGATCCGCGGGGCGGGTAACCTTTTGGGCAAACAGCAGTCCGGGCATATCGCGGCGATCGGCCTCGATCTGTATCTTCAGATGGTCGAGCAGGCGGTACAGCGGCTCAAGGGGCAACTCGTCGAAGAAGAGCCGGACCCGACGCTTCAGCTCAACGTCTCCGCCTTCATCCCGGAGACCTATGTGGCGGACAGCCACCAACGACTCTCGTTGTACAAGCGTCTGTCGTCCTGCGTGCAGGTGGGCGACCTCGCTTTGATGCATGGGGAAGTCCAGGACCGCTACGGCGAGCCACCCGATCCGGTCGAACGGCTCTTCGAAGTCATGCAGATTCGCCTGTTGGCGAAGCAACTCCGCCTACAGTCGGTGGTCGCCCAGGGGGACGCCTTGGTCATCACGTTTGATCCCAAGGCCAAGATTCCCGAGGCATCCGTCCACCGGCTCATGGATCAGCACAAGAAACGGCTGCGGTTTCTCTCTCCGCTGTCGTTCGAGCTCCGAATGCCGCATGAAGACTGGGGATCGCTCTTTCAGGAACTCAACGCAACCTTGCAAACCCTCCAACTCTGTGATACCACCAAGGCAAGTCATAACGAACGGCTTCCTTAACCATCTCGAGACCCGACCACATATGAGCGGCCTGCATAGCATTCATCGGCCCGCCGCCAGCCGGGCCTTCCCGCTGATCTTCGCTCTTCTTTGTACCTCGGCTCCGCTCTGGACCGGTTGCACGCAGTCTCAACAAGACGATCCGGTCGTGGCAATGATCAACGGCCGGGCAATCACCCAACCGGAATTCGACGTGCGATGGAACGGCCTCTCGCCGGCGACCCGCGCCCGTTATGAGAAGGAAGGCGGCAAGCGACGGTTTCTCGACGAACTGATCATGCGCGAATTGCTGATTCAAGAAGCGCGCAAGCAGGGACTCGACCAATCCGATGAGATTCGGGAAAAGACCCAGCGCTACAAGGAGCAGCTCATCCTTGATGAGGTGCTGAAGGACCGCATCAAGGCGAGAGTGGACGTGTCTGCGGAAGAGATGGACGCCTATTTGTTGAAACACGCCGACCAACTTCTGGCCAATCCGAAGGTCCACGTCTCGATTATGCTGTTGCCCAATATCTACGCCGCGAAAGATTTGAAACGCCAGGTCGAATCCGGTGGAAATTTCGCCAAGTTTGCCGCCCGCTATTCGACGGATGAAAAGAGCCGCGTGAAGGGCGGCGATCTGGGCCCCTACCGGAAGGGGCTGGTCGAACCCGATCTGGACCAGATCGTGCAAAGCCTCAGGCCCGGGGTCATCAGCGAGCCGGTGAAGACGGACCGGGGTTACTATCTGGTGAAGGTCAGCCCCCTGGAGCCGGAAATTCTTCAGGCCGATCAAGCCACCAGGGAACGGCTGAGGCAGGAGCTTTTGGCCGAGAAACGCCGCAGTCGGCTTGACGATATGTTCTCCGAACTCAAAGCCGGGGCGACGATCAGGCTCGCCGACGCGGCTCGTTACGTCACCGATGAGACGGTCCAAAGTCGTTCGACTCCGTAAGCTTCTGGCGCTCGCCGCCCCGACGATTCCCGCCGGTTCTTTTTCCCCGTGGCCGGTCCCTCCGGACCCCCATGGCAACCGCCCTCAATTGGTGTACAATCCGTCCCGACCCGAACCCCTGATCATGTCTATTCATCCATGATAGGCCGTACCCGTCGCAGAGCTGTTCCGTCATCGTGGTTGAAGTGTGCAGGTAGACCCTTTCGCCCGGCGCTCGCCGGATGGAACGGGCGGCTCGTGTTCGCGCTTCTCGCTCTGTGGTTGCTGATGCCGGCGGACACGCAGGCCAAGCTGGAAGACCGCATCGTGGCGATCGTGAACTCAGATCTCATCATGTTATCGGAGATCAAGCGCGAGCTGCCTCCGGAGCAGGAACGCATCAGGCAGCGGTATCAGGGACAGGATGTTGAACGCCGTCTGAAAGCCGCCGAGTACGTGGCGCTCACCAAGATGATCGAGCGCCGGCTGCAACTGCAGGCAGCGAAGATGAAAGGCATCGAAGTCACCGATCAGGAAATCTCCCAAGCCGTCGAAGAGCTGAAGAAGCAAGGCGACAAGAGAGTCGCGACCGGCTCGCGCACCACGATCAAGGAGGAGCTACTCTTAATGCGGGTCGTGGACCGGGAGGTGCGCAGCGTCGTCATGGTCGGTGATGCCGATATGCTGCGGTATTACCGGGAACACCAAGATCGGTTTGCGTACCCCGAAGAGTATCAATTGAGCCAGATCCTCATCCGCCCTCAGAACCAGGACGACGGTGCGGCGCGAGGCCGAGCCGAAGCCATCGTGGCGGCCCTCAAGCAGGGCGACAACTTTGAAGATCTCGCCCTCCGGTTCTCGGAAGGGCTGAACGCGGCGCGAGGAGGGCGCCTAGGATTGGTGCGGCAAGGCGAACTAATACCCTCCATCGAACAGGCCCTGGCCCCGCTGCCGATCGGCGGCATCAGCGACGTCGTTGAAAGTCCCGACGGGCTGCATATCCTCCGCGTGGACGACAAGAAACCCCGCCAGTTCCGTCCTTTCGAGGAAGTCAAAGCGGAAATACGATCGCTCGTGTTTCAGCAGAAGAGCGAGGATCAGTATCAGACCTGGATGGCGGACCTGAAGAACAAAGCCTACATTGATATCAAGTTCTGATCCGGTCGCGGATGGCGTCCCACAGCCCGTCCCGCCCTTCGTGCGTGTCGGCCGAGTGAGGCACGATCGGGACGTGAGGCGCTACACCAAGAGCCGCCCGTGTTCGTTCCGTTATCCCTCGGCGCTCATTGCCCCGCAGCTTATCGACTTTGGTAACGGCAACGATCAAGGGCCGGCGGAGCGCATGGAGCCATTCCACCGTCAGGACATCTTGCGGCGCCAGGACCCGGGACTCCACCAGCAACACAATGCCTCTGAGAGATTCGCGCCGGACGATGTACCGTTCGATCAGCGGCGCCCACCCGGCCCGCACCGACTTGGCCACTTTCGCGTATCCGTAACCGGGAAGATCGACGAAGTAGAGCCTAGAGGCGACGGGATCGGCCGTCGTCACGAGGAAGAAGTTCACCGCCTGGGTCTTTCCCGGCGTCTTGCTGACCTTCGCCAGACTCTTGCGGTTGAGCAGCGAATTGATCAAAGACGACTTCCCCACATTCGACCGGCCGACAAAGGCGATTTCATCGAGGCCGTCGGCAGGAAATTGTTCTGGCACACGGCAACTTTTGATAAACTCCGCGGTTAAGATTTTCATGGGGCGGTCTGCTTTACCTGTGACGGTATCGGATTGCGACTCAGGAGACGGTTCACTGTGATAGATGTGAACGATGGCGAAGTCAACCGGTAGCCTGTGGGCCGGAGCCCTCTTCTGGGGCGCGGTCTTGATCCTACTCCCGACTGCGCTGCTCAGTCTCTATTGGCTCGCAACCCTTCCCGACGTCTCCTGGCTCGCCAAGCACAACCCGAAAGAGACGGCACTCATTGAGGCGCGCCGTGTCGAGGCGAAGGAAAAGGGCCGGACCTTGCGGCCTCAATGGGTGTGGGTGCCGATATCGAGGATTTCGCCTTATCTGCAGCGCGCCGTGGTCGCCACGGAGGATGCCTCCTTTTTCCAACATGAAGGATTCGATTGGGAGGGCATCAAGGATGCGGCCGTCTACAATCTCGAAGCAGGGGAATTCAAGCGTGGCGGCAGCACGATTACCCAGCAGCTCGCCAAGAATCTCTACCTGTCTCCGCAGCGGTCGCTGCTACGCAAAGCGCGCGAGGCGCTCATCACCCGTTCATTGGAGCACCAGCTGACCAAGCCTCGCATCCTGGAGCTCTACCTGAACGTGGCGGAGTGGGGGCATGGAATCTTCGGCGCCGAAGCCGCCGCCCGCCATCATTTCGGGAAATCAGCCGCTGAGCTGAGCATGGAGGAGGCGGCCTTGCTGGCTGCGATTCTGCCTTCTCCTCGTCGCTACGATCCGATGCGGCTCACGAAATATCTTCGCAACCGCCAGCAGCACATCCTGCATCGGATCGAGCGGGTCGATGAACGACGGCGGGTGTGATGCGTCGCTCGTGAAGCGTTACTCGTCGTTCGCGAGATACGAAATACGAGATACGAGCGACGGTTATTCGGTTTCCGCGTCGCCGACTTCGAGAAAATCGCGTTCGCCGAAAATCGCCGATTCGTACACATAATATTTGAATTCGAGCAGATTCTGAGAAGGATCTTCGAGGAAGAACGTGAGGTGCTCGATCCTGGTTCCCGCAAACCGCCGGCGTGGGTGCTGGTAGAATTTCAATCCCTGAGTCTTCGCCCGGTCGGCCAACGCCTGCCAATCAGCCTCCTGCCTAAAGATCAAGCCGAAGTGGCGAGGATAGACGCCCTTCTGTCGGACCGCGTTTCCCCTGATGAGATGCGCCACGAGCTGATGACCGGCCAAGCCCAACGTGACCGCAGTCGCCGACTCTCGTCCCAGAATGCAGCCGAGCCCCTCCACGTAGAAGCGCTTGGCTTCATCGAGACTCGTCACCGGAAATGCCAGATGAAAGAGCACCGCATCCATAAATATCGCTCCGACAGCGCTGCCGGGCCTCTTCTGTGTCGGATACCACAGAATGGGAAGACTGAACAATGGGGTAGGAGTCTGCTGGATTAATGAAAGCGGTCGCGGACAATCGGGGAACCACTTCCATCCCAATAGCCGGCGGCCATGCGTGGCGTGACATGCCGGATAGCAAAAGAACCGGTGGTCGAGATGACGATCGTCCCGGCGGACCCGCCGGTCCGGCGAACCAGCCGATTGAGTACTGTATCAGCCGCCCGCGAGCACTTCCATCCCAGATCGAGGAGCTGAGCAATCTCCTTCGCCGCCCCCACTCGGATAATGCTTTCGCCCAATCCAGTCATCGAGATCGCGCCGGCCTCGTCATCGGCATAGACTCCGCAGCCGATTAACGGTGTATCGCCGACTCGGCCCGGCAGCATGACATCGACACCGCCGGTCGAGGCGCCGGCCGCCACCGTGCCTGATGCATCCAACGCCACCGCTCCGACCGTTTCTTGTCCGCTTGCCTTTCGCATCACCTTTTGACGAGCCATCGCTTGAAAGAGTCGCACGGCGAGTGCATTGGGGTGCGAGCGCCGCCGGCCAGTCGGCCGGCGGCGCTCCGTCGCGTGTCGAGGCAGCGGGTCGACATCGACATACCGCGCGAATCGCGTGGCCGGCTCGCCGACCAGCAAGACGTGCGGCGTCCGTTCCGTGACTAGTCGAGCCGCCGTGATGGGATGCATCACCCGCTCGATGGAGGCCACCGCCCCGGCCCGCAAGGTTCGGCCGTCCATGATCGCCGCATCCATCCGCTGCACGTCATCCAGTTGCCGGTTGGATCCGAGGCCCGCGTTGAATAACCCGGATGCCTCCAATATCCGAATGGCTGCTTCAACCGCTTCCAGCGCCGGCACGCCGGCCTCGAGCAGCCGATAGCCCTGGTCGAGGGCCTGTTCGAGAGAGCGTGCCTGCTTGGCCGAGATCGGCCGCCGCCCGGCTCCGCCATGCACGAGAATGATGGGTCGGGATCGTATCAATTCAACAGAAGCTTTTTGACTTTACGGTAGGAAGGGTCCTGCATGCGATCCAAGTCGTTTCGCACAAACCCCAAGCCGGTCACGCAGAGCTCGAAATTCTCGGACAATTTTCGGAACAGGGGAGACTCTTGGTTGTCATCCGATCCGCCGTAGGTGGCGACAATGCCGTAGGAACGCTTCCCGGTCTTCACATAATCGACGAGGAAATCCTGATGATAAATCATGCTGGCGCTCTTCAATCGACGGAGATACTCGGGAAAGAGTCCGGTCATGAACAGCGTGAAATCTCCGATATGCCGATGGACTTCTTGCTCGCGGCCGAGAGATTGCGCCTCGAGCAACACTTCCGATTCAAAGAGCAAGCCGACGACCGAGTCGACGGCTCGCCCATGTTTATCCTGGATCTTGTAGAGTTGGTCGGTGTGCGTGAATTCAACGAGAAGGTTCGAAACGTAATCGGTGACCTTGAGGTCCGGCCATCCCAGGTGCTCGGCAAAGCTTTTCTCAGTCAGTGTCCCAAAGAGCCGGCGCAGTGGATGGTTCAGGGGAATCTCGCTTCCCATTGTCCCTCTCCTCTAGGCTGGTGAACTTACATACCTGATTCCAGTATATCAAACAATACCGCGTGACTGAGTTTCGATGCGGTCGCCACTGTCCTTTTCGGCCTCAAACTAGTCAGACTTGAGCATTTCCCGCCGGATGGCGCGCCGGCTATCGAGCAGCAGGGTCACCGGCCCGTCGTTGACCAGTTCCACCTTCATATAGGCCCCGAACCGGCCTGTTTCCACCATCAGGCCCTTGCTGCGAAGCGCCTCGGCCACCCGTTCATAGAGGATCTTTGCCTGTTCGGGCGCGGCGGCCTCCACAAAATCGGGACGGCGCCCTTTGGCCGTTTCGCCGAGTAAGGTGAACTGAGACACCAACAGCACCGCGCCCTTGATGTCCGCAATCGATCGATTCATTTTACCCTGTTCGTCGGCAAAGATGCGCAATGAGGATATCTTCTCGGCGAGATACAGCGCGTCCCGCTCGTCATCCTCCTTGGCCACGCCGAGCAGGACCAGCAAGCCGATATCGATGCGCCCGACCGTCGTTGCATCCACCTCGACCGATGCTCTGGTGACCCGCTGAAGGACGGCTTTCATATGAACGGTTCAAGCGCTGATGGCATATGGCAAATGGCTGATGGCAAGACAAATTGGTCGCGAGGCTTTAATTCATCGACATATGACCTAGATGATCCGATCCCATTTCTTGACCATACGCTATCAGCTATAAGCTATTCGCTCTCATTCAATCGGCAGCGTTCCCTCGAGTTTCAGGAGCCGCCGCTTCATCGGCAGGCCGCAGCCGAATCCGCCCAGCGATCCATCATGCGCGATGATGCGATGGCAGGGCACGAGAATCGGCACCGGGTTGGAACCGAGCGCCATCCCCACCGCCCGCGCGTACTGTTTGCCGCCGACCTTTTCGGCCACCCATTGGTAAGATCGGACACGGCCATAGGGGATTCGGAGAATGGCGCGCCACACGCGGCGTTGAAAGGCGGTGCCATGCGATAGATCCACCGGCAGAGAAAACTCGCGTCGCCGGCCGTCGAGATACTCAATCACTTGCTGCTTGGCTTGATTCAAGAGCGATGCCGCCATCCCGCACGTCTTCGAATCCTCCGCGATCTTATGGCCGTTCTTATCTCCAGCCCGATCCAAGTGCGGCAACACGATGGATGTAATTCCGGTGTCCGATGCGGCCAGTTCGATCCAGCCCCACTCCGTTTGGAACGCCGTTCTCTGCTCGATCATGTCATGCGCCTCCAACTTTATTTGCGAATCGTCCAAGCTTCCGTTTGATCATGCCGAAAAAGATGTCGAGCTCATCGGACTTGAGAAGCGCATGCACGCCGACATATCCCGTCACGCTTAGTCCAATCCCCACAAACAACATGACGGACTTGGCAATCCATTGCCCCTCATGCGTCCACACCTGCGCGCCGGCCACCCAGAGGCAGGCCATGGCGACAGGCACGCAAGCGAGGAGCACCCGCACAATCGACCGACCCACCGCGCCCCAGTCCACGCTGCCAAGCCGTCGATTCAGCACCCCTACTAGAATGGTCCCATTCAGCATAGAGGCAAGCGCGGTCGCCAGGGCCAAGCCCGGCGCTCCCATCGATTCCATGAGTAAGAGAGAGAACAAAATGTTCGCCACCACGGCCGCCGCCGCCGTGAGCGCGGGCGTCTTCGTATCCTGTAAGGAATAGAAGGCGGCCACGATGATCCGAACTCCTGCGAACGCCCACAGTCCGATCGCATAGCACAAGACCGCCGTCGCGGTCTCGACCGTGTCGTGTCTGGTGAATGATCCGTGCTCAAAGAAGAGATGGACGATCGGCTGCCGCAACAAGATCAATCCCAGCATGGCGGGCAGAATGATGAAGAAAATCATCCGGAGGCCGAAGCCCAACGTCGTGCGCAGTTCATCCAGCGCGCCGCGGGCCGCCTGCGCCGAAAGGGTCGGCAGAATGGCCGTGGCAAGAGCGACGCCGAAGATCCCCAGCGGGAATTGAATGAGCCGCATGCCGTAAAAGAGATAGGTGGGACCTCCGGCGAAAAAGGAGGCCAGGATGGTGCTCACCGTGATATTGATCTGGGTGACCGACAATCCCAGCAGCGACGGCACCATCAAAAGGCCGATTCGCTTGACCCCGGGGTGAGCCGGCTGAAAGCGCCACCCGAACAGCATCCCGCGCCATTTCAAACCGGGGAGCTGCATCGCAAATTGTGCGGCCCCCCCGGCGACAACGCCGATCGCCACGCCGATGATCGGATCAGGCAGCTGTGGAGACAGGAAGACGGCGCAGCCGATGATGAAGATGTTGAAGAAGACCGGCGAAAAGGCCGGAGCAGCAAACGCGCGCAGCGAATTGAGGATGCCCATGGCCAAGGCGGCCAGGCTGATGAACAACAAATAGGGAAACATGACCCGGGTCAACACGGTGGTGAGCGCCAGTTTCTCCGGCTCATCATGAAATCCCGGCGCCATCAGCCAGACGATCCCCGGCGAAGCGACAATACCCAACACCGTGACGGCCGTCACGATGGTCAGCAGCGTCGTGAACGTGGCGCTCGCCAGCTCCCAGGCGTCACGCTTGGTCTTCAGAGTCTGATATTCCGTGAATACCGGGATGAAGGCGGAGGACATCGAGCCCTCCGCGAAGAGTTCGCGGAGCAGATTCGGAACACGATAAGCAACGAAAAACGCGTCGGCGGCCGGTGTCGCGCCGAACAGCCGGGCCAAGACCATGTCACGAATGAAGCCGAGGATGCGGCTGGAAAACGTCGCGACGCCGATCAAGCCGGCGGCCCGGACGACCGAATGATTTTCTTCTTGAGCCTTTCTCGGAAGAGCCGGCGCAGCGGTGGGATCGGTCATCGAAGCGGATTGTAGCGGAACCATTATCGGCAGTCCATTTCTCTCCTTTGCTTGACGCAATATCAGCTTGCGCTACCTTTGACACTGGAACTTATCTCAAAATCGTCCACTTCGTAGAGGAGCCGCCGGAACGCGACAGTGCCTCCGCGTGAAGACAGCGCGGCCAAGGTCTTGGTCAGCCAATGATCGCGGTTCAAACCCATACGATTGCCTCGCCCCATACGGGGAAAGA
>DATFFC010000074.1:0-10425 GCA_035250505.1 Nitrospiraceae bacterium | reverse complement strand
CGTGAACTTGATGGCATTGCCGACCAGGTTCCACAGAATCTGCTCGAGCTTGTCGCGATCCCCTCGAATCAGCGGAAATTCCTCGCAGGGAGCGACCTGCAGCGTGACGGATTTGTCGGCCGCCATGGTCTGAAAACTTTCAACCACATCCTGGACGAGCTCACTGATGCGCAGCGGCTCAAGCTTCAGCTCGACCCGGCCCACATCGATACGGGACCAATCGAGGAGTTGGTTGATGATGCGCGTCAACCGGTCGACGTTGTGTCTCACGCGCTGGAGATAGTGCTGTTGTCGCTCCGACAACTGGCCGGTCAAGCCGTCGAGCATGTTTTCGACAAACCCTTTAATCGATGTCATGGGCGTCCGCAGTTCGTGCGACGCGACCGACACGAACTTGGACCGCCGCCGGTCATGGTCCTGCAGACGCTCGTTGAGCCGTTGCAATTCCTCGGTCCGTTCAACGACCCGGCTCTCCAAGGTGCTGGTCAGGGCTTCGAGGTCGCTGTAGGCTCTGGCATTATCCAAGGCCACTGCGACGTGGCTGGCGACCGTCATGAGCAGATCCGCGTCTTCCTGCGTGCAGAGCAATGAGCCGCGATCGGCGCCGAGGTACCCCAAGATGCGTTGCTGGCTCCGCAGCGGTACGCCGACAAAGGAAATCAATCCCAATTGCCGGACCACAGGCAGAGCGACCGGAGAAATCCTGTGCGCGGCCGACTCGATGTCGCGGACCAACACCGGCTTACCATGGATCAGCAGCTCCGCGGCAATGCTGCCGTCGTCACGGACCGGAATCTCGAGTCGGCGCGCGGTCTCTTCGATCTCGGGCGGCACTCCCGCGACTTGTCCGACGGACGCAACGGCACGGTCGCTGTCCAACAAGATGAGGACCATGCGCGCGAAGCCGTGATTATCCATCAAGAGGCGCAACACCAGCTCCATCAATCGGTCTCGGTCCAACGTAGACGTTATGGCGGCGCTGGTTTGATTCAGAGTCGTCAACTGGGTCACCTGGCGGCGAATGATCTCCAGATTATTGGAAATGGCTTGGTTCCGCTCCTGAATGGACTTGGTCATGAGATTGAAGAGGCCGGTCAGTTGGCCGACTTCATCGCGCGTCGTGGGCAGCACGAACGTCGAAAAATCGCCTTCCCCGACCTTTCGTGCGCCGGCGGCGAGATTGCGGAGAGGAGTAATGATCATCCGGGCGAGCAATCCCGTTCCCAGAATTCCGGCAAGCGCAATGCCCAGCGCCAGCAGCATGAAGTTTCCCGTCGTGCTTGCAAGTTCCCGCTGCATCAGAGACTCGGTAAGTCCGACCTGTACGACGCCATACACTTGGGAGTCGGCTTCCGGCCGAGGCCGGCTGATGTCCTCCGCTTGGAGCGCCAGCGCGTCGAGTTGGGCGGCCTCGCGTCTCGTGACAGGCAGGGCAAAATCGTAAAACGTCTCCTCTGCAGGCGTTCCGATCAACGGGGGCAAGCGCGATTCATCGGGGGGAATGGTGACCGAACCGGTTCCTCTGAGCCGCAGATGGGTCACGAGCGGATTCTGGCTGGGGTGCTTCACCACGTACTCGATGATTTCCGGCCGGGGATAGAAGGGCCGGTCGGCGGACCGCTCCTGCCTCATCGCATCGGTCAATTTCCCCTTGCTGCGCGCGGCCAGCACTTGTCCGTTCCCGCCCGAAATAATCACGTACACCACTTCATCGACTTCCATCACCCCGGCAATGAACTGATCCAGGAGGGTCCGTTCCTCTATGATGATGCCGTAACGAACGTTATGCGCGAGATTCTTCACCAGAATGGAGCCCAACCCTCGGACCCGATCGGCCATGGTGGAGCGCTTGTTCTCGATGAAGTACCAGCTCAGAGCGGAACAGGTCATCACAATGATCAGGCTGAAGAAGACGACGAATTTCGTCCTGAGACTGATGAATCGTCCGGGGCCGGCCGGTGAAGGATAATGAGGTGTATCTGGAGGATCGATGTGCGGATTCATGAGAACTCCTCGCGCCTAATAGAGTTCGTCCGCTCGATTTTCCATCTCTCTGGGAACGTCGATCCCCAGATACTTGGCCGTCTTCAGATTCAGCGTCATTTCGATCCGGTCCGGGTGAACGGGCTTCATCGGCAAAGTGACGCGTCCGTCCAGGATGCGCCGCGCCAGTTGGCCCGCCTGGCGGCCGATATCCTGATAGTTGACGGACAAGCACAACAGCGCCCCGGTCTTCGCAAACTCACGCGAGAAGCCGATGACCGGCACATGAGCTTCCAGCGCACTGTGCAAAATGAAGCGCAGCGACTCGTCTGTCAACACCGTTGAGTCGGGAATCAGCCACAGGGCGCCGACGGATGCGAGCAATCTGCCGAGCGCGGCGGGCACTTCCTTCTCGTTCGACACGGGGGCCGCATTCAACTCGGCATGGTTGCTGTGACGAAGAAGCCTGGTGGCTTCCTCGATCGCGGAAGCGGTCTTCGTCGGATCATAGAGAGTCCCGATATGCTTCACGTGTGGAAGCAGAGCCTTGATGGCCGATAGTTGACGATCCAACGGCACTTCAAGGAGCACGCCCGTCATATTGGGCGCGGACAAACCATACTTGGCCGGATCCAAGACCATGGAATAAAGAACCGGGACGTCGAAAATCTCCAATTGCGCGGCTTTGGCGGCTTTGAGTCCGACAGCCAAAACGAGTGCGGGATCCGAGGCGCGGATCTTTCGGGCGAGCTTGCGTCCCTTCTCCAAGTCGCCTTGCACGTCGTATTCGATCAACGTAATCGTGCCGGGCAATGAAGCCTTGAATCCGGCGATCGCTTGATTATAGGCGGCGATGTCGGACGACTTCAGAATGACGATTTCAGTGGCGGCGTCGCCCGGCGGCGGAGCGACGAGCGGAGGTAGGAGGACGGCCGCCAGCAGGCAGAGCCGGAACGCGAGGCTTCGGTGTAGCCCTGCGGTTGAGCCCGGCTTCCTTCGATTCGTCACTCGCGTCTGCTCCGATTTCTGTAGTCCATACGAAGTTACAAGTCGTGAAGGCGCCGTCCCGTCACGTCGCTGACGGTGCCCAAGACACGCACGGGGCGGTTCTCGGCGTCCCGATGGATCCGCCCGGACCAGGCCAGCCAGTGCAGTGTGCCGTCCGGCCACACCACGCGATGAGTCGCTTCGACCCCGGCATGGCTTTCCAAGGCCTGGTGAAACAGCGCCAACAGCGATCCCCGATCCTCCAGATAGACCAGTTCCATATAGGCGGCATAGGTGCCGGCAAAGGAGCCGGTTGCCAGCCCGCACAGCGCTTCAACGCCCGCAGACCAATACATGCGCCCACTGCGAATGTCCCAGTCCCAGATGCCGACATGGGATGCGGAAAGCGCCATCCGCAGCCGTTCTTCACTCGCGCGCAGCTGCTCTTCGTGCCGCTTGCGGTCGGTGATGTCGGTGGAAATTCCGCAAGAGGCGTACACGTGTCCCAGATGGTCGAACAGCGGCACCTTGATCGAGATATAGGTATGTAACCCGTCCGGATGGGGTGCGAACTCTTCTGATTCCAGCACCCGTCCTGTAGTCTGGACCAGGAGATCGTTCGCGCGAAAGGCATCGGCGAACTCCTTCGGGAAGATCTCGTGATCCGTCTTGCCTCTCATCTGCTCGAGGGAGACGGAAAAGAGTTGCTCGAAACGACTGTTGATGAGGAGATAGCGGCCTTCCGTATCCTTGGCATAGACGACTGCCGTAGAATTGTTAATGACCGAGCGCAGGAGTTCTTCGTTTCTCCGGAGAGCCTCCTCCGCTCGTTTGCGATCCTCGATGCACTGGAGGGAACCGGCTATACGGATCGGCCGGCCCTGCTCATCCCACATGCCTTGGCCGCGAGCGCGGAACCACTGGTAGCCTTCGTGTTTCGTCAAGAGCCGGTATTCCTGATCATACGGGACGCGACGGTCGATGTGCGCTTCCAGAGCGGCGAACGCTCGGTCCCTATCGCCGGGATGGACCCGGGAAAGCCAGCTCTCGAGGAGATCGGGGAATTCCTCCTCGGTCACACCGAGCATTTCGCGCACACGAGGGGACCACCAGATGGGCGTGCGCGGCGAATACCAGGGTTCGTTCGGCAACATCCGGCCGTCCCAAAACCCGTCGTTGCTTCCCTGCACGACGTGCTCGAGCCGCTCTTCGCTCAGCCGAAGCGCTTCTTGTACCCGCTTGTGTTCGGTGATATCCCGCGATGTGACGAGGAGCCGGTGCAGATTCCCATGAGCATCGTGCATCGGTGTCACTTGCACGTCCCACCATTTCGGGCGTCCGGTGAAAGTCGGGCAGCACCCGACGAACTTGCCCACTTCGCCGGCCTTCGCCGCCGCGAGCGCGGCGGAGGCGGCGGCCCCGTCGTCGCCTTCCCAGAATTCCGTCCACACTCTGCCCGTCACGGAAGACGGATCCGGGATTTCCATAAGGGTCATTCCGGCCTCATTCATGAACAGCAGCCGGCCCTCGAGGTCCAACACTTTGATGCAATCCGCGCTGCTGCGAAGTACCTGCTTGGTGAAGTCCTCACTTTCGCGAAGAGCCTGTTCCGCATCTTTGATTGCCGTGACGTCTTCACAGACGATCAGGACGACCGGAATGCCGTTTTCATTCAGCACCGCTTGTGCCGTTTCCCGAGCCCACAGCACCGAGCCGTCCTTTCGTACCTTGCGCAGTTCCCAGCTCATCGGGACGCCGGGAGAGCGAAGACAGGTATCTAGATTCCGACGGACCGCCTCATGCTCGGATTGGTGAAAGACGCGGTGAATGGATCCCCCGAGAAGTTCCTCTACTCCGTACCCGAGTTGCTGGCATCCGAAGCGATTCACCGATAAGATGGTGCCGCCGCCGTCGACCATAAAATACATCGACGGGTTATCATCGAACAGAGCCCGATAACGGGCTTCGCTTTCCTGGAGGGCGGTCTGGGCGAGTTTGCGCTCCGTGATGTCGAGAATGACTCCGTCCAGCCAGAGTAGCCGTCCATCTGTTTCGAATATGCCCTGTCCGTTTTCATACGCCCATCGGATACTTCCCGTTGCGTTCACGATCCGATACTCCACTTGATACGGCTGCTTCATCAATACGGCCTTGCCGATAATTTCCTGGACCATGAGCCGGTCGTCCGGGTGGATGATGCTGGCGTAGGGGCGGACCAGGTTATCGATGAAGTCGGAGGCGGGGTAGCCGCACAGGGCGTAGATGGCTTCGCTGAGAAAGCGCATGGTCCAGTCGGCATCACAGGCGCAGCGATACACTGCACCGGGAATATTGGCGACCAGGGAGCGGAACCGCTGTTCCGCCTCTTCTAGGGCGCTCTCGGCGCGCTTGCGATCCGAAATATCGCGAAACACAATGACCGCGCCGATGACCGCGGCATCTTCGCGGATCGGCGTGCTCACATATTCGACGGGAAAGCTCGTGCCGTCCTTCTTCCAGAAGACTTCGTCCGTCACGCGATGTACCTGTCCGTCGCGGATGGCGGCATAAATCGGGCAGGCCTCTTTTGGGTAAGAGGTCCCGTCCGGCCTGGTATGGTGAAGGACTCTGTGCATCGGTCGGCCCAGGAGTTCGTCGGCATCGTAGCCCAGCAAGGTCGAAGCGGCCGTGTTGATGAACGTCGTGTTGCCGCCGCTGTCCAATCCGTAGATCCCTTCGCCGGCTTGCGTCAAGATGAGGGCATGCTGACGGCGTAGGCGATCCAGCGCCTCCTCGGCGCGCCGCCGCTCCGTCACGTCGCGAATGATGCCGCTGTAGAACGATCGTCCTTCCGTTTTCCAAGTCGCCAGGGATAGCTCCAACGGAAACTCCGTACCGTCCTTTCGAAGTCCTTCGACGACGATGAGACTGCCGACCAGCCGGGGTTCTCCGGTATCTCGGAATCGCCGAAATCCCTCTAGGTGAGACTCTCGATAGCGCTCGGGCATGATCACAGTCAACGGCTGCCCTTTTATCTCCTCTTCTGTATAGCCGAAGAGTTTGCGGGCCGCTCGGTTCCAGGAGATGATGTCTCCCCGCTCATCCGCCAAGACGATGGCATCGGTCGCCGATTCCACCAGCGAACGAAAGCGCTCCTCGCTTTCGCTCAGGGCGTGTTCGGCATATTGCACCTTGGTCGCGAGCTCATGAACCCCCACCGCGCGCGTCAGAATGGCGCGCAGCTCTTCCCGGTTGTACGGCTTGGTCAGGTAGGCGAAGGCTCCTTCGCTCAACGAGCCGACCGTTCTCTCCGTCGTGGTGAACGCCGTGAGGATGATGACCGGCAGTTTCGGATCCATTTCCTGAAGCGTCCGTAGGACACCGAAGCCGTCGCCGTCGGGCAAGCTGAGGTCGAGAATGACGGCGTGATAGTGATGTGCCTTCGCCGCCGTCATCGCTTCCTTACAGGTATAGGCCACATGGACGTCATACCCATGGTGGTCGAGAAAATCCTGAATCCCGAGCACGATGTCCGGATCGTCGTCCACTACAAGGATGGAATACTGTGCCGTCAGAGAAGTCATGAGTTCCTCCTCGTCCCTAAATTGGCAATGAGGATGTCGTTGCGTCGTCGGGAAATCGTTCTTGATTGGATGATACATTCAAAATTTTACCGTGAGCCAGCCCACCACCCGCCGGCACGACCGGATCTCCTGAAGCTAGTCTGCATCATTCAGAAGCTTCGCCTGGACACCGGGTGCTCGCCGACTTGCCGACTCTACGTCTCTTCCCTGTGAAGGTATGGAGAAACGGCCTCACACGACTGATGAAGAGGTACGTGCCAACAAGCCGGTTCGGGACTGTGGTCATCGTCGCCCGGCAGGCGTTGGCGAATGCAGGTGTCCTCGATGCGAAACGCGCTGCAACATCGAGGACGGTTTGCTATATCCTGTACAAAAGGGAGCGGCAGGATCGTCAAAGAAGAATGGAGCAATCCTTGTGGATGGCTGAACGGAGGGCCGATTGCTCATGGGTCCAATGGCCTCGCATGTCCCAGTATCTCAGGCAGCGGTCGCATCGCCGCCCCAGCAAGACGTCACTTCGCAAAAGGCGTGCTTATTTAGAATGAGGCGGGCCGCTGCGAAAAGCAGTGGTCCGCCGGAAAATCAAAGGGTTTAGGGGGGTGCCAGAGAGAGTGGTAAGGCGGTGTTGTCAGGCGGGTATCTGAGTAGATACACCCTGTATGTCATTAGATACAGATGATACAGAGCCATTCGGCTCCCGGCTGGTTTTCGGCCGTCCCGGCCTTAAGGCTCCGAGCCTCGGCGCGAATGGCCGGCCATTCTGGAGCTCGCGTTGTTTCAGCAGACCTTCAAGGGCCTCCGCAATCAATCCCGCCATCGTTGATCCCGGGCTCCAATAGGCGGCATCCCGCACCCGTTCAACAAGTTCGGCCGGCAAGCTGACGGTCATTCGCTGCCGCTTGAACGATCGCATGAAAAGAAGGTGATTCATGGTATCCCTCCTCGTTGTCCTTCGCATCTATACATCGCGCATGATGCGGCCGGCCGTTCTGAACGGCTTACGCTGCCGCCTTCGCCCGTTGTTCCTCCTGATGGACGGACGGCTGGTCTTGCTCACGATCTCGTTCCTTGCGCGCGCCACTCTCGCCTTCCTGCAGAGACGCTGCCACAAGAAGCCATATCATTCCAACCATTCCGATCAGAAGCCCCCAGATGATGAGCCCCATATGAGCCTCCTCATAATAACCGGCGGCCTCTTTCACCCTTGGTGAGTCACCACGCGATGGAAGGTAGGCCTGTGTCGTACTTGCGAGCAACTGCCATGCCATCATCGGCATGATTGAGGCCGCCGGCCCAAAATCAAAAACAGCTTGTGGCTCATGGAGTTCGATCGAATGGGGATCGGTGTGTCTCACGAGTTGGACCAACTTGGCGATGCAGCACTGTATCCAAACGGATCACATCGTATCTGATCGGATACCGAAAGTGGGGCGAGATGTGGGGCGAGATAGGTGGAACAGAACTCTAACTTGGCAAGTCAATGCCCGACTGCTTCAGTAAGCCATCAAGCATCTGCTGCAATCGAGCGGGGTTCCCCTCTCGTTCCATGAGTTCGAGCAGGCACGCGATCGCGTCATACCATAATCCGGATTCGGCATAGCGATACACCGCCTCCAATTCACAGGTCGTCCAACTGCAGGGCATGCTGAGTGCGCAGGCCTCATCCAACGGGACCCGTTCGATTACTCCGCCTGCAACGATATCCTGAGAAGGCCTATCGGGGTTCAACACCAATGTCACGAACCACCGATATTGCTCCTGTTCCCTCAAATCGATGCCGTATTCCCGCAGGCGAACGCAGTGGATCCCGGCCCGAGCGGGCGAGGGAAGCGATTGTTCGAGAACAGGCCGGATGCCACGGGAGTCGACGACCGTAAGAGTCATCGGTCGGGATGAATGTATCGACAGATACCAGCAAAGAGAAGGACCGCCCCTGATGGTAAAGGCGACGTGATCCGGGACCAATGCGATCAACTCTGGGGCATCCGCTTGCGAGCCTCTGCTGTGGCCGCCGATACGAGCGCGAGCGGCATTCTCCTTTCGCGGTTTGTACACCGGGATCCTGATGTCCGGCGGCGTGCCGGTCTCGTTCGCATAGGCGGCCGGCTGGGCGGATGACAATCCGCTAAGGTGGTGCGGTAGGCCGCCCCAGACCACAGCAATCACCAGAATCAAAACTAGTTTGGGAGAGGGCATGTTATGTCGGCCAAGTGTCTGCCGTCGGGCGCTCATGGGAAACGGCGGGCGTGGGCCGGTGAAAGATCCCATTCAGCCACGTCATGCAGACCGACTTGCTTCAGCAAGGCGGCCCGCTGCTTCCGCAACCCGATATCCTCCGGATTGGTTTGTATCAAATCGCTCACGCATCCCATGGCGTCATACCAAAATCCATTGGCTGCGCTGAGGATGACGGCCTCGGGACTGCAGGTCGTGGTCGCATCCAGGGCCAAGCATTCGCTGAAGTCGCATCGTTCAATCATGCCTCCGGTGACGATATTGCGCGAGGGCGAACCGGTATCTCTGATCAGCGACACGTACCATCGGTATTGGACGTTCGGCTGCAGCGCGACATTCATGTCGCTCAGCTTGATCGCCTGGACACCGGCCGTCCCCGGGGCGGTGATGGATTGCTCGACTAAGGCCTCGATCGAGCGCTCTTCTATCAATGTAAATTGGATCGGTAACGACGTGCGCTTGGAGAGAAACCAATTCAATTCCGGATATTGCTTCACCGTAATACCGACATGGTCGGGGACAAGGGCAGCCACGGCCGGATCGTCTCCTCCCGCGCCACGCAACCCCCCGCCGACACGCGCTCTCGGTGTCAGATGCTGAGGCGCTTTGTACGCCGGTGTTTCGGATGCGGAGGCGCCTAGGGCCGTGAGGGCGTCCGAACGTAAGGGCCCGGCCCCTAGCAAGGCGAGGGTCGCTACAACCACGCTCGTTGCTCTCGTGAGGAGCATGATCCCCCGTCGGGCTCGCTCAGAGGCAGCCGATCGGTCTGCCTTAGCGAGGCGGTTGCGGTCCGATGAATCCGGGAACAGAGCCCGGTTGGATTCCCGAGTCCCTCTTCCGGCTTTGAGATGCCAGGTCTTGTAAGACCCATCCGATGCCGGCGACGGCGGCGATCATCAGCACTCCGGCGAACGCGCCTATGAGTACGATATCCCAGGCCATGACGGTCTCATTACCTCATACGCTTGGATGCCGGAGCTTCGAGCGGTGTCGGCAGTCGGGTTATGGCATCGAGTAATGCCGCAAGGCCTATGCCATCGAAAAGTCGGTTACCAATCCGATCGGTCTCTTTCGTAGACCAAGAGATTTCCTAGTGAAAATCTGATACCGGCAGCTTCGGCTCATTTCAGCGCCGGTCTGTGTATCGGTTCCAGTGTATCCAAATAGATTCGGCCCGTATCTAAACCGATACGTTCCTATCATGGTCATCGCCTTGCCAATGAGCCTCGATGAGGATGGCCACGGCTGGATACTCTATCGAATATCGCTCCTCACTGCCCGTTGGTACGAGACTGCTCGAGATCCCACTCCGCCACCTCGTGCAGGCCGACCTGCCTCAACAAGGCAGCACGTTGCCGCCGCAAGTTTGCGTCGGCCGGGTTGGCGTCAATGAGATCGGAGAGACAAGCCATCGCGTCATACCAAAATCCTTTGGCGGCGGTCGCCATGACGGCGTCCTGACTGCAGGTAGTCGGCGCATCGAGGAACAGACATTCGCTGAACAGACACCGCTCGATCATGCCGCCGGTCACGATATCGCGTGAAGGAGAATCGGCGTCTTTAATCAGGGAGACGTACCACCGGTACTGAACATTCGCTTCGAGCGCAAACTCGATGTCATTCAGATGGATGGCGTGGACGCCGGCCTTCTCCGGAG
>DATFFC010000073.1:0-22649 GCA_035250505.1 Nitrospiraceae bacterium | reverse complement strand
TAGCCTCCCTCGACCGGGTCTTCGGCGAGCAATAGGGGGGTGTCAAGATCGAGCACGTCAAATCCGCCTAAGCCCAGAACCAGGCTGAATGAGCAGCCCATGGCAATCCGTGTCTCTACCATGCCACCGGCCATCAGCCGGAGACCGGAGGAGCGGGCAAACGAGGCAATCTCCAGCGCCTGAATGACGCCGGTTTTCATGATCTTGATGTTCACGTAGTCGGCCGCCTGCTTGTCGATGACGGCTTTCGCATCATCCAGCGAGCGGACCGATTCATCCGCAGCGACCGGGACGCCGGTCAGATGACGAATCGCCGACAATCCATCGAGGTCCTCCCGGACTACCGGCTGTTCGAGAAGAAGGAGCCTGCCTCCGAACCGCTTCACGCCTTCAGCAAAGGCTAAACATTCTTCACGGGTGAACCCCTGGTTGCCGTCACCAATAAAGGCGATGCCCGCACAAGCTCGGTGGACCGCCTCCAGCCTGGCGATATCCTCATCGACATCCTTGCCTACCTTCATTTTGAAGAGCCGGAAGCCTTGCGCATACCAGCCGCAAGCCAATTCCAACGTTTTCGTGCGATCCACGATCGGGATGGTGATGTCGCACTCCCGCTCCCGAAGATCGGCTCCGCCCCAGAGCGCCCACATCGGGATCCGGGCCTCCCGGCACAGGGCATCCAGCAGCGCCGTTTCGAGCGCGCACCGCGCGGCCGGCTGCGACGACATTGACACATCAGTCAGGACGCGGGACAGATGCCCGTATTCGAGCACGGAGCGGCCGAGCAGGGCTTGCCCGAACGTCCTCATGGAGGCGAGACAAGAGTGTCTCGTCTCTCCGCCTACCTCGGGAAACGGCGCCGCTTCGCCGTATCCCTCGGTTCCGGATGCCAAGGTGATCCTTACAAAGACGTTTTGCGCTGTGATTCGTGTACCGGTTGCGACGACGAACGGATCGGTAATCGGGATATCGACGGGCCAGAATTCAATTTGAGTGATGGTCCAACGCATGAACACCGGGGCTCGTGTAGGGCCTCAGAATCCGAATAAAGCAGGCAAGATTCTATCCATAGCGGTCGTTCTCCCAGGGGAGGGCTGTATTGGAATAGCCACGGACTTCCCAGAATCCCTTTTCGTCACGATCAGAGAAGGTGATGGTCTTCACCCACTTGGCGCCTTTCCACGCGTATCGCTTCGGCACGATCATCCGCACGGGACCGCCGTGCTCCTTGGTCAGCGGCGCGCCGTTCCATTTGTAGGCGAGCAGCACGTCATCGTCATCGCAGGCGTCCAGCGGAAGATTGGTGGTGTAGTCGTCGTAGGATGAGAAGAGGACAAAGCGTGCGAGCGACAGAGGTTTTACGATGCTGATGACATGCTTGAAACTCACGCCCTCCCATTCATTGTCGAAGCGACTCCAACTCGTGACGCAATGGAAATCGGAGATATCCTTGAACGGCGGTTGCGAGAGAAAATCCTCCCAGGACCAGGTTACCGGTTGGGACACCAAGCCATTGACGGCCAACGACCATTCCGACAGAGGAATCTCGGGTTTGCGGCCGAGGTCCAGGACCGGCCACGTCTCCACGAGATGTTGTCCCGGCGGCAATCGGTCGTCGCCGTCATGGAAGACTTCCCGTTCTTCGCCGCCGCGCCGGGCCTTGGCCCACTGTTCTTTGCTTCTGATCAATCGATCATTTCCTTCCATGGCAGGCCTCCTAAGGCAAGAGTAGGCCAAGTGAGCCGGGCGTGACAAGCCCGTTTCTAGGCTCGCGTCTCTATTCAGGTAGAGATGAAACTGGTGCGGAGTGCGACGGCTCCGGAATGAACCGTGTCCGCCTTCCCGGTGCAGGCTTGGAATCGGTCCTGGCTGCTGGATTAAGACGCCGGTGATTTCTTCTGAGACGGATGGGTCTTGAGGAGCCCGAGTTGAATAGCCTGGCGAAGGAGTTGAGCCGTATTGGACACTCCCATCTTCAGCATCATGGATGATCGATGGGCTTCGACGGTCCGCACACTGATCTTCAACCGTTGGCCGATGTCACGGTTCATGAATCCGTTCCAGACGAGTTGCAGCACCTGTTGCTCGCGGGAGGTGATGCTTCGCAACTGCCGGGGCACGGCGGGTTCACGATCTTCTGACGTTCTCTTCTTGGCTCTTATCTGTGATCCGGGACGAGAACGTTTCATCGGTGGTTCCCTTGTCGGCAAGATGCTCATTCATGACCGCCCGAGGTGCAGGAGAAAAAGGCGCTTTCAGTGTGTCTTTGTAGAACAAGATGGAGGGCATGGCTAGAACCCTTGAGTCTCTCTAGAGGAGGTTTTTGGACCCTGGCCTGGCAAGTGCGAACGGCACTAGCGCCGGTACTTAACGGATGATGTGTTGAATGCGTCTATGGCAACGGGGCGAATCGGACCGTCCGCTCATGAGTCCTCAGCTTGAAGCGCCAGCCGATCTTCTTAGCACGGGCTCTCAATCGTCTTCAACCCGGGCCGTCCGGCGGCGCCGCGGGCCGGATCGACTCCGATTCCATCGTCTTGAATGATGAGAACATGGGTGTCGTGGTCGGTGCGAAGCCCCCCCGACCATTGATTGCACGGGAATGCCGAAGGATACTGCTGACGGGATCTTGCACAGTTCCCAGGCGTACAAGTCCTTCTCGGTCAGGTCAAGAAACAGTCATCGGCGGAAAGAACCGGCATGCTGAAGAGAGAACGTTGATGGTTATATGGGGAGGAATTGAGACAACAAAGAGGGAGACAGAGCGGTCGCTACGTCATTGCGGGCAGCGCTTCAGAGCGACAGTCTTGTGGTTCGTTCGCACCAGCGCTGAGGCCGCATCACAGTGCCTAAGGCAGCAATTGCACAGATCAGCGCCAGCATCACGAAGCTCGCAATCAAAAAGAACCCGCCTTTGAGGTCATGCATGGAGAGGGGCACCATGTTCACCACCTCCTGTTGCCTTCAGTGTACAACACTTCACCGGCTCTGCCACCCACATTGGCAATTCCACGCCTCCGTGGGGTCGCTCTTACTCAGCTTATGGAGGCAGCATGGGCACAGGCGCATCCAGGCATGATTGCGACAATCCCGGGAGGCGGAGGATCCTTCTCTATATGACATGTCGAGCGACGGGTCCAACATGGCGGGTTTCCTTTCAGTGGGGTTCATGGTAGGCAAGGGTATCTCCTCTCTATTCGTCCCGGCTATACAGCTTTCGGAGGCAAACTCCGAAACGTTCATTCTTACCGGCCTTGTTTAAAACGATTCTATTCTTATGATACTGCATAATTTGGGCCGCTGGTTTCTTGAGGTACGGGCGGCGCTAGGTCCCTTTTGCAGCACCCACTAAGTCCTTGTCAATACTCAATTCTGGTCGGACTCGAAGAAATGAGCGGCGTAGGGGGCTGTGTCGGCTCCTCGATTTGTGTGTCACTCTACCGGCACCGTGAGCGGCGACAGAGGCAATTCGCGATGCCTTCATGACGGGCAGCGATAGCCTGCCTACTGAATTTCTCTAAGGCTTTGACTCGAATGAATCCTAGTTAGCGGCAGTCGCATGCGTCCTGATTGACGGTCTCCGACACACCATGATACCGTCCCACGCCACTATGCCAAGCACCGTTTCAAGCTCTACTGTTACTCCTAAGCCACTGACCGGAAAGGTTATTCTGCTCGCGTTGCTGGTGATAGGGATCGGGGTCTTCCTGTACTTCGATTTGGGCCGGTATCTGTCATTGGATGCTCTGAAGGCCAATCGGGATCGCCTACTCACTTTCACCGAAGCAAACTATGCCGCCGCCGTGGGCCTTTTTATCATCATGTATTGCGCGGTGACCGGCTTATCCCTGCCCGGCGCCACGATCATGACATTGGCGGGCGGTTTCCTCTTCGGTAGCCTCCTCGGCATGCTCTATGTCAATGTCGGCGCGACCAGCGGGGCGACGATCGCATTTCTGGCCTCCCGCTATCTGCTTCGTGATTGGGTGGAGCAAAAATTCGGCGCCAAGCTGGGCTCAATCCAGGAAGGCTTCGCGAGGAATGCCTTCAGTTATCTGATGACTCTTCGGTTGATCCCACTATTCCCCTTCTTCTTAGTGAATCTCCTGTCGGGATTGACCCGGGTGAAGGTGGGGACGTATGTGGCGGCGACCGCGTTGGGTATCGTGCCGGGTAGTTTTGTCTACGCCTATGCCGGGCGGCAACTCGGCACGCTGAATTCACTCAAGGACATTGTGTCGCCGAACGTGCTGCTGGCTCTTACATTGTTGGGTCTGCTGGCGCTGATCCCGATCGTCTATACGAAGCTCACGAAGAAGGCATGAAGTATCCATTCTGGGAATCCCTATGGTCATGACCGGGACCGAACCCCGCATGCTGCCGGATGACGAACACAATCGGCGTTTGGTCGCGAACGTTCATCCGGTTGACTGGAAAAATCCGAACCCGGCCGGCCGGTACAACATCGTGGTGATCGGGGCCGGTACGGCCGGCCTGGTGACGGCCGCGATCGCGGCCGGGATCGGCGCCAAGGCGGCCCTGATCGAACGGGATCTCATGGGGGGCGACTGCCTCAACGTCGGTTGCGTTCCATCAAAGGGAATCATTCGCGCCTCGCGTGCGTGGGCTGATCTCAGGCGGGCGGCAGAGTTCGGCCTTCAGATTCCGGACGGTGTCAGGGAGGACTTCGGGGCGGCCATGGAACGCATGAGGCGGTTGCGGGCACACATCAGCCCGATGGACTCGGCCGATCGGTTCACCGGCTTAGGGGTCGATGTCTATTTCGGTGCTGCCCGGTTCCTCGGAGGAGGTGGGATCGCAGTCGAAGGGCCGGCAGGCGACCGGCGTCTCACCTTCTCGAAAGCGGCTATTTGCACCGGCGCTCGCGCTTCGGCTCCGCCTATTTCGGGGCTTCATGAGGCGGGATTTCTGACCAATGAAACGGTCTTTGGACTGACGAAGTTGCCGGCGCGACTCGGCGTGATCGGGGCCGGTCCGATCGGCTGTGAGCTTGCGCAGGCCTTTGCCCGGTTCGGGAGCCGAGTCTACCTCATCGAAGCCATGCACGGCATTCTGCCCAACGAGGATCGGGATGCGGCGGAGATCCTCCATCACTCCATGGTCCGCGACGGAGTGACGGTGTTGTGCTGCGGCAAAGAGGTGAAGGTGGGTAAGACTGCGGATGGCAAACGCTTGTCGCTAGAATCCCATGGTCACCGACATGACATCACAGTGGATGAGATTCTCGTCGGGGTGGGGCGACAGCCGAACGTGGAAGGACTCGACCTGGAGGCGGTCGATGTCGCCTATGACAAGAACGGCGTCAAGGTGAACGGACGGCTTCAGACGAAGAATCCACGCATTTATGCGGCCGGCGACGTCTGCTCCCGCTACAAGTTTACCCATGCCGCCGACGCGATGGCGCAGATCGTGATTCAAAATGCCTTGTTTCCGCACCCGTTTGGTCTGGGCTATGCCGACGTCGAAAGCTTGATCATCCCATGGTGCACCTTTACGGACCCGGAAATCGCTCACGTAGGTCTGTACGCGGCGGAGGCCAAGAGCAAGGGCATTGAAGTGGAGACCTACACCTATCCGCTCAATGAAGTGGACCGAGCCGTGCTCGACGGAGAGACGGCCGGCTTTGCCAGGCTGCACATCCGCAAAGGCTCGGATCAAGTTCTGGGCGCCACGATCGTCGCGCCGCACGCCGGAGACTTGATCAGTGAAGTCACGGCCCTCATGAGGGCCGGCGCGGGGGCAAAAGTCCTGACCGGCACGATTCATCCGTATCCCACGCAAGCAGAGGTCACGAAGAAAGCCGCGAATCTCTGGCGAAAGGCTCATTTCACCGACGGCCAGAAAAATATTCTGAACAAGTGGTTTGCATGGACGAGGAGGTGATGCGTGAGGAGCCGCCTCCTCTTTACGACAATCCTTGCGGTCTGGTGCTGTGCCGCGATTATTTCCCAGGCGGATTCTCCTCCCCTCCTCGAGGTCGGCAAGTTCTCAGCGGCACCCGCCGGACCATCGCTTCCCGACGGTTGGAAGCCGCTTACATTCAAGAAAATCTCCCGCCATACCAACTATGAATTGGTGCAGGATGAGACCGGCGTGGTAATCAAAGCGAGGAGTGAAGCATCCGGGTCAGGGCTGACGAAAGAGATCAGGATCGATCCCATGGAGTATCCGATTGTCCGGTGGCGGTGGCGGGTGGAGAATTTGCTGCAAAAAAGCGATGTGCGGCGTAAGGAAGGCGACGACTATCCGGCGAGGCTCTATATCACGTTTGAGTATGACCCGGACAAAGTCGGGTTCACTAAAAAACTGAAATACAAGGCCGGCCAAGCCATCTTCGGAGCGATTCCGATCGGTGCAGTCAACTACATCTGGGACGGGACGACGCCAGCGGGAACCATCGTGGACAATGCCTTTACCGACTTTGCAAAAATGATTGTCGTGCGGAGCGGGCCGGCCGATCTCGGCCGGTGGGTGGAGGAGGAGCGCAATGTCTACGAAGATTACAAGAAGGCCTTCGGAGAAGAACCGCCGATGATCAATGGGGTGGCCATCATGACCGACACCGACAACACCAAGGAATCCGCCACGGCCTACTACGGCGACATCCAGTTTTACAAGGGGTCGAAGTAGCGACCGAGGAGCGAAAACCGAGAAGCCGGCCATGCTGCGAAATGCGGACCTGCTACAAAATGAAGGGGGCTGACTTTTTGAAGGTCAGCCCCCTTGCGAGACGGCAGCGTGATGAATGAAGCTGAATGCAGGTTACTGGATCGAATTGGCGAATCCGCCGCGAGTGATCTCGGCCCGGATGGAATCGCCGATCTTTTTGTTCCCGCCGAGGTGCTTCGTTCCCTGACCGACATGGAGCCGGACTTGGTTCCCTTCGTAATCCTCGACGGTATACAGATCACCCTGTACGCCTTTCACCGTGCCCCCGACCGTTCTCCAGGCCGGTCCGGGCTTGGTGTCATGCTGACCCGGCTTGGGCGCGGGCGCAACGGCCGGCGCCGCGCTCCTTAAGGATGCGGCGGCGGAAGCAGCCGACGGCCGGCTGGCTTTTTTCTGGCTTTTTGCCGACGCCGGCGACCCGGTGAAACCGACGAGCGCTGCGGCGGCAATTGCGGCAAAGACGATCGGTTGCGTGTGCTTCCAGTTCATGAGAAGACCTCCTTAAACAGTGGAAACGGTAATGGGACACGTCGGACAGCAAGGCTTGTGCCCTCGGCAGAAGTCCGTAGGAGGACGGCATTTCAGAGACTTAGGCCGTGGGCGAAACTGTTATCTGTGCGGCAGCCCATAGGACCGGTAAAAAACGGCAGGCTGTTGTCCAAATCTGCTCACTCGACACCAGGCCGCCACATCTGGGCCGGGCAATGATTGAGCCGGAGTGAGAGCGATGAACGTCCTGTTCGTGCTGGTCATGTTGCTGACCGGAGTCAATGGATGCTCTTCTGTGCCGAGAGCCTATCATCCGGCACAGCCGCTTGATCCCGCGCAGTTCTCACACAATGTTCTGGAGCAGGTCCTCCGTTCCCATGTCACCGAGGGCCGGGTCGACTATCCGGATGTCGGAAGGAACCGGAATTTCCATGAATATGTCGCGCAGTTGGATCGGCTCGATCCGAATCGTTGGCGGGCGACCTCCGATCGGATTGCGTTCTGGATCAACGCCTACAACGCGTTTGCCATACAGGGAATTCTCGACGGCTACTCGCCTCGAACTCTGTGGGGCCGGTATCGGTTTTTCATCGCGCGCAAGTATCGAGTGGGAGGGGAGCCGATCAATCTCTATGATCTCGAACGAAAGATTTTGATTCCGTTCCAGGAGCCTCGAATTCATTTCGCCATCGTCTGTGCGTCTCATTCGTGTCCCAGATTGCAGTCATGGGTCTATCAAGGCGATCGGTTGGACGAGCAACTGGATCTCGTGACGAGAGCGTTCGTAAACGATCCGAGCCGGAACCGGTTCGATCGCGAGCGGCGAATCGCCTCTCTTTCGAAGATCTTCGATTGGTACGGCGATGATTTCGCCGCCCAGGCCGGATCGGTCCAACGGTTCATCGCCCGTCATATTGACGATCCGGCGTTGGCGCACGAGGTAGCGACCGTCCCGTATACCGTTGAGTTTCTGGAGTATGACTGGAGTCTGAACGGGGTGCCGCCGAGATAGAGGAGTATGCTGATTCGTCCTCATGAGCACGTGCCGATCGCCAGGCTGCTGACATTTCTCCGGCATGGTGAGGAAATGGCGCATGACTGCGCGCGGCGTCAGGCGCGGCTGGTGTCGAACCACAGTCGCCGCTTCCTGAACAGCCAGGCGCGCCAGGAAGCCATGCACGCGGTGGTATTCCAAGGCGCGATTGCCTGGCTGGCGCCTCGGCATCTCGGTGATATCCCGTTTCTGCCGGCGCTCGAGCAATATCGCGGGCTTCTCGATGAAGCCTTGGAGCGCGGAGACTTTTACGAAACAATCCTGGCGGAGCAGGTCATTCTCGAAGGACTGGGAGAAGCGATCCTGATGCGGATCGAAGATGGACTCGCGCGCCGGCAAGCCCCGTTCGGGCGGCTGCGACGAATTCTGCTGCGGCAAGAGGAAGGGCATCACCAGTTCGGCCGGCGACTGTTGGAGCAGGCCATCGACTCCGGCAAGCTGGATCGAGAGGCGGTGCGCAGTCGCGCTCGCCTCTACCTGGAGCTGACCGATGCAATGGTTGTCACACTTTCTGATCTCTTCGAGAGCGTGCAGGAGGATGCGTCCGCCTGGGCCTCCGATGTGCGGCACGTTCTGCCTGCCTGGCTTGGCGCATGATCTCCGTCATCATCCCCGCGTACAACGAAGAGCGAGCCTTGCCGGCAATCCTTCGTCATCTGTTGCGGCTTCCCGGCGAATATGAGGTGCTGCTCGTCGATGGCGGGAGCCAGGATGGGACCGTCGCTATTGCATGCGGCATGGCCGGCGTCACGGTGCTCCATGCGCCGAAAGGACGGGCTATCCAAATGAATGCCGGGGCGGCATTGGCACGAGGGGAATGGTTGCTCTTTTTGCACGCGGACACGTTGTTGCCGCCGGATGCATTGCTGTGCTTGAACCGGCTGGAGACGGACTCTTCAATCGAAGCCGGTGGATTTCTTCATCGCTTTTCCGGGACGGACTGGCGCCTACGGATGATTTCCTGGCTGGACAATTTCCGGTGCGTAAGAAGTCGCGTGATTTATGGTGACCAGGCTATGTTCGTGCGCCGCAGTTTATTCAGGCGGCTTGGCGGTTTCCCCGCAGTGCCGATCCTCGAGGACGTGGCGTTTTGTGAAAAGCTGGTCAGGGTGACGACCCCGGTCGTGCTGGCCCCGCCGGTGATCACGGACGCCAGAAAGTTCCTCAAAATGGGGGTGTGGCGCAGTTTTGCCCGCGTGCTCTTGATCATTCTTCACGTCCAATTTCATGTGCCGGTCCTGCCTCGGGCGTTTTTTCGTGACGTGCGGTGACTGCCCCGTTTGCGTCGGACATGAAGCTTGTCTGTTCTAAGAACACGGCGGGAAAGCTCCTCATTCGGTTGCCTGGCCGGGGACTGTACATCTCGTTGTCAACCGGAAGGTCCCCTGTACGTTGAAAAAAGCAGGCGGATGGTTCTTCAACGAGGGAGGACTTCATGGCAACTCTCAATTGGTATGCGGCAGCGGCGTCCCTTCTTTTTGTGTCGGCGGCCTATGGGCAGGCGGAAACCCCGGTAGTTGATCAACGGCAGATGAATCAAGAGCGTCGGATCGACCACGGCATTGCGAGCGGAGTACTCACCGAGCAAGAGGCGAACCGGTTGACTCACCAGCAGGCGCATATCAATAAAATGGAAGACAAGACGAAGTCCGACGGTGTGGTGACCAAAAAGGAGAGAGCCAAGCTGCATAAGGCGCAAAGTCGTACCTCCCGCCACATTGCTCGCGAAAAGCACGATCGGCAACGCACCCGGCGTCAGTAACGCTTCATTGAAATGAGCCGGGAGCCGGCCAATTGCCGGCAAAGCCGGGCTCTCCTGGTGAAGCCACGACGCCCGGAGGAGAAAATCCTCCGGGCGTCGTCGTGTCACGGTCAGTTGTCCTTCTTCTCATCCCTTTTCGTGCCTCGCACGCTATCCGATCAGGCCACGGTCTAGTCGGTCACAAACCGCCTAGCCCGCACTATTCAGAGGGTTCGTGACGAAACCGCGGAGACGCCAGGCGAGGTCCACGGCGCGAAGAATAATGAGCGCCACGCTTGTGGACGCGGTCGAGCCGGTGAGACGGCGGTGTCTTGCGCGTGGAGGCGCGAGGGCCCGAGGCATACTTGAAACAGTATGTTGAGGACCCGAGTGCCGAGCCCGCCCGCGTGGGCCGCGTAAAACCAGCGGCCAAGTCTGTCGCAGCGGCGTGTCGGCGGTTGCAGTAGAAGCCTTCATGAATAGTGCGGGCTCAGATAATCCTGCTAGAATGGCCGGCATGGACCTGATCACTACTCATGTCAATGCGGACTTCGACGGTCTTGCTTCCATGATGGCGGCCCGCAAACTGTATCCCGGGGCGCTGATCGTCCTGTCGGGTGGCGCCCAGGAAGCAGTACGGAACTTCTTGGAAGTCCATGATCTGGGCATTACGAGACAGAAGGATGTTGCGCTGGATCAAGTGCGGCGGTTGATCGTGTGCGATGCTCAAGAGTCCGACCGGCTCGGGACGCTGAAAGAGTTGTGGGGGCGATCGGGGGTAGAGGTGCATCTCTTTGATCACCATGTCGATGAAGAGGACTCGGAACGCCCTAAGGACGACCGTGTTCACGTGACTCACCAAACGGTGGAGGCGGTCGGCGCGACGACGACGCTCCTCGTCGAACGCCTCATGAAACAGCACATTTCCCTGTCGCCCTTTGAGGCGACCGTTCTGGCGTTGGGCCTGTACGAAGAGACGGGGTCCATGGCGTACGTCTCGACTACGCCGCGTGATTTGGAGGCCGCCGCGGTTGTGTTGAGGGCCGGTGCCGATTTAACCGTCGTCTCGGATACCCTTCGCCGCCCGCTGGATCCGCATCTTATCGCCTTGCTCAATGATCTGCTGCGGTCGAGCGAGGTGCACTATGTGGAAGGCCGCAAGGCGCTCGTGGCAACGAGTGCCTACGACCGGTATCGTGGAGATCTCGCCGAAGCGGTGCATCGTCTCACCGAGCTCAAGGATCTAGATGCCGTCGTCGCCGCCATTGCCTTGGATGACAAGGTCCAGTTGATCGGACGCAGCCGGCGTCCGGAGATTGATGTGGCCTGGATCGCGCGCCAGTTCGGGGGCGGCGGGCATGCTGTGGCGGCATCCGCCGCTATCAAAGGCAAGACCTTGGTCGAGGTGCGGGAGGAGCTCGATCACCTGCTCAAAGAGCGATCTCGCCCGGCGCTGCGTGCCAAGGACGTCATGACACGACCCGTCAAAACAGCGCGGGCCGATGACACGGTGGAGCAAGTCGAGCGAGTGTTGACGAAGTACAGCGTGAATGTTCTGCCGATTCTGGACCGCGAGGGCCGTTACCTTGGAGTCGTTTCACGCGAAACCGTACAGAAGGCTCTGTTCCACCGGCTCGAGGCAGTGCCGATCGAAGAGTTTCTCCAACGAGATCAGTATACGGCGACGCCGGAGACGCCGTTTCGCGACGTCGAAGCACGCATGATCGAACATAACCAGCGATTCGTGCCGATCCTCGATGATCAAACCGTAGTCGGCGTCATTACGAGGACTGATTTATTGCGGGCTCTCCACCACGACGTAGTAGCCGGAGCACAGGCACGGCCCAAGGAATCATCCGTCGGCATCGAGGGTCTCGTCCCTCGTACGCGCCATGTGAGGCACCTGTTGCAGGATCGGTTGCCTGAACGGGTGCTCCTGTTGCTGCAACAAGCTGGGGCCTTGGCGGACCGACTTGACATGTCCGTCTACGTCGTCGGCGGATTTGTCCGTGATCTCTTACTGGATCGACCGAACCTTGATGTCGATGTAGTGGTGGAGGGCGACGGACTGCAGTTTGCGCGGGCGTTGGGTAAGGAATTGGGGGCCCGTGTCAAGGTTCACGAGCGATTCGGGACGGCGGTCGTCCTGCTGTCCAACGGATTCAAATTGGACGTCGCCACCGCCCGAACGGAATTCTACGAGTATCCGACCGCCTTACCCACGGTCGAACAGAGCTCCATCAAGAAAGATCTCTACCGCCGCGATTTCACCATCAACACCTTGGCCGTCCGGCTCAATAGCCACCGCTTCGGAGAGCTGGTCGATTTCTATGGAGGCCAGCGGGACCTGAAGGAAGGAACCATCCGCGTCCTCCACAGCCTCAGCCTGGTCGAAGATCCGACGCGGGTCTTTCGCGCCATTCGATTCGAGCATCGGTTTGAATTCCGCCTCGGCAAAGAGACGCTTGCTTTGATCAAGGGCGCGGTGAAGATGGAATTGTTTCATCGATTGTCCGGCCACCGCCTGATCGAAGAGCTGCGGCTCTTGTTGTCGGAACGCCGGCCGCGAGCGGCCGTGGCTAGGCTCGGCGAACTGGGTTTGCTCCGCTTCATCCATCCCAAGCTGGCTTGGTCGGCCAAGCTGGACCAGGTGCTGCAGGGGGTGGAAGAGGCGATGGACTGGTATAGGTTGCTCTTTCTCGACCGAAAGCTCGAACCGTGGTTGTCGTATCTCATGGCGTTGATGGACGCATTACCCGACCGCGCATTCAATGAGACATTGAAACGCTTTCCCTTCAGTGAGGCCGAGGCCGAACGACTCAAGGCGGCCCGGTTTAAACTCAAGACCGCGGTCCGTCTGTTGGGCAAGCGGCCGGCTCTTCGTCCCGCCGAGACCTACCGGATCCTCATGGGCTGGGCGGATGAATCGCTCATCTATCTCATGGGGATGGCAAGATCCGAGGCGATTAAGCGCCAGGTCTCGGCGTTCATGACGACCTATCAGCAGACTTCACCGACGGTCACGGGGGCCGATCTCACAGCCATGGGATTGAAACCGGGGCCGCACTATAAGCGGATCTTGTCCGCACTGTTGGATGCGCGTCTGAATGGAGAGATTACGAGCGATGCGGAAGAGCGCGAGATGGCCGTGCGGCTCGCGAAGGAAGCCCGCCGCTAAAGAGACGCCAACCTGGTATCCGATTCCATCTTGTCGAACAGATCGTTCAGCGCCGCCTGCACCGACTTATTGATCGGGGGCTGGTCTTCCTCTTTTGAACTGCGGGAAACCGGGCCGACCGCTTTTCCCAGACCCGTGTACTGGACCAGGGGGCGTCCGCTGTGCGGATCCGATATAGTCGCTTCGGCCCGGGCCATGTAGATATGGTTATAATCGATGCTCAACCCCGGATCGATATAGATGAAGACCCGCAACGCGAGCGCGATGTCGGCTGGTCCGTTGTCCGTGACCCGGCGAAACGTCTTCCGGGCCGTGACATAGTCCAGCACGGCGGTCTCCCATTGTTTTTGCGAGAGTGACGGGACGGCACCGCCCGGCGTGACGAAGTTGGGCAGCCTGGGATCGGTCCCCATCGTGGCCCCGGGCTCCACGGCATAGGCGGCGAGGTCGGCAAGGGCGGATTCTGGCGCTGTAAGGCAGAGGTTGTTTCGTGGGCACGACCGGCGCCGGCTGGAAAGAGAGGGACTGGCAGGCGGCCAGCACGAGGCAGGCGGCGATTGCAGCCGCGCTGAGCAATCCTGAACTCCATCGTCCGTTCATCGCGTGCAGGCCCCGTCTGGATGACGACACCACGGAGTATCGTCCGTCGCCACACTACAATCCGCATGATCATAACTCAAGCCCGGTGGAACTTCGTATCATGACGAGAGGACGGTAACGCCGGTGGCTTCACCGATCACCCATGCGGTCGTGGCGGTGTCACTCGGCTCAGCCTGGTATCGTTCGTCCGCTGATTGGAGACTTCTGGTGTGGGGTGTGGTGTGTGCGGAGATCCCGGATGCGGATGTCCTCGGCTTCTGGTTGGGTGTGCCGTATGGCCACCTGTGGGGCCATCGCGGCATAACGCACTCGTTGCTGTTCGCCTGCCTCTTTGCGGTAGGAGTGACCTACGCGACTGGGAAGCAGGCCGAGCAGCGGCAGCAGTCTCGATTCAGCCGATGGCTCTACTTCTATCTGGCCACGGCGTCGCATGGACTCAGCGATGCCGTGACCAACGGCGGTTTAGGCGTGGCCTTCTTCGCGCCATTCGACGCCACGCGATACTTTTTCCCGTTTCAGCCCGTCGTGGTATCGCCGCTCGGTGTGGGGGCGTTCTTTTCGCCGATCGGGGTCCGCGTCTTAATCAGCGAGGCGATCTGGATCTGGCTGCCTTGCGTTGGCTTCGTAGGCGCGACGATGATGTGGCGGCGCCGGGGAGGCCGTTCGGCGAAAGCAGTTATCCTATGACTCGAGCTCTGAGTTGAAGGCCGGGGATCCGCGTTGGAGAGGAGAAATTAGGCTACAGGCTCGGCCGGCTGGAGTTCGATTCGATCTGCGACCGAGTTCACCGATCCCATCACGCCGACGATTCCGTCGTAGACTTTGCGGGCTGCCTCGGACCACTCCGGATTGAACGGTCGGCCTGTAAATGCCGCTTCGGCGGCTTTCTTCTCATCGTACGTGAGCTCACGGCCTGTCGTTTCGATGTCCATAGTTCAAGGATAGATCTGATCCGTACGATGTCAAGCAAGGCATCCATGGGTGCCGCAGAAGCCGAGGCTAAGCCGTGATCGGCGGCAGGGTGCGATCAAGTTTTTCCCGCTCGATCCGACACAGGAGTAGCGCCTTGTCGGGGTCGATTGGCGTGAATCTGATCGAATCTCCCGGAGCCAACTGTCCGGCTTGCGCCAGATCGACCGTGATGACCGACGCAATCTTGGGATACCCTCCCGTCGTCTGACAATCAGCCATTAACAGAATGGGGTTCTGGTCCGCAGGAACTTGAATCGTTCCGGGCGTCGTCGCGTCCGATATCCACGCCATGGGGCGACAATGTGGGACCCCCGCGCCGTCGAGACGAAAGCCCATCCGGTCTGAGTCAGGGGAAAGCACGTAAGGGTTCGTGAAGAAGAGGTCCAGGGTCGTGCGAGAAAAATGCTCTGCTTGAGGGCCGAGGATGACACGTAGCGTCGGAGCGCCGGAGTATCCAGGCCTGGCGCTGAGCGGAAATTCACGGTCCGAGGATCGGATCGCCTTTCGCACGGGATTTCCGAAATACACCCGATCCCCTTTAGTGAGTCGCCGTCCACTGAGTCCTCCAATGCCGGCACGAACATCCGTCGATCGACTTCCGAAGACCGCCGGCACGTCGAGTCCTCCGTTGACGCACAGGTAGGAGCGGCAACCGTGCCGGCGGAGGCCGAATCGCACTCTGTCGCCGCCACGCACCGGAACAGCGCTCCACGGTGCGATGGAACGACCATTCAGAGTCGGTGAAAGGTCCGCGCCCGTAATCACAATGACGGCCTCCCCGGTCGATTCCAATTCCGGACCTTGGAGCGTGATCTCGAGACCGGCGGCTCCGTCCGGATTGCCGACGAGCCGATTGCCGATTCTCAAGGCGGTCCGGTCCATGGCGCCGCTTACGGAGACCCCGTAGCGTTGGTAGCCGTAGCGACCCAAATCCTGAATCGTGGTGAAGAGGCCGGAGCGGTGAATGAAGAAGCCGGGTCGATCAGGCATCGCGATGGTCGAGACGTCTCGGCGAAACGCCGGCTGCGATGAGGAACGCGTTGATGGCGCGGGCCAGGGCCGGCGCTCCCGGTGTGTCGGCATGCAGACAGATTGTCGTGGGGGTCACGGAGAGGGCGACGTCTTCAATGCTCCATACACGGCCATGTTCAATGAGATCACGGACGCGCCGGACGACGGCCCTTTCATCGGTCAGAATCGCCCCGGGTTGATCGCGCGACACCAGCCGGCCGTCTTGATGATACGCGCGATCGACGAACGCTTCCGGCGCCACCCGAAGCCCCATTTCCTTGCCCGCCTCGATGATGCGCGAGCCGGCAAGACCGACGAGAATCAATCTATTATCAACCGCCGCTACGGCCCTGGCGATTGCGAGGGCCACCGCGGTATCGCGACCGGCCAGGTTGTACAGTGCGCCATGTGGTTTCACATGAGATAGCGTCGCCTTCTCCAGCTTAGTAACCGCCAACAGGGCGCCGATCTGATATGAGACCAGGTCTTCGACCGCGCCGGCCGGCCATGGTGGCTCTGTGCGACCCATTCCATCACGATCGGGGAATCCCGGATGGGCGCCGATGGCGAGACCCAGTTGTTCCGCCAACCGGACCGTTTGTCGCATGAGTTCCGGCGAGCCGGCATGGACTCCACAGGCGATGTTGGCCGACGTGACCTGTTGCATGACTTGATGTTCGATTTCCAATTCCTCAGGCGTCGCGCCTTCGCCGACATCGCAGTTCAGATCGATATGGGTCCGTAATCGGCTCATGCGTTCATGTCATCACTGAAGGAAAGACCCGTCACGGATTTGCTTCCGAGAGATCCTCAAATTGGGCTCGATCAATCGCCGCAAATCGGACGTGGTCGCCCGGCTCGAGAAGGAAGGGCTGTGGTCTGCCGAGATCGCAGACGCGGAGCGGTGTGCGTCCGATGATGCGCCATCCTCCCGGACTGGCTCGCGGATAGATACCTGTCTGGGTTCCGGCGATGCCCACCGAACCGGCCGGGACGGAGGTGCGCGGCGTGGCCAGCCGGGGCACGGCGATCTGTCGCGGCACAAGGCCCAGATAGGGAAAGCCCGGCAGAAATCCCACCATGTAGACTCGATACGTCACGGATGTGTGGAGGCTGACGACCTGTTCGATCGCCACACGGGCTTCCGCCGCGACCGCGTCGAGATCCGGAGCAACGGTCCGGTCGTAGAACACCGGCACGGTGACCGTCTTGGCCGGCCGGTGTGGCGCGCGAACAGGGCGTGCCGCCAGGTCCAGTAATGTAGCGCGGAGCGAGATCCCATCGGCGATGAGGGGATCGAAATACACTGTGAGAGATCGGTACGTCGGAACGAGGTCCAGTTGTCCGGGAGGCGATGCTTGTTGAAGCCGATGCATGCAGGCCATGACTCGTTGATGAAGCGCCGGATCGATTCGCGCCCCGAACTCGATGGTCAGGGCTGAGTCTCCAAGTGGGAGGATGCGAGGATAGCGAGGCATGTCACGTCGCCGATCCGGTCTCATAGTGAGGAAAACGGGGAACCCTCTTCAATCAGGCAGCGGTTTACCTTTGGTTTCCGGCGCAAAAGGCAGGATCGCCAGGCCGAGCAGGTAAATCAACGCGACGCTGCCGGCTGCCTTGTTGAATGAGCCGAACGCAGCCACGAGTGAGCCGGTCACGAACGGTGACACGGACGCCAGCACGCGCCCTGCATTGAAACAGAATCCCGCTCCGGTCGCGCGCAACCTCGTCGGATAGAGTTCCGGCAAGTAGATCGGAAAGCCGCTGAAGATCCCGTTGTTGAAAAAACCTAGAATGGGCAGCAGCAGCAAGACCTCGGAATACGTCCGCGGCACGAGATACGTGATCGGCAACATCACCAAGCTCCCGGCGCACATGACGCCGAACATCGCCCGCCGGCCGAATCGATCGGCTAACGGGCCGAACCCGAGATACCCGCAGAGCGCCCCCGCGTTCAATGCCATGATGGCATAGCTCACGTACTGTGCGAGAGTCGCCGAATCGGTGCTCTGGAAATCGGGGAGCCCCCTGATCAACGTCGGCGCCCAATTTGTTGCACCCCAGAGCCCGAACACGGCAACGAACGCCAGGACTGATCCAACCCAGGTCGCGCGCCGCAGATGGGGACCGAATAGCTCGGCCAGGTGAATCAGGCCGGTTCGGGTCGATCGCGCCTCCTGCTGATGCGCCTGCACCCATCGGTCCGGTTCTTTCACCCACCAACGCACGAGCAAGGCGACGAAAGCCGGGAGCACGCCGACGAGAAACAACGTCCGCCATCCATACTCCTTCAAAAGGAGATTTGCGATGGCCGCGAGGAAAAACCCAACGGCCCATGCAGATTGAAGCAAGCCGGCTGCCTTCGCACGCTTACTTTCGGGCCAGGTCTCGGCGACGATGGCTGCGCCGGCCGCCCACTCTCCACCGATACCCAATGCCGTCAAGAAACGATAGATGGCCAGGTGCCACCAGTCCTGGGATAGTGCCGCAAGACCGGTAAAGACCGCGTAGATCAAAATCGTGGCGATCAACGTTTTGGTGCGTCCGACGTAGTCGGCCGCCATGCCGAAGAAGATGCCGCCGATCGCCCATCCAACGAGGAAGACGGAGAAAATGAGTCCTCCGTACCAGCCGATCTCCTCGGTAGAGGCGGTGCCGGGCGCCATGCCGTTCGACAAGAGATCATGCAAAGCCGGGTGCAGCACGATCGCGTAGATCGTCGCGTCCATGGCATCGAAGACCCAGCCGAGCCAGGCGACGAAGAGAACCAGCCATTGATATCGAGTAATGCCATGGCGCCACGATGCCTGCCTCATGTCATGAATCATCTCCTCAAAGGCCGAGCCAGGCTACGGAGGTTGACGAGGCCTGTCAAGGTGAACGACGCACAAGCGGCGTGCTATAGTCGAACGATCCGTCATGGCGCGCCTCAACTACTACAGCGTCCTCGGTGTGCCCCGTGAGGCTAGCGAGGAGGATATCAAGAAGGCGTATCGGCGGTTGGTGTTCCAGCACCACCCCGATCGAAACCCCGGCAACGCCGGCGCCGAAGACAAAATCCGGGAAATCAACGAAGCGTACGAAGTCATCGGGGATGCAGAAAGCCGGAAAACCTATGACCGGTTGCATTGGGGAGAAGAACCTCGTGAGGAGGCGGTTGATCCGGCCACGATTCTCGATGAGATGGAGAAGAAGCTGTTCGATGAAGGGCGAAAAGAGCTCTTTGCCGTCTTAATGAAAAACATCCCGCGTATCAAAACCGAATTGTCAATCGTTCGTGAGCGAACCGTCGAGCGACACGGCTACGATTCGTTCAAGGAAACCATTATAGAAGAGCGCGGCGCCGAGGTGATGGACGACTTCGTCACGGCGGACATGCAGAGCCGAAAACAACGGTTACTGGAAGTGGCGCTTCAGATGATGGTATCGCAAGGAGTCATCAAACGGGGTGACGAGTCGGCGCTTCGCTCCCTTCGCGGACGCCTCGAGGAGGTCTATGGCAAGGGCCGAGTCGGCGGCTTCACCGCTGCCCTTGAATTGCTGTACGAGCGCCGATGATTGAACGAAAGTCGGGCTACGCCAATGATCCGGCGACGAACCGACCGTTGCGCATCACGCCGACCAGTCGATCCTTCTTCATCAAGACACCGATTCGACGGAGCGGGTCCCCTTCCACGAACACCAAATCCGCGACCTTGCCTGGTTCGATGCTTCCAAGGTCCCGCTCAAGGCCTAACAAACGAGCCGCTGCCGACGTGCCGGCGATGAGGGCTTCCATCGGCGTCATTCCCAGCCTGTTCATGCGTTCCAGTTCTTGCGCGTTCTCGCCGTGAAAGTTGAATGGGGTGCCGGCGTCTGTGCCGAGCGCAATCGAGAGTCCGTGCTCTTGGGCCAGGGTGAAACTCCGTTCATGTCGCTTCACCATGTGCCGCGCCTTCTCGACCGCACTGGCCGGAATACCGCAGCCGGCGCCGCATGCGGCGGTTGTCGCCAAGGCGGACAGCGTCGGGACCATGAAGACGCCTTGTCGCTTCATCATCGAGCGGGCTTCATCATCCATCAACGTGGCATGTTCGATGGAATGGACGCCGGCTCGCAAAGCATTTTTCATCCCCGTCGCGCCGTGCGCATGGGCCGCCACCCGCCGGCCTTGCCGACCGGCTTCGTCCACCGCCGCGTGAAGCTCGTCGACCGTCATCTGCGCGTCGTCCGGCGACGTGCCCGGCGTCAGCACGCCGCCGGACGCAATCACTTTGATCACTTCCGCGCCGGCCTGGATCTCCTCTCGGACGGCGGCGCGGACGGCTTCGGCCCCCGCCGTCTCTCTGCCGATAAACCGCGCATGGCCGCCGGGCATGCAGATGGCGAGACCCGCAGCGATGATTCTGGGCCCCGCGGTCACGCCTGAGGCGATTGCCTCTTGCAATGCGAAGATGGAATGATCTCGACATCCCACGTCCCGGACGGTGGTGAATCCGGCTTCGACGGTGCGGCGGGCAGCCTGAGCCGCCTTCAGCAAGGTAATCTGGGACGATTCCGCGGCAATGGCGGAGACGACATCAGGTTCCGCGCCGAGACACAGATGGACATGGCAATCGATCAGTCCGGGCATGACCGTCAGGCCGCGGCCGTCGATCCGATGCGCCCCCCGGCGCACCCGAACCTCGCGGGCTTCGCCGGCCGCGAGGATCCGGCCGTTTTCGATGAGCACGGTCCCTTTGGGTCGAGTACCGCCGAGTCCGTCGAGGATACGGATATTCGTGACGGCGAGGACCATCGAGGTTAGTCACTGAGGGGGATCGTAATGATGATGCCTCCCATGACATCGTTCAGCTTGTAATCCCGCCTGGGGCTGTTGGCATGAGAGTTATGGCAGCTGACACAGCTTTCAGAGACCGCCCGATCCGCATAGATGGCCTGAAAGTATCGAGTGCCGGATTGCTGAATGAAGCCCGTGAACGGCTTGTCCGAGTCCTTATTGATGGCCTCGAGCCCCCGCCGCTCGAACTCGCTGTTCGGACCGTTCCAGACATAGATCGGTGTCAAGCTCGCCAGACGGAAGCTAAATTTGAGATCCTTCTGTGCCGCGAGTCGGCCCGATTCCAGCAGAAATTGGGCGGGCAGGGGAAGACCTCGCTCTTCCCTCCAGTGTTCCACTGCCTCCACGACCCCCTGGCGATGCATCTTATCCACGACGTTCTGAGTGTAATTGGCCCGGTTGGCTTCGATGACGGCATGGAGAAAGCCGGTGACTTTCTCCGGCGCCACCAATTCCGGTTTCCGTGATTCGGCGATGAAGAGGGCCAGCATCCAATAGGTGACGGCGAGGCTGAATCCGAAGACCGCGGCCGATAGGATCCAGATTGCGCTCCGGCTCATGCGGGGCTCCGTATCGATTCGTGCGGCGACCGGAAGGCTTGCACCGCCGCTTGGACTGCAATGCCCGGATCCAAGAGCCGGCCTGATCGCGCCAAGACATCTTCCAGCGCATTGAGAAAGGTGAGGACATGGGCTTGCTGCGAGGATTCTCCCATGAAGCCGATGCGCCAGACCTGTCCCTTCAGCGGTCCGAGTCCCCCGCCGATTTCAATGCCATGTTCTTGCAGCAACGCGGCTCTGGTGGGCGCATCCTCAATGTGGCTTGGCAGGCGGACACAGCTCAACATCGGCAGCCGATGCTCCTCAAGCGGGAGCGGGAACAGTCCGACTTCAGACAGGCCGCGAGCGAGCGCAATGTTGTTGGCCCGATGCCGCGCAAACCGCGCCGGCAATCCCTCCTCATGGACCAGGCGTAGGGCTTCCCGCAGACCGTACAGCATGGAAATCGGCGCCGTATGATGGTAGACCCGCTTGCCTTCGGTCCAATAATCCGCGACCAGCATGAGATCAAAATACCAACTTTGGCAAGGCGTTCTCCGCCGTCTGATCACGTCGAACGCGCGGGGGCTGACGGTGATGGGAGCCAGGCCGGGAGGGCAGCTCAAGCATTTCTGCGTGCCGCTGTAACAAATGTCGATCCCCCAGGCATCGACCTCCAGCGGCATTCCGGCCAGCGAGGTGACGGCATCCACCAATAACAATGCGCCATGCCGGCGGCACAGATCGCTCAGCCCATCCAACGGCTGAGCGGCGCCGGTTGAGGTTTCGGCATGGACCACCGCGACCATCTTGACGCGCCCGGCCTTTGAGAGGGCGTCACGGAATGCTTCGAGTTCGATGACGGACCCCCAGGGAGCTTCCACTGCCGACACATGGCCGCCACACCGCTCCACCATCGCGGCCAACCGGGCGCCAAAAGCGCCGCTGATTCCTATGACGGCGGTGTCCCCCGGGTCTATGACGTTGACGACGGCCGCCTCCATGCCGGCCGACCCAGTCCCGGAGACGGCAAAGGTCAAGGGATTACTGGTGCGAAACGTATCTCTGAGAAGCTGCTGCACGTCGTCCATGATCCCGAGAAAGGCAGGGTCGAGATGCCCGATGGGTGGAAAGGCCAATGCCTGCAGCACTCGCGGATGAACCAAGCTGGGTCCGGGACCCAGCAAGAGACGATTGGGAGGGGCCTCTGTGGCCCCCTGCGCGGCATTCATAGCTATTGTTCCAGGGGCCATCCCGTGGGAGAAGGGGCCGCAGCAGGCCGGACCCCGCCGATTCAATTCGGACGTAGTATAACGAAACGTGGCGCGGTTCATCTAGCCCGCATTCTTCAGAGGCTTGTACCAAAGCCAGGACTGCGAGCGTGCTGTAGCTGGAACCTGAGATAGCTGTCGAGTGGCATCTCAACCTGCCGGCGCGGCGCATGCGTATGGGTCGGCCCCGCAGAAGCCCGGATCGTTTTCGTCCCGCGCACAACGGGTGCTATACTGCCGCGCATTGAGGAGCGCATGAATTCTCAAGAGCCCCGGCCAATGCCG
>DATFFC010000072.1:0-2239 GCA_035250505.1 Nitrospiraceae bacterium | reverse complement strand
TTGGGGTGCATGGCAGGTGGCTGTCAGATATTCGGAGGTCAGACTTGACCCGGACACCTTTTCATTGGGGTTTGCCGATCCCACCAACAATGCTCGAGAAGCCAAGAGTACGGCGGTTGCCCTCAACTGGTATCTCGACTCGTCGCTACGGTTGTCCGTGCATTACGCCCATACTGATCTGACCGGCGCGATTCCGTCGTACAGCGGCGTCCGACGGGAGGACGGCCTGATGTTCCGAGCGCAGATGACGTATTGAGGCTGGAACGATCATCTGCTGCTTACCCGTTCAACAGCCACGCGCGCAACTGGGCTGTGACGGCGTGAGGCTGCTCCAATGGAGATTCGTGGCCGCACTCTTCGATGACCACGAGCTTGGCCTTGGGAATCGCCCCGGCGATCGCTTCATGTTCGGCGAGTGAGAAAATCCCGTCCTGGCGGCCATGTATAACAAGAGTCGAGCAGCCGACCAAACGCAAGTCCGGCAGACTGTCATGCCGTTCGAGCGCCACCATGGCTTTCAATTGCTGCAGATATGCCGCCGGTCCCACTCGGCGACACATGGCCAGGAATGCCTCGATCAACTCACGGTCCGCGAGCCGGCTTGGATGGAAAAGGCTGGGGAGGTACCCTTGTAGGACTTGCTCGTACTGTCCTTGCTCGACGCGCGCAATCGCCTGATGCCAGCCTCGACAAAACTCGGGAGCCTGAGGTCGTGCCCACGTGTTCAGCAACGCGAGTTTCAGCACACGGTGCGGGGCGAGATGAACGACCTCCTGGGCGACCCATCCTCCCAATGACATGCCGGCCAGGGCAAACGGTCCTGAGGTTGCCCGAAGCGCCGCCTCCGCCATCTCAGTTCTGGTCGCACTGTCGCGATACTCCACGCACAGAGGATTCACAATGTCCTGGAGGTGATCAATCTGGTATCGAAAAAGCGCCTCATCGGCGCCGAGTCCCGGTAGAAACAACAAGGTCGGCTTCATAGGTGTCCCCAATCAGTCAACTGGTTCTCAGTCCAAGCTTACTATGAGCAACTGCTTCTGCTGGCATCCACCAGCGTAGACGAACAATACTCTAGAAGGAGCGTCGATCGAAAGTAGAAGGAGGCTTCTGGATGGCCACCATCATCGATGCGCATCAGCACTTTTGGACCTATGGCACCTACCAGACCTCGTGGATGGAGAAGCCTCCGTATGCGGGCGATCCGGCCTTCGAACCGCTCCGCCGCGCCTTCACGCCGGCTGATCTTGAGCCGCTGCTCCATGCCGCCGGCGTTCACCGTACCGTAGTGATCCAAGCGGCCGACGGACCGGATGAAAACGCCGCGCTCCTCCGCTATGCGCAGGCTCATGAATGGATTGCCGGGGTCGTCGGCTGGGTCCCGTTGGATCGGCCGGACGAGGCCGTCCGCACGCTTGATGCGCTCGCGGGCGAGCCTCGCTTTGTGGGCGTGCGTCATTTGATCAACGTCGAGCCGAACCCTGATTGGATCGTGCGAAAGCCGGTCCTTGAAAGCCTCGCATTGCTGGCCGAGCGGGACTTATGTTTCGATCTGGTCGCTATTCTACCCCGTCACCTCGAACACGTCCCGGCGATCGCCGCTGCGGTGCCGGGTCTGAGGTTGATTATCGACCACCTGGGCAAGCCCCCGATCGCGGCACGCGAATGGGAACCATGGGCATCCTTGATCACTCGCGCAGCAGACGCGCCGAATGTCTTTGCCAAGGTATCGGGCCTCGACACCGCTGCGCGAGCCGGCTGGACCGCGGATGATCTGTCGCGGTACGTGGATCACGCGCTTGCCGCATTCGGCGCCGAGCGGCTGATGTGGGGCAGCGACTGGCCGGTTTCCATTTTGGGTGGCGGCTACGCGCACGTCTGGCAGGAAATGAATCGGCTGTTTGCGCGTTTCTCACCCCTGGAGTGCGATCAACTGCTCAGGTTGACCGCGACGCGCGTCTATCGACTTGAAGAAGTCGAGGACCGCACGTCAGGATGACGGCCATCAAGGAGCGGCGTCTCAGGATTGGGCAGTATCTGCCCGTGCTCGGCGGTCCACGGCCCGAGATTGGTCTGTGTCCGGCCGGCGTGCCGGATCTCGGCTCGGTGGAGATTCTGAAGGGCGTATACATGTCCGGCACCGCGGCGATTATGCCGGCCCACATGTCCAATTGAGTCGCGCGTTGCCACGCCGATGAATGCGGGCAACGGACGCCGGCTAGTCTGGTGCGTCGGTCCG
>DATFFC010000071.1:0-5855 GCA_035250505.1 Nitrospiraceae bacterium | reverse complement strand
GTGCCCGCTGTCCTGCACGGTGAGACGAGCACCCGGCCGCCCAGCCGTGCCGCTGCAAATGGGCAGGAACTGGCCCTGGGTCTCATACATGCAGAAGTTGCCGTCGCTTTGCATGATCGCCTGGTAGATCCCTTGTCCCTCTGTTTGCGAGCACCACAGCTCATTGCCCGCCGAATACAGGCACAGGTTGCTGTCGCCGCGCAGGATCAGCTGGAATTTGAGGTTGGGCGAGTACAGAGATTGACCGCCTGCCAGCGACTCGCCCGGATTCAATGTGGTCGGGATCGGATATTGGTAAACGGTCGCACTGCCGCCCGTCACGCCTTGTGATCCGGGATCGCCTTGGCATTGACCCGGATCGACGCCTGCCGCGCCGCCCGCGCCGGGTCCGCCCGCGGCGTTGGCGTAGATGTAGGCGCCGTCGCCCGCTATGCCCGGAGAGTTGATCGATGCGACGCCGATCGATGGCCCACCGTTGCCGCCGGCGCCGCCGCTGTTCGCGCCGCCTCCGAGACCGAACGACGGTCCGGCCTGCCCGGCGCCGCCGACGCCGCCGACGCCCGCGATGATGCGGTTGAACTGATCGGGAACGGTGGCCACTGCCGAGTTCACGAGCAACAGGCCGATCGATGCGCCGCCCTGCTGGCCGCCGACGCCGCCCGGTCCGGTTTCTTGTCCACCGGCGCCGGCGCCCCCGATGCCGGGCACCCAGGTGAAGCTGCCAAGGTCGACTTGACCCCACAGCGAATCGCTGGCCGCTCCGCCGGGTGTGAAGCAGACATCGCCGCCGACGCGCACCGCGGCCGGCAAGGCAGGAGGGGAACGAGGGGCACCGGGGCCGCCTTTGCCGGCGACGAGCACCGTTCCGCGCAGCGTGACGTTCGCGTTCGCTGCCGTCATCGCGAGGCTGGCGCCGCTTGCGGTTTCGTCCTTGCCGATGACGACCACTCCGGAGACGGTGACGTTCACCCCGCTTGCCATGATCGCCGGCGTACCCGGGGCCGGATTGGCTTGAATCACGGTGCGGTATTTCCTGTCGGGCTCCCCATCGAACAGGCAACTGCCGTAGAGACTGACTCCGCTCTTCAGGTCGATCGTCTCGGTCGTCTGATACAGGCCATGTCGCAGCACGAGCGCCCGATAGCCGAAAGCGTCGGCCACCGAGAGCGCGTGCGCGATCGTCTTGCAGGGCCCACCGGCGCCGTAAGCGCCGCACAACCCTTCGTCGCTGCCTTGCGCCGACACGTACAGAGCACTCAACGTCGCGACGTCGACGCCGGGACAGATCGCTGCCGGCGGCGCGCCGACGACCGGCCCCGGCTGTCCGGTTTTCGAGCCACCGCTGCAGCCGGCGATGAGGGCCGGCCACGTCAAGGCGACTGCCAGAGCCAAACGCCATGCTTTTTGTCTGAACACGTTCATGTTCTCTTCCACTTCTTTGTGGTGACCCGCATGAAGTGAAACAGCAACAGTGTTCTTCGCACTAAAGGTTTCTCCTCGATCGCGCGAGGTAATAAGGCGGCTCTGCCGAGCGTGAGCCGCCCCACGAACAGGTAGCTGGATGTTCGGCGGCGCTCTTGGCTTCGATGTACCCGACCTGTGTCATCCCGCTGATAAGGCTTGATCGGCCGGGGTGCATGGACACGCGAACCGGTCTTGGTGATCTACTTGCCCTGCGTGCGTGTAAACGTGCCCAGTCCCTCGTGGTTCAAATTCTCAACGGTCACGCTGGTCGCCGCCTTGCCATCCCCGCCTATGACGAACGTGACGCCGCTCAAGCCGACTTCGCTTTCACCGGAAGTGTCGTAGTAGAACGTATCACGATCATAGTGAGTCAGCGGATAGGCCGATTTCTTGGGCCCCTGACGCATCATCAGTTTGCCGTCCTGGCCGACGATCTCGAGCTTCCCGTAGAACTCGTTCTCGTAGGTACCGAGGTAGACGACGTTCGGCAGCGCCGGCGTCCGCGAGGCTGGTGCTTTGGAATAGTCAATAGGACTGTGCCCTTCCAGCGCCATTTCCTCAAAGATTGGTTTGAAAATAGCAAACCAGTCATGTTGCACCTTGCCGTATGTCGCCAGATCGACGAAACTTTGCGCCAGCGACTCCGGTACGCCCAGCGGTTGAGCATTGGTCAGGACAACGATGCCCAGCCGGTCGGCCGGCACGAGTGAGACCACCGTCGCAGCGCCCAATGAGAACGCGCCCGAATGGCCTAACCTGACGCGTCCCACCTCGTCGTAGTCCACATTCCACCCCAGCCCGTAGAAGCCATACCGCTCTACGGCTGGTTTGGTGGGCTGGGCGTGGGTCACCATATGGGGGCGATAGGTTTCTGCCAAGGCCTCCGCCGAGACAATGGGCTGACCGTTGAAAGTACCGTTATTCAGATGCAGGCGCATCCACCGGGTCATGTCGTTGACGCTCGAGCTGGCGCCGCCAGCCGGTGATTGGGCGTCGGGCTCGCGTTGGTATCTGGCTACCCACTTACCGTTCAGCCACATATGGCCCCGCGCCCGGTTCGGGCGGGCCAAGAAGTCGGACAGGCGTGAGCTCGTGGCAGTCATGCCGAGTCGTTTGTACAGCCGTTCTTCGGAGAGGTCTTCCCACGATTTTCCTGCGGCGCTCGCGGCGGCAGTCGCTCCTTCGGTCATGCCGAAATTGGTATAAGCGTACTGCGAGCGAAAATGATTCTTGGTGGGAATAAACCGGAGGCGACGCAAGACTTCCGCACGGTCATATCCCATGTCCTCGAGCAAGTCACCCGCATGCTCCGGCAACCCGCTTCGGTGTGCATAAGTATCGCGGATCGTGAGCGCAGCCGTCACGGAAGGATCATGCATCTGAAACCCGGGATCGTGATCGATGATGCGATCATCCCACTTCACGACGCGATCGCCGACCAGGCCTGCCACCACCGTCGAGCCAAGCGGCTTGGAGACCGAAGCGAGTTGAAACACGGTATCGGCGTCCACGGCGTCGGGCTTGCCTGCTTCGCGCACGCCGAATCCCTTGGCATAGACCACCTGATCCTGGTGCACCACGGCGATCGCCAGGCCCGGCACGCCCGTCTTCTCGAGGAGATCGGTGGTCAGCTCCTCCAGGTCCGGGAGGGCCTTCTTGACTTTGTCCGGCGTGACCCCGGGTGCGACTGGAGCGCTCATCGGCTGACCGGCGAATCCGACTTGTTTGTGGACGGGAGGAGCAGCAGCCTCTTGATTTGATGCGCAGCCGCCAACGAACAGTCCGCCGATAACAATCGCGAGGACACCGGCGGCAATATGGATCAAGCGGGTCGTCGCAGCATGTGCTCTAGCCGCGACGAAGCCGCCTGTCGGGGTGATGAATGTGACTCTATCTCCGCAGACGGGAGGAAAATCTCTCATAAGGCTCCATTTCCCACGACTCCGATGATCGTGGTGTCGCTCCACCTACTCAAACATCTCCCGGAACAGTTGCGCGTTGGCCGGGAACCCGCCGATCGGCCGTTCATTGATGACATTCCAACACGAGAGGTGCGCGAGCAAGTTTACTTGCCGCGGCTCCAAGTGGAGTTGCAGGATCGTGTCGTAGTTGGGAAAGGTTCCGTACAGCAGCGGCTCGAAGTCCATTCCGAGCCGAACCGTATCGCTCAATTGGTTCGTCCAGGCCGTCACGGGATTCGTGTAGACCCACAAGACGTCCACCGGCCCAACGCTTTGAATGCCGAAGTGCGCATTATCGTGTACGGTGAGTCGTGCTTGCTTGCAGATGGCCGAGCCGCCCGCTTGGTGTGACTGCCAGAGTTGATCGATCAAGCCGTAGAAGGCCTGCTGATCAAACACCTGATTGAAACGATAGGGTCGGGCGGACGGCGAAACCGGTGTCGGCGGAGCCGGATAGGGCTGATACGGCTGCCCCGGGACCTTGGGCTGCAGACCGAACAGCGGCGGAAGCTGGCTGTCTACGACGACTTGTTTGGCGACCGGGTCCCAGGACAACGGAGTCGGCGCATGGACGAAGGCGATGATCCGCGTCATCTTGCGGCGCAGCAACCCCATGAGGCCGGTGTTCTCCAGATTGCCCCCATCGCCGATGAAATATTGCTGCGCTGGAGTTTGATTGGCCGGCATCACCGGCCAGTAGGAGTAGATCGGGTCGATGTCCTCCAGCCAGGGGTAGTTTGCGTAGAAGTACTGGATCAACGGGCCGACGAAGGCCGAGCTGCTGGTGCCCGCGATGTCCGAGAGGGAAAATCGCTGCGGCGGTGTCGGGACTTGCACGCGATTCTGAGCGGGCGGAGCCGCCGGCGCTTGCCCGCCGAATGCAAATGGGTCGATCGTTCCTCCGCCGAGCCTCCCTTGCAAAGGAAACGGAACTCCTGCTCCCGTGACGGAAGCTTCGAACGGGTAAGGCTCGATCGGTGGACTGCCGGGCGCTGGCCGCCGTAGATGGACACCGGGCGGGGAGAAGATGGTCGAGTTCGTGATGAGATATGGCCGCCCAGATTTTTGGACGAGGTGGAAGTCCGAGGCGCTCAACGTGGGATTGCGTCCGTCGCCCAGGATCGTGCCCTCCAGCCACTGCTGGGTCGAGCTGTAATACGTCGCCGGGGACCCCTGCCGCGTGATATCCCCGAGACCGAAAGGCTCGAGAATCAGCGCTCCCACTGCTCGACACCAGAGCACGTGCGGGGAGTCTCGATACTTCTCGCAGAGGACCGCAACCTCAGCGAGGAACTCGACCAAGCCGATGCGCGTACAGAGGCTGCCGAGCGCGTAATGAGATAAGGTATCGAGCGCTCGAGCCGGGTCTTCGCCGGAGTGGTGCTCCCACGTCAGATCGCCTGGGCTGGAAACGACGCCGCCCAGAAACTCATCGTCCGAAATGTCAGACGGTAAATAGGTAAAGGTGACGCCGGCCCAGGAGCCGCCGGACACCGTCGAGAGCGCCGAGACCCGATCGAGGAGGCCGAGAGATCGCAGGCCGCGGAGCTCGCCCATCGAAGCCGACGCCGCGCGCGAGCCGCCGCCCGAGAGACAGACACCGACCCCGGACGTGATCGGTGACGGCGGAAACGGGTAGAGATGGGCGCTCAAGGATGCCGGCGGAGCCGGTGCGACCGCGGTGTTTCGAACTTGCTCGATCTGTTCCTGGGTTGTGGCTCGCCAACGCTGCTGAAGCGCGTCATACCGCACCCGCAGGACTTCAACCGCGCGGGCATCGCCTCGCGTGAGCGCGGCCTCCAAGTCTTCCTTCGCGCGCTGGAGATCAGTGAAGAGGCCGCCGGTTTGCTTGCCTGATGAATTTCCCATCGAGTTACTTCCTTTTCGAGTCTTCTTGCTCCAAACGTTCCTGGACGGCCATCCGGCATGCAGGTGAGAGCTTGCTCTCATTGGCTTCGAGACATTTTTTGATCCGCCCGCCACCGGGGAGGATGCCGCGACAGAGCTGTTTGACCTCGGCGCGACAGCTCGGCGTGACCTCATGATGCTCCGATTAGGGCATCTCCTTTCCCTCCACTCGATACCGCGGAAATCACGTACGCGACCATGACACGTCGCTTCGCCGGGTCCGTTTCGCAGCGGCGCATCCTACGCCCCAGGGGAGGCAATTTCAACGAGTTTCGATGGCCCCGACTTCGCAAAAACCCTCTTACGTAGCATCGCGGTGCATGCTAATGTCATTGGGGAAAGAAGGAGAGCGAATACAACTTCTCTGGCCCCGAGAGGCTATTCGCAGACTTCCAGGCTGATATTGAGAGGTGGGACCATGAAAACGGTAACGCTTGAAGTTCGCTCCCCCAAAGAGGCCATGGCTGAGTTCGCGCAGGCCTGGAAAACGAAGAATCGCCAGAAGTCTGCGCGTATTGGCTT
>DATFFC010000070.1:0-15312 GCA_035250505.1 Nitrospiraceae bacterium | reverse complement strand
TCAATGCGTTGAACTGACGTGGCTCCTGTTCCATAAGGTTGATCCGTCGCCGCTCAAGTGCGTCTTGCGGCGGACCGTACCGGAATTGGAGAAGGAACTCGAACACGTGGTCAACGTATTCGATCCGTGGGCCCGCGAGCGAGGAGACTACTACGATCTGCAGTGGAAAGCGCGTGAGGATGCGAAATCCGATGACGCGTTTGTTCAGTGAGCACTGGATTACCTTCCCGAGGTTTGCCATCTCCGGCGCAGATCACAACTTGAAGACGGCTTTCGTCGCTTCGTCGCTCAGCGGTCATGAGAGTGCTCCAGGTTGCATTGGGCGGCATTAACCCTCGGCAACGGTCAGCGGAAGGCTTTTGCAAGCGGATCGTCGAAACAAGGAGGCGCCAGATCGTCGGCGCCCACGTGCTCGGAGAGTAGAGATAGATCAGATTGCTGCGAGTGAAGCGACGGATGATTCCTTCCGGCATAGAGTCCGGATGCGTGGCGCATCGCGGGAGCCGGTATCCCCGGCCCGAGGGTTCAAAAGCCGAGTCCTCTCGCCTTGAGGCGGACGCGCATCAAATACATGTCGGCAGTGATGTAGAGCGTACGTCCATCGTCCCCAAACGCACAATTTCCGGTGGCTTGTCCGGTGAGGATCGTCCCCAGGTGCCTGCCTTCGGGAGTCAGGATCAGGACTCCGCCCGGACCGGTCGCGAACAAGTTGCCCGCTGTCTCAACCTTGAGGCCGTCGGGCAGTCCCCGCCGAGCCTTCGCCAGCGAGCTGGCATCGAACAGAATGCGGCTCGCTCCCAGCGAACCGTCCGGACGCACATCAAACGCACGCCAAATGGGGGCCGCCGGATCGGACTGTGAGATGTACAGCGTCTTCTCATCCGGCGAGAACGCCAGCCCGTTCGGTCTCGTCATGTCCCGCGTGAGCAGATTCACCGCGCCGTTGCGATGCGTTCGAAAGACACCCTGATACGGAAGCTCGCGCGCCGGGTCCTCGAACTGCTTCACCAGTCCGTACGGTGGATCGGTGAAATAGATGTCGCCGTTTCGATGGAGCACTGCGTCGTTCGGGCTGTTGAAACGCGCTCCTTCATACCGATCCGCGATGGTCGAGAAACGCGCCGCCGGCGCGGATAGCGGCGCCTCCATGCGCGCGATCCGGCGATCGCCATGCTGGCAGATGACCAGCCGCCCTTCATGGTCAATCACCAGGCCGTTTGAGCCCAGCTCGGCGCCGCGCGGTTCACGGCCCGTGTAGCCCGACGGCTTCAACCACGCTCTCGCGCCGTCCCCTTCCTTCCACCTCACGATCACGTTCTGCGGGACGTCTGAGAACAGCAGGAAGCCGCCGTTCTTCACCCAGACCGGACCTTCACTCCAGTCGTACCCCTGCGCGAGAATCTCGATCTTTGCATCCGGGGCAATCAGCCGATCCAGCGCAGGATGTAGCCTTTCTATCTTTGGCATATCAGATGTGATTTCCAGCGTGCCTGCATTGTCGGCAAGGTGCATGCAACCAGCGGGACATTGGAACCCTATGAGCCTGTGGGAAAGAATTTCCTCTCACGGCGAGCAGTTTCCTGGCTTGGATCAGCGATCGCACACGGACGGTGCCGCCAGGGTAGCCTCCAATGTTGACTCCTTCCCTACGGCGTTCAGGTGTTTGTCGATCCAGGCCGCAGCGGTCCGGCGTCCGATGGCATGGAGATGCCGCAGGAATCGCAATTCATTATTGAGTTTGCTCGATGCGCCGAACTCGCGGAGTTCTTCGGCATGGATCTCGTGCAGTCGGGGATGCCGGTCCTTCAAGGGATGATCATCATGATCCCTGCCGGGCAATGCAAGGACATATTTCACGGCTTCCAACTCTAAAAAAAATGTGGAGTTAAAGGTAATTTCATTGATCCTATCGATGATGTCACTGGCAGTCCACGGAAGGTCCGGGCGAATCAATGGATTGATGCCGATGATAATGACGTCATCGACGGGGGTTTCTTGAAAAAGCGGGGCGATCGCCGGGTTCCCAGAATAGCCGCCGTCCCAGTAGGCTTCACCATCGATTTCAACCGCCTGAAAGCTAAGCGGCAGACACGCGGAGGCCAGAACCGCATCCACAGACAGCTCAGCATTGTTGAAGACCTTTCGTCTTCCTGTCCGGACGTTGGTCGCGCACAGGAATACGCGAAGAGTGTCGTTGTGCCGGAGCCGATCAAAATCAATCGATTCGGCGAGCAAAGCACGTACCGGATGATAGTTGAGAGGGTTGAGCTGATAGGGCGACCAAGTACGTGAAAGCAAGTCGAAAAAGGGATATATCGGCGAGGCATCGAGATCGAAGCGCTCCCCTGAGCCGAACGGATAGCACAATCTGGCAAGGCCCGGCATACGCCCGACTGCCTCCCATAGCGCGCTAAGAGCGTCTCTTCCAGCTTTCCGGCCACCCCTGGACAAACCGTCGGCAAGGCTTATGGCATTCATTGCGCCGGCGCTGGTCCCGCTGATTCCCGTGACCTCAAGGCTGTCTTCCTCAAGCAGACGATCGAGTACGCCCCACGTAAAGGCACCGTGTGAGCCGCCTCCTTGAAGCGCCAGATTGACTTTGCGTGTCGGCATGGATAAACCTCCTGTTGACTATTGAAACTGTCCTGTATCACGGGTGCGTGCCGAGAACCTATGGCGCTCTTCCATCTTCGCCGGCCACGTTCTTGCCGGCGGAGTGCGCCTATGGAGCGGAACGAACAAACCGAAGGTAGAGGGCAACAGCCTGCTCATGGGTTCTCAGTTCGTCGTGCGTCAGCCCTGGCAACGGCCGGTTCTCCGCCCCTTTTAGAGCCGGACTGTTGAGGTCTCTGACGGGCCACCCAAACAACCATGAACGAAAGAATATGTCGGCTCCGGTTCCATCATAGATCGTCATATACTGTGTTGAACCAGGAGTTTCGTTTTCACCATGAGCGCCGTTGAGCCTTGTCAGCCAGGTTGAACCAGGGACCAACTCGTCGCATCCCATGAACTCATCCCAACCGATGAGCCAGATCAACCAGAGACGACGGCAGACCGTGGTCCCATGGTTGGGACCGGCAATGGCGACCACATGCTCCACACGAGGTACAAGATCCGCATGCTCGGCCAACACGCCCCGGACGATCACGACTCCTAACGAGTGGGCGATGAGATCCACCTTTGGAGCGCCGGTGTAAGCCAACACTGCTTTGATGAAGGCGGCCACGTCGGGCACGTTGGATCGACTGTCGGTGCGGCATTGCAACACCGGCGCCGCACGCTTCGTGGATTTTCCGTTATAGGAGAGGGCCCACAATTCCTGCCGCGAATATCCCGCATCCAAGAAGTGCTGTTTCACGCTGTTCGCCGGCTCATCCCAGTCATCGGCATCACGGGTATTGCCATGAACAAAGATCACGGGACGGTGCCGCAACGACGCGCCGTGGTGCTGGCCCCCCCATCCGCCTATGCGGTATGCCCATTCGTTATCCTGTATCGTTGGAAACCCGGGTGGAAAGAGCGCGTCGGCGGGGTCGGGGCGGCAGTGTGCGACCTTGTGATCGGCTTCAGCCGTGCCACAGAAGATCACCGATACCAGCAATACCAGAAGGAGACCGAGTCGTCTAAACAAGAGCCCCGTGATATGCGCCTCGCTCTTCACTCGGGACAGGTTGAAATGGACAGGATTCGAAAACCTTGACGCGGCTACTGGCCCAAGTAGCGGCTAGTTTCCGGATTCTACTTCTACTGCCTCTGCAGTCAAGTTGGCCAAATCGCTCAACGTCGGAACGATGTCCGCATAATATCGTAGGACATCGGCAACGGACAGCACGCCCATGATCGTTCCATTCACCGTGACGCCCAAGCGGCGGCTGCTGCTTTATTTCATCAACCCCACGGCCACCGGCGTCCAGCACGGAGCTCTGAGCGCAACTCCGCTGTTCTCATCCTTAGCCCCGCTCCCGAAGCCATTGAACGATCGTGGGGGGCAAATCCCGCTGCACTTTCCCACTGACATACATGCCGATGTGGCCGACGGGGAAGGACCGCAATGTATAATCCTTGGTTCCCACACAACGCTCGAGCGCGATAGAGGAGGCCGGAGGAACCAGATGATCTTGCTCGGCATAGACATTTAACACCGGCGCCCGGACCTGAGAGAGATCGACCGGCTTATTCCCGATCTTGACGTACCCCCTGATCAACTTATTACCCTGGTAAAAATCCTTCATGAACTGGCGATAGGCCTCGCCGGCCTGGTCAGGGCTGTCAAAGATCCATTCCTCCATGCGGAGAAAGTTGAGCAATTTCTGGTCATCATCGAGGATATCGATCATTTCAAGATATTTCCCCAGACCCAACTGGAAGGGCTTCAGCATGAGGAACCCGAGATTCATGAATTCGCCGGGGATGTTCCCAAAGGCGTCGACCAAAAGATCCACGTCCATGGCCTGACCGCCGGCGCTGCATCCGGCCCAGAGATTCGGCAAACCCTCCTTGACGTGAAAATCCACCGGGGTGACCATCGTGATCAAGTTCTGGACCTTTTCAGGATAGAGTGCGGTGTAGCAGAGGCTGAACGTGCCTCCCTGGCAGATCCCAAGAAGATTGATCCGTTCCAATCCGTGTCGTTCACGCACCACATCCACACAGTCGTTGATATAGCCGTTGATGTAATCATCGAGGGTCAACCACCGATCTCCCCGGCTAGGATAGCCCCAGTCGATCAAATACACGTCCATGCCCTGCTTCAGGAGGTTGCGAACCAAGGACCGATCTTCCTGTAGATCAACCATATAGGGCCGGTTGACCAAGGCATACACGATGAGGATGGGAATGCGGAATGGTTGCTCCACCATCGGGGTGTAGCGATAGAGAATGAGGTTGTCCTCTCGATAGATTTCTTCTTTGGGGCTGACCCCCACCTGGATGTCCTTGTCTCGGATATGACTCAAACGTTCGATGCCATTGACTACCTTGCGATTCAGGTCGATGAGCTCGCGCATGGTCTGGTCTGGACTCAGATAGAACGGAAGCGGCATCTCATGTTCTCCTTGCCGACTCGGCATCATTCAACGATGCAGGAATGTTCCCTGTTGATCTCGCAGTGACCGGGCCAGTGGTTATCCCCCGGCCGGTTGGCTCTTAGCCTGGCTGGAGAGTTCTGCCTTCATGGCCTGCACGGATCTTTTCAGCTCTTTGACCTCTTTGCGGAGATCATAGATTCTCCGGTAGGCCTCGTCCAACTCGCTTCGAGAGGGGAGGTGGCTCGTTTTGAGGAAGGCCTCGACGATCTCGCGTTCACGGAGCCGATAGGCCATCCCCGTGTTGAGTAAATGTCCCTGCAAGCGAATGTACTCATCCGATCGGAAGTGCTTCGCAAACATCTGATCGATCACGTCGATCCACTGAAACAAGAGCTGCCGCAAACTCTGAACCGTCTCGCCCTTTTCGGTCTGGGAGACGAGGTTCCGGATAAACTCTTCGAAGGCACGCGTCCAGGTTTCACCCAGTTGGACTTGGTATTCAAAGCTCGCTTGGCGGTACTCCATCCACGCCGCGAATCCTTTGAGAAGGTCTTCGTTCAGTTCGCGCGTGTGCCCGAGACTCGGGCTCTCGATTAGACGGCCAAACGTCCGCTCAAACGCGTCCCCATAGAGATTCATCAACTCGACGAGAGCCGACCCATCTCCGGTGGAAGCTTGGCCGATACGCCATGGGGCCTGCCGCAACGAATCCGCCCATGGCTGCACAAGTTTTTGCCACTCTTGCAAATAGAGACCCCAGAGCTCACCCGTATTCTGCGTCGCCTTCTGCGCTCCCTGGGGAGACAGCAAGAACTGCTCGCGCACCTGCTCCGTATATTTGGCCAGGACGGTGTGCCAATCTTCACCTGCTTCAACCTTGGGAGCGATGGCATTCCATGAGTTGATCGAGAGCTCGAGGAAGCGCAGGACACAATCTTGAGTGGCCACCAGTCGCTGACTTACGTCCTTGGCAACCTGTTCAGCTTCGGTCGTCCATCCTTTGAACGCCTCGGTCGCGCCTTCACGCCACTGGTCGGCCATGCTGGGCGACACCGGTATTGCGGAAGGCGCCGCCCGCATCAGACCGACCCAACTGTCCCACATTTGTTTTTGGACTTCAGTTAATGCCTTGAACATCGTCTCAGATTGTTCAGTCGAATACACGTCACTCTCCTCGATAAATTTGCACCCGCCCGCCCCGAGCGGCCATTACACCCGCCCACCCCGAGCTGGCCGAGACCAGCTCTTGCCCGGGCGACGCTGCCTCTTCCGAGGCTTCCCGCTATCGCGCCCTATACTCCGGTTTTCCCCTTGGGTCTTGGGGCACCTGGACCTTCGGACCAGAGACGAAGCCACTCGGCCTGACTATTCAAAGCTTTCTCGACGGCCTCTTGCCATCCCCGCACGAAGCCCTGACCCTCTCCACTCCAGTTCATCCCCGTCGCAGTGGGATCCAATTTCTTGACGACTTGGAACCAGCCGGTCCAGAGCTGTTTCTGGGTGTCGGTCCAGCGCTTGCACATATCTTGACCCTGCTTGGCCCATTCCGCCATTTCCTTGGGCGTACCCTGATTCGCCAAACTCTCGGTCCACCGCTGGGTCCAGTCGACCTGAGCGTCCAGAATCTTCTTGATGGATTCTTCCCATGCCTCAATGGTCTTGTCCCAAACCTGGCTGGAGGGAGATTTTCCGAACCCCTGCATGGCCTTCAACCACTCATTCCACATCCTCGTCTGAGCTTCGGTCCACGTCTTAAACATCTCTTCTGATTGTTTCGTCCATTCCATCGTTTCCATCGCAACCTCCATGTTTTCATCTAATGATGAGCCTCTCCGAAGTTCGTCCGCTCACGAGACCCGGTTGGGTCACATGTACAGTCCTCCATTGACACTGAGCACCTGGCCGGTCAAGTAGGAAGATTTTTCATCCGCCAAAAAGACCACTGCTCGAGCAATTTCCCACGGCTCGGCCATTCGTCCGATCGGGATTGTTTCCACGATCTTTTCCACGATGTCCTTTGGAATCTTGTCCGTCATCGCGGTCTTCACGAACCCAGGCGCGACCGCGTTGACCGTGATGCCCTTCTTGGCAGTTTCCAGCGCGAGGGATTTGGTGAAACCAATGATCGCCGCCTTCGCCGCGGCGTAATTCGTCTGTCCCACATTCCCTTTCTGTCCCACGACCGAGCTGATGCTGATGATGCGACCATAGCCCCGTGAGAACATCTGGGCGATCACCGCCTTTGAACAGTAAAACACCGAGGAGAGATCGACGGCGATCACTTGTTCCCACTCGTCGGGAGTCATATTCTTGAGGGTCCGGTCCTTGGTGATACCAGCGTTATTGACGAGAATGTCAATTTGTCCAAAATCCTTGGTCACAGATTCGACCACAGAGGTGACCTCCTCGTGCTTGGAGAGGTCACCCTTGTAGGTCTTCGCCTTGTATCCCTGTTGAGTACACTTCTTGAGGAACTCTGCCGCCACATCATCCGGCTCAACAAGGTAGTGGAGGGCCAAAGTAGCCCCTTCTTGAGCCAGAAGCGAGGCGATGGCCTGGCCGATCCCGCCCACTGCTCCTGTCACCAAGGCCACTCTACCCTTTAACGCATCTCCCATGTGTCATCCTCTTTCTGTTCAGTACGGTTGAGCGACCGCACGGACGCTCGAACCGACATGGTCAAGACGGTTCAGCTCAAGAGTTCGACCGCCAAAGCGACCGCCTCTCCGCCGCCGATGCAAGGGCTTGCGATCCCCCGCTTCAGCCCCATCCGCTTGAGCGCGTACAGCAACGTGGTCAGCATTCGAGCTCCTGTCGCACCCAATGGATGGCCGAGCGCGACCGCCCCGCCATGGACGTTCAACCGAGTTGGATCAAGCCGTAACTCTTTGATTGCCGCCATTGGCACGACTGCGAACGCCTCATTCACCTCATAGAGGTCAATTTGATCGGCATTCAGTCTGAGCTTGTGGAGCAAGGCCGAGATGGCCTGGATTGGCGCGATGGTGAACCATTCAGGCGACACCGCCTTCTGAGTAAAGTCGAGAATTCTTGCCATGGGGACCACGTCCATTCTCTCGGCTCGGTCCTCGGAGAGAACCACCATGGCCGCCGCACCGTTGTTCATACCGGAGGCATTGCCTGCCGTGATGGTGCCATCCTGCTGAAAGGCGGGCTTCAGCTTGCGCAACTTGGCCTCGTCGAAACGCGCAGGGCGTTCGTCCTCCTGAATGCGCAGCGGCTTCGGTTTGGCCGGCACTTCGACCTCAACGATTTCATCGCGGAACCATCCTTCTCGTTGGGCTTTCAACGCTCTGGCATAACTTTGCACCGCAAAATCATCCTGCTCTTCCCGAGAGAGTTGGTACTTTGCGGCACAGAGTTCGCCGCACGCTCCCATGGAGAGGTTTTCGTATGGGTCCCAGAGCCCGTCCTTGATCATGCTGTCGATGAGCTCGCCATGTCCTGATTGGTATCCGGACCTGGCCCGCTCCAGGATATACGGAGCCCTGCTCATGCTTTCCATGCCGCCTGCCACAATAACTTGGGCATCTCCGGACTGAATCGATTGGCACGCCATCATGACCGCTTTCAAGCCTGACCCACATACCTTATTGATCGTGGTGGCGCAGACCGTATCCCCAAGCCCCGCTCCTCTGGCAGCCTGCCTGGCAGGAGCTTGGCCGAGACCGGCTGAGAGCACGTTCCCCATGATGACTTCATCAACGGTTTCCGGATGAACATGCGCGCGGCGTAGGGCTTCTCCAATGACGGAGCTTCCCAAAGCTGTCGCACTCAACAGACTGAGCGATCCATCGAGGTTCCCGATCGGGGTACGCACCGCTCCGCTTATCATTACGTGTCGCACGACTCACCTCCTTGCTTCAGATTCGAGTGCTGATCCATAGCTTTCCCCAATTGCTAGCTTTCCCCAATTGCTGCGGCTTGGTTGCAGAGTCGTTGGGCCCATCATGCTAGGCCCATTGGCCCATCATGCTAGGCCCATTGGACCTAATATGTCTAGGTCTTATGGGCCAACGATCGTGAATAAGCGACCGCAGGGCTGGCGCCGGGTTGACCTGTGAATTCTGGTGAAAGAAATAGTTGGTGCGGATGCCGAAAACGGTGAATGCTGGGGGAGTGTTCGGAGATCCAAGGGCCGGCCGAACCAGCAACTCCCTGACGTAGATGGCACCAGGTTGCGGGCTAAGGGCGCGTCGGGTCGCTCTTAGCCCGCATGCACTACCTCTCTGTTTATTTCGGGTTTACGAAGGAATAATCACATTCAACACTTGCTTGTTGATCTCACGGACATATGTCCTCGATGGCGCCGCCACCGCGCGCTCATAATATCCCAATGAGTTCTCGGCCACCGCCTCCGAATGTTTGAGGATCGGCTCGATCGCTGCCAGGACAACGTCGGTGGACTGCTTTGTCAATCCGAGAATCGGATTTGCCACGTTCGAATGTCTCTGAGCCTCCTCCTGTTTCTGCGCTTGGCCTTCCACCCAGTCTTTCCACCAGACCAGGAATTGACGCGAGCCCGACAAGCCCTGTTTGACCGAATCCCTAATCAGACGCTCATTATCTTCCTGCCATTGCAAGCACAGGTTCAGACTTTGGAGATATCCGTCCTTCCAGCAGCTTGCCACGCCTCTGTACTCATCCCTTGCTCTTTCCTCGTTCATTCCTTCAGCCGCCATGCTTGACCTCCTCATTTCTTGTTCACGTGATGGTTCAGGTTGGCTCGTTTGCTTTATTTCTTTTCTCGCTATGAGAACCGTTGGATCTAGCCGAGCGGCCGATTCGGTTTCTTCGTTCCTACCAATTTCTTTTTCACCTCTCTTTGTGTGTCTCGCTGCCATAACCCTTCCTTTCCATTACCAGCGACTTAGCTACAGCGCGTCATCACGCCATTCTCCAAACCGATACAGTGACACTCTATGTGAACCGTCTCTTTTCGCACAAGCCCTCACGAGCCGAATTGCCAATCTTTAACACAGTCTTAACACTCCACTGACATAGGGCAGCGGGGTTCCTCGGGTCGACATGATCTGTCGAAGATATCAGGCAGCTGGCTTAGCTGCTCTGGCGAGGGCGTCTAACGCAAGGAACGCTCACCATAAGCCCTCCATCCCACGAAACAATATCGCCGAAACTGCCGATATCCTGTAACGGTTAGCCAAGGCCTTAGTAGGCGAAGTTGCTACGTACCATCAGGCCGACAACCGGAAAAGCACTGGCAGCACGTATCGTGACTTGGGCCGAATTCCGTATGACATTCATGATGGTCATTGTGCACAATTGAGGCCGGCAGATCCTTTTGCTCGGCGACCGCTGCGCCGGGATCATGGTACCGGCTCTTGAGCGCCAGGCGCCTCGGGAGCATGGGTAAAGCCGAGGTCGATTTCACCCTTCTCATCGAACGGCAATTTGAAAGTGCCGGGGCTTTCCACAAAGGCGGTGCCTTTAATGCGATAGGTCACCTTCCCGCCGGCACCCGTCTTATTCAGCTCCTGAGCCTGACGAAGAAAACTACCGATGCCGGTGATGACTTCGACGTTGACGACCTGTGAGCCAAACCGAGGGACGACGACTGTTTCTCCGGTCATGCCGTTGGCGAATTCTTTCTCGTTCAAGTCGATGTCGAACCGCATTCCGTTCAGGCCCAGCTCCTTCTCATTGGGATTCTGGATTCGAAGCTGGACGTCGAAGCGCTGTTCGAACAGGGCGAAATCCTTCGGCGCGATATTCGCAATGGATACCTTCGGCGCCTCAATGCCTGGGGGAGGCGTCGCACAAGCTGCGAAGAATAGTCCAATTATCGCAGTATAGGACGCAACGCGTCTGTATTCCGACGAAGGGTGGTTCATCGCGATCTCCTCAGCTATCGAAAAGGAACATGGTGTGGTCGTGGAGTCTTTCTTACTTCAACACCGCCGCCAACGCGTTTTTAACCGGTTCGCCCCCCATTTTTCCGGCGAAGTCGGATAGGACACCGGAAAACTTGTCCACCATCCCGGGTTGCATTCCCAAACGTTGAAATGCCGACTGCAGTCCCGCCTTGTCGCCGACCGGTCCGGTGACCGCACCAAGGTCTTTTGCCGCTTTCATATAGGAATCGGTTCCGGGGATGGCCTTTGCGAGCGCGTTAAAATCCCCGCTCGCCAGTTTCTCCTTCGCCAGAGTCAGCTCGGAGCCGACGCCTCCCTTTGCTTGATTCTCTGTCACTCCTAATTGATTCGTCAGCAGCTTCATCAAGGCATCCGAACCCCCCATGGATTGCATCTCCGCGCAACCGGAAAAAAGGAATGCCACGACGACGATCGCGCGGGCTGTGAATGAATTGTGCCGCATCGAATATCCCTCCTGGCTGAGATACGCAGTATATGTGTCCTTAGTGACCCACGGTGCCTCTTCTACACCGGTTTACCGTCAAGGAAACTGTCAAAACTAACAGCTGAGCCGTAGTCCGGGATGCCTCCTCTTTTGACAGATGTCGCTGGGCGGTGTTCTGACCTATCATGTGACAGGCTGGTTGCTCGTAGGTGTACCGCATGAATCAAGAAGGTTCCTCAATGATTTCGCCCGAGAGAGTGGTTCGATGCGTGGTCTCATCTTAATAATCGATGATGATTTCCAGATCCCGGGGGTGTTGCGCGCTCGGCTGAATACAATAGGGTTCTATGTTGTCTGGGTACACGTCGTCACAATCTTGGGCAATCAATGGGTGAAGAAATCGAGCTTCGACGGCATCATTTTGAATATTGACATGCGGCACCATGATGGAATGGCCGTGCTACAAAGCCTATATAAACAGCATGTGGCGATTCCAATCATTGTCGTGTCCCACGCGCCGGCTCGCGAACGTCTGGAAGAGGGGATGCGAAAGGGTGCCCGGGATTATATTGTGAGTCCGTTCGATACCGACCTGTTACGGGAGAAATGCCTTCGACATTTTCAGATGCCGGACGCGATACCGCATGGCCCGGCCTAGAGGCAATGAGGGACGCAACGTGATGCAGCTGATAGATGAATACGAACGTCTCTTCATCCGCATTTTTATCGGTCTGTGCCTGCTGGGTATGGGGACGCTGTCCGCGACATGCAGTGGATAACGACGGAAGATCCGGCGATGGTCGCATGGCAGTTGTCTGTACGCCGGTTCACGAGGGTCATTGATCACGTTGCCACCGTCACTCCTTCCACGAGGGGGCTAGGAGGAACTGCTTCGCACGATCGCCAATCCGGCAAGGCTTCGCTCCTACACACCCATGAACCAGACCGCGTCCACGTTCAGATTCGCAATCGCATCCTACTCTTGCTTGGGTACGTTCCCCACAGTGATGGGCGCGCATGGTTATGGCTCAGCTCCCAAAGCCATACCCGCGTATTGATTTCATAGATCCGCCGATGCGGAGATCATGCCATTCCGTCATCCCATTTTTCAGCGTTTCGGTTCGTCTTGGCGAAAGGCGGCAGTTTTTCCACCTTCGAGCAACTTCTTCGGATCGATCATCCCGAATACCTCGATCAGCTTCGCCACACAGCCGGTCCACCCGGTCTGATGACTCGCCCCGAGCCCCGCGCCATTGTCGCCATGAAAGTACTCGAAGAATGAAAGATTGTCGCGCCAGTGCGGGTCGGTCTGAAACTTTTCCGTCCCGCCGTACACGGGCCGGCGTCCCTTCGTATCCCGCATAAAGATCCTCGTCAGCCGTTCGGTCATCTCCTTGGCCACATCGAACAGGTTCATCAAGCGTCCGGACCCAGCCGGACATTCCACTTTGAATGTGTCCCCATAATAGAGGTAGTAGCTCATCAGCGCCCGTATGATGAGTACGTTGACCGGCATCCAGACCGGCCCTCTCCAGTTGGAGTTGCCACCGAACATCCCGGTATCCGATTCCGCAGGCAGATACCCGACCCGATACTCCTGGCCGTTCACGTGAAAGATATACGGGTTCCGCTCATGGAACTTTGAAATCGACCGAAGACCGTAGGGCCCGAGGAACTCGTCCTCGCTGAGCATGATAGAGAGGATACGGCGCAACCGATCCGGATTGACCAGCGCCATGATTCCCCGTTCGCCTACTCCGTAATGTCCCTCGCCCGTTGGGTGAATCCACTGAAACATCTCGGGCATCCTCTTGGCTCGCTCCCGCAGAAGCTTGAGAGCACGCGGCACGCGCTCGCGTTGCCCTGGATCGATAACCGTCGTGGCGCAGAGAGGCAGGAGACCAACCAGCGAGCGCACTTTGAGGCGGGTCGCGCTTCCGTCCGGGAGGCGGAGAATGTCGTAATAGAACCCGTCCTTTTCATCCCACATCCCGTCCGACCCGGAACCATTCATGCCCGCCGCGATCCACAGGAAATGTTCATAGAATTTGGCGGCCATGTCGTCGTACATGGGATCATGCGCTGCCAGTTCTACGGCCAGCTCCGCCATGTTCTGGCTGAAGAGCGCCATCCAGGCCGTGCCATCCGCCTGCTCCAGATATCCACCCGTCGGCAGCGCCGAACTCCGATCGAACACGCCGATATTGTCCAGGCCGAGGAATCCGCCCTCGAACACATTCTTGCCATTCCGGTCCTTGCGGTTCACCCACCAGGTGAAATTGAGCGTCAGTTTGGAGAAGGCGGCCTTGAGGAATTCGATATCCCCTTCGCCGCGGCGGCCGACGTCAAGGCGGTGGAGAAAGAGCGTGGCCCAGGCGTGGACCGGCGGGTTGACGTCGCTGAAGTTCCATTCATAGGCGGGAACCTGTCCGTTTGGATGCTGGTAATGTCCGGTCAGCATGAGTTGCAACTGATCGCGGGCAAAAGCAGGGTCTACAACGGACAGTGCGGTGGTATGGAAGGCGAGGTCCCATGCCGCATACCAGGGATATTCCCACTTGTCCGGCATGGAGATAATGTCATCGTTCACCATGTGGAACCAATCGCGGTTCCGGGCTAGATTCATCCCATGGCGCAAGGGATGCGCATGGTGCTCCTCCAACCACCGGTCGGCGTCGAAGTAATAGTACTGCTTACTCCAAAGCATGCCTGCCAGTGCCTGACGCATGATGTTGGCCCGATCGGCGTCGGCTTTAACCGAGGCCGGAATCACGGCGGCATAGAACTCATCCGCTTCCTTTTGCCGAGCCTTAAATTGGGTATCGAACTCTCCGAACGGATCTCGCAAGTCAGTAGGGGCGGACGCGGTCAGGCGGAGCCGTATCGTCTGTTGGCCTTTAGGACCAATCGTGACCTGATGGTGAGGGGCGGCCTTGGTCCCCGTCCCATCGGGATTCACCGCAGCCTTCCGACCATGCACCACATAGTCATTGATGCCGTCTTTCACATGGGGGCTGATGTTTGAGCCATTGAACAGCTTGGCGTTGTTCGTTTCGTTTTCCGTAAACAGCAAAGGGATCGTGCCGTCACAATACAGGTAATAGTCGACGAGAGATTCCTGGAACAGCGGATCCGTATGGTGGGCATGAATTACAGCCTGTTTGTTCCCCGTCACCGACCGGAGCATCGGCTTGGGGCCGCCATAGGCCCAGGACCAGGTGTTGCGAAACCAGAGTGTGGGCAACACATGCAGGGCGGCCTTCTCCGGCCCACGATTGTGGATGGTGATCTGGATGAGCACATCGTCCGGCGCCGCCTTCGCATATTCAACGAAGACATCGAAATACCGGTCGTCATTGAAAATGCCGGTGTCGAGCAATTCATATTCCATTTCATTGCGCGATCGGCGCCGGTTGGTGGCGACCAAATCCTCATAGGGAAATGCAGCCTGCGGGTACTTGTACAAATATTTCATGTAGGAATGCGTCGGCGTGCTATCGAGATAGAAATAGTAGTCTTTGACGTCCTCCCCATGGTTGCCCTCGCTATTGGTCAGCCCGAAGATTCGTTCTTTGAGAATCGGATCCTTGCCGTTCCAGAGCGCAAGAGCAAAACAGAGCACTTGATGGTCGTCCGAGATCCCTGCCAGCCCATCCTCGCCCCAGCGATAGGCCCGCGAGCGTGACTGCTCGTGGCTGAAGTAGTCCCAGGCATTGCCGTCCGAACTATAGTCTTCACGGACCGTTCCCCATTGCCGCTCGCTCAGATAGGGGCCCCATTTTTTCCATGGCGCGGGTTCCAATTTACTTGCTTCCAGACGTCGATGTTCTGCGGTGTGTGTCATGTGCAGACTTCCTTCCCCCTTCATTTCTGAAGGGATTGTTCATGATTCAAAAACAACCTGCTGTATCTGTACCACGGGGCCGGCGAGCCCAATATTGTC
>DATFFC010000069.1:0-25727 GCA_035250505.1 Nitrospiraceae bacterium | reverse complement strand
AGCCATCAGCTCTTTATTATGTTGACCCTCAAAGACAATTGGGAACGGTTATTCGACCGCGATGCCGGCGGCGCGCTTGAAGCGCGGCTGGCGTCGGCTCTCTCGTCCGCTCGATGGTACGGAGGCAAGGCAAGAACGATTGCGACGGTTCGCATTAAAGACACCATTCCTCTTCGCACAGACACTCATTCAATGGTCATGGTCTTCATCGACGTCTCCTATAAAGACGGCGGCCATGATGTCTATACGATGGTACTTACCGCCTCGTTCGGCGAGCGGGCATTGCAGATGCAGGAAGCCCATCCGCAGGCGGTGTTGGCGGAGATGACGGTTGCCGGCCGGAACGGCGACCGGCGCGGATTCCTGCAGGACGCCCTGTGGGATGAGGACTGTGTCGCCGCGCTGTTGCAGACTATCCGACAAGGAAATAGATTTCAGGGTGAGCACGGACACCTTCTGGCTTCGTCGAGCCCGGCCTTTTCAACGGCTCTCCTGAACGCGGCATCGGCGGAATCGTCGGTCATGCGAGGAGAACAGAGCAATACCTCCGTCCGATTCGGCCGGCACGCGATGCTGAAGCTCTATCGGCGTTTCGAGCCGGGGCTCAATCCCGATTTGGAAGTCGGCCGAGTATTGACCGCGGCGGGATACGCACACAGTCCCACCGTGCTGGGCTCATTGGAATATGCCGGGCGGGATCAAGAGCCGGCCACGGTCGCGATTGTGCATGCGTTCATCGAGAATCAGGGCGATGCCTGGCAGTATACATTGAGCGAATTGGAAAGAGAACTGGCGGACCAGTCCGGCCCTGCGACGCATGCAGGCAGCACCTATGCCGCTGCTGCAGCGCTGCTGGGGCGGCGGACCGCTGAATTGCATCTCGCATTAGCCCGAAACACCGATGATCCGGCGTTCGCGCCGGAGTCCTGCACCTCGGGCTATTGGCAATCATTGCATGATCGCATGGCATGCTCTATCGAAGGCTCGCTGGGATTGCTCGTGCGCCGCCTTCAGGACCTTCATGAGCCGGACCGGAGACTGGCGACCCTCGTGCTCGAATCGAAAGCCTTGTTGCTGTCCCGGGTTGAAGCCCCGGTCAGGAGGAATCCCCAGGCGGTCAGAATCCGCTGTCACGGCGATTTTCATTTGGGCCAGGTCTTGTATACGGGTCGGGATTTCGTGATTATTGATTTTGAAGGCGAGCCGGCCAGGCCGCTGGCGGAGCGGCGCGCGAAACATGTCCCGATCGTCGATGTGGCCGGGATGACCCGATCGTTCCACTATGCCGCCTCGTCGGTGCTTGATCGGGCGGGAAACCGGCCGGATGCCGGCGAGGGGCGATCGGAGCTGGCACAGCGGACCAGGCAATGGTATCGGTCGGCAGCCGATGCATTTTTATCCGGCTATACAGAGACGGCGGGTAAGGCTCCATTCCTTCCGGAAAAGGCCGATGACCGTGCGGTGCTTCTGGACGCGTATTTGATCGAGAAGGCCTGCTATGAACTGAGCTACGAACTGAACAACCGGCCTTCGTGGGCCGGGATTCCGATGAACGGGCTGCTTCAACTCATACAAGCTGAGTTGTAAATGATGAAGTGCTCACGCTTTCGGCACTCACCATGCGGCATGCGGCATTCACAATTCGGCATTTCACTCGCGGAGTAGGCGGATGACACAGGGAGCCATGATGACTGTTGATGAACCGACCAGGCTGACGAGCGACGACCTCTATCTCTTTAATGAAGGATCATTGGTCAATCTGTATGACAAGTTGGGCGCACATCCGGGGCGCGTCAATGGCCGGGACGGCACCTTTTTCGCCGTCTGGGCGCCGGACGCCGAACGGGTCTCCGTGATCGGTTCGTTCAATGACTGGAAGCAGGATACGCACTATCTGTCTCCTCGTGGGCACAGTGGGATTTGGGAAGGATTTGTGCCCGGCGTCGGGGTCAGCACTCTGTACAAGTATCACATCCGTTCCCGCTTCAACGGGTATCGCGTGGACAAGACCGACCCGCTCTCGTTCTTCAACGAGATCCCTCCGAAGACGGCGTCGATCGTCTGGGACTTGGGCTACCAGTGGAATGATGCGGAGTGGATGAAGCAGCGGCGGGACAAGAACGCGCCGACCGCCCCGATGGCCATTTACGAGATCCATGTCGGCTCGTGGAGGCGCGTGCCCTCTGAAGGCAACCGTTCGCTGAGCTATCGGGAAATGGCCGTTCCGCTGGCGGAATATGTCAAGCAGATGGGATTTACCCATGTCGAGTTTCTCCCGCTCATGGATCACCCGTTCTTCGGTTCGTGGGGCTACCAGACCACCGGGTATTTTGCGCCGTCCGGCAATTATGGGACCCCGCAGGATCTCATGTTCTTGATCGATACCCTGCACCAACACGGCGTCGGCGTCATCCTCGATTGGGTCCCGTCGCATTTTCCCACCGACGAGCATGGACTGGGCTATTTCGACGGGACGCACCTGTATGAGCACGCGCATCCGAAGCAGGGATTTCATCCGGAGTGGAACACCTATGTGTTCAACTACGGCCGCAATGAGGTCCGCAGCTTCTTGATCAGCAGCGCGCTGTTCTGGCTCGACAAGTATCATGTCGACGGATTCCGGGTCGATGCGGTTGCGTCGATGTTGTATCTGGATTATTCACGCAAAGAAGGCGAATGGATTCCCAACCAATACGGCGGACGGGAGAATCTCGAGGCGATCTCCTTTCTCCGGCGATTCAACGAGGAAGTGTATAAACGCTTTCCGGACGTGCAGACCACGGCGGAGGAATCCACCGCCTGGCCGGCCGTGTCGCGTCCCAACTATGTGGGGGGGCTAGGCTTCGGCTTGAAGTGGGATATGGGGTGGATGCACGACACCTTGAAATACATGCAGACCGATCCGATCTACCGACGGTATCATCATCACCAGCTCACGTTTCGCATGCTCTACGCCTTTCACGAGAATTTCGTGCTGCCGCTGTCGCATGACGAAGTGGTGTACGGCAAACGCTCGCTGCTTGAAAAGATGCCGGGCGACGACTGGCAGAAGTTCGCCAACCTTCGGGTGTTGTTCGGGTACATGTACGCGCAGGCGGCCAAGAAGCTTCTCTTCATGGGTGGCGAGATCGCCCAGCGGTCGGAATGGGCGCATGACCGTCAATTGGAGTGGGAGCAACTGCAGCATGCAAGCCACCTAGGTATTCAGCGATGGGTCGCGGACCTCAACCGGGTCTATCGCACCGAACGGGCTTTGCACGAAGATGATTTGAATCCGAATGGCTTCGAATGGATCGACTGTAACGATGCGGAGTCGAGTGTCATCAGCCTGATGCGCAAGGGCCATACGACGCAGGATCTCATCCTGGTCGTGTGCAATTTCACGCCGGTGCCTCGGCCGAACTATCGGGTGGGGGCTCCACGCGGAGGATATTGGCAGGAAATTCTTAACAGCGATTCCTCTTGGTATGGAGGCGGCGACTGGGGCAACGGGGGCGGGGTCGAGGCCGTGCCGGTGCCGCTGCATGCGCGGTCCCACTCCTTGACCATCACCGTTCCCGCTCTGGCGGCGGTGTTTTTCAAGAGCCAGGGATAGAGGAGGACGCCAAGTCTGTGGACGCCCGGGAGGTCCACGCCGCGCCGAATAAGGCGCGTCAAGCTTGTGAACGCCGGCGAGTCGGTGAGCCGGCCGTGTGCCGGTGAGCCCAGTGTCCCGTGAGCCGGCAGTGTCTTCCGTGACCTCCGTCACTGTCTCGCCCTGGCGACCAGCCCCGCAGACGAGCACGCTGGGCCTGCAGAAAATCGGCGGAAAACACGGATGCTTCCCGCATGGTCCATCGTATTGGGCGCGGCGGTCTTGCTCGCTTGGAACGAACGGCGGCGGCCGCTGCGTCGTCGCGTTGAGCCGGGCCCGGCTCGGATCATCCGGAATGTCACCGTTGCCGCTGCGTCGGCCATTGCGGTGCAGGCGGTCGAGCGGCCCATCACGGCGCCCGTGACCGCGCTGGTCGAACGTTGTGGCTGGGGCATTGTCCCGCGATTGTCTCATCCGGGCTGGGTTCGAACGCTCCTCTCGTTGCTCCTGCTCGATTACACGCTCTATGTCTGGCATGTCCTCACGCATCGGGTGCCGCAGTTGTGGCGAATGCACATCGTCCACCACATAGATCTTGATCTCGACATGACGACCGCCCTGCGGTTTCATTTCGCGGAAATGTTGGTCTCGACGTGGTGGCGGCTTGGACAGGTCGTATTGATCGGTGTCTCGCGCCGTATCTTGGCGCTTTGGCAGACGTTGACGATCCTGTCCGTGCTCTTTCACCATTCCAATTGCCGGCTGCCGCTCGAGGTCGAACGGTGGCTGCGGCTTCTATTGGTCACACCGCGCATGCACGGCATTCATCACTCCGTCGTCGCATCGGAGGTCAATTCCAATTGGTCGAGCGGACTCACGATCTGGGATCGCCTGCATGGCACGCTGAACCTCGATGTGCCGCAGGAGAGCATTGTGATCGGAGTTCCGGAGTACCGAGGTCCGGAGGATATCGGGCTGGGACGGATGTTGGCCTTGCCCTTTATGAGTAGCCCGCATGACCAGCAGGGCCTATGACGGGTCCCTCGCCGTCCGGACAATCTGTCATTGGTCCGGGACAACAGGTCGTTCGTACGACGTCCATGTGGATCCACTTTTGGTCCGCCTGTCCCATCCGGTTGAAATTCCATCGGTGATCCGGCCGTTATGCGGGGGCTGTCGTGGCCGCCGGCTTGCATAATACCTGTGGTTGGGCCTGGACGAGACGTCCCCGACCACGACTACTTAATGGAGCGCCTATGACGGACCGAAGCGTGAAGAAGGTCACATCCGAATATTCTCCGAAGGGCGAGATGGGGCAGAAATACCTGGCGTCCGGCATCCATCTCTCCATGCGCATCTGGGAGAACTTGCCCGTCGCGCCGGCCAATCCGCAGACCCAGCGAGACTACGAGACGGTGGGCTATGTGATCAAAGGCCGGGCGGAACTCCAATTGGAGGGGCAGATGATCCTATTGGAACCGGGTGATTCATGGGTTGTGCCGAGAGGGTCCAACCATTCGTATACGATCCTGGAGCCGTTTACGGCGGTTGAGGCGACGGCGCCGCCGGCTCAAGTCCATGGACGCGATGAGTCAAGCTGAGGCCGCCACCGACTTCGAGGCTACATCCCGTATCTATCCGTGAGCTTACGAAGATACAGACGGATGAGACACGTCTCGTCTTCAGTCAGGGGGGTGGTCAAGATCAGCGGGGAAAGCAGACGCTCGGCGAGACGGGTGAACTCGTAGAGCTCAGTCCGACACGCCTCCCGTAAAAGTCGGCTGCCCCCGCGATCCATGCCGGGCGGGGGCCCGACGAGAGGCTCTGCTCTTGGGGCATGGCGGTTTGGTGTCACGAGCGGCTCAGCAGTCCTGTGGATCTTGGCGCGATGCGCGCGCAACGTTTCATCATAGCGTCGCTTCCGTTCCGGGTTCGACAGTACCTGGTAGGCTTCCTGAACAGCCCGGAACGTTGCCGCTCCTTGAACCCCCGCATGGTCCGGGTGATGTTGCTTTGCTAACCGGCGATAGGCCCGATGGATACCTGAAAGACTCTCAGTGGGGGCGATCTCCAATATGGTGTAGTAATCCTTTGTGGAGTCCACTGGTTCCTCCTTGTCCGCTCACATGCATAGGCAAGCAAGTTCGAGCCGAGCATCGCCGGATCCGGGATCTCCTATCAGGATCTCCAATCAGGACACGCGAACCTCCACAGAGCGCGGTTTGGCCTTTTCAGCCTTCGGCAGGTGCACTTTTAGAACGCCGTCTCGAAATTCCGCTGAGAGCTTTTGCTCATCCACCGATTCCGGGACAGCGAAACTACGTGCAAATCTTCCATAAGCCCGTTCGGTTCGATGATAACGGACCCCTTTTTCTTCCTTGTCCTGTTCCCGCTGGCCGTTAAGCGTCAGGACCCCGTCCTGAACAGAGATCTTCACATCGTTCTTGTGCACCCCGGGCAACTCCGCCAGCAGCACGAATCCCTGTTCGGATTCGACAATGTCCACGACGGGAGCCCAGTCGGCCGAAGCCATGGTTTCTTCGTTATCACCTTGCGGCGGTCTCCGCCGTTCCAGCATGCCGTTCAGCCGGTTAGAGAGGTTCATCAGTTCATTCAATGAATCCTGATTCAACGTGGCTCGCCAAATGTCCATGGTACCCTCCCGGTTTGGTGAAGACTACGTCATCGGGCCTTCATGGGGTGCAGATAATTCGGACAATTGCCGGGTCAAGGGGCCGGCGGATACGTCGGATGGGATTCCGGCAGGGACGGATGCCCGGGTGTTCGGCGCACTTGTTTAAGCCGTTAAAGACCGTCTTAAATGGCGACAGTGCGGCAACACATGGACGGGACGGCGAGTGAACATATGAGAAAAGAGAGAAAGGAACCTGGGATGATGGACGAGCAAGCCGGACAGACGACATCGCTATGGATGGCGACAGAGGACGTGTCGGAGGCGAGTGTGCTGACGACGTCACTCACCGCGGACGTCTGTGTGATCGGCGGAGGCATCGCCGGCCTCTCGACCGCCTATTGCCTGGCGCGCGAGGGGCGTTCCGTGGTCGTCGTGGATGATGGGCCGATCGGCGGCGGGATGACGCAACGCACGACGGCGCACCTGTCCAATGTGATCGACGACGGCTATGTGGAAATCGAGCGGCTGCATGGAGAGGAAGGGGCCGCGTTGGCGGCGGCCAGTCACACGGCGGCGATCGACCGCATTGAACGAATCATCACCGATGAACGCATCAGCTGCGACTTCGAACGGCTCGATGGCTATTTGTTTGCTCAGCCTGGCGATGAGGGCTCCCTCTCCCTCGAACGCGAATTGCTCGCGGCACAGCGCGCAGGATTGAGCAACGTGGAACGACATGCTCGCGCGCCTATCAGCGGCCTCACGTCAGGGCCCTGTGTGCGTTTCGAGCGGCAAGCGCAATTCCATCCATTAGAATACCTCTCCGGACTCATGCGCGCCATCGAACGCCGTGGCGGGCGAATCTATACCGGGACGCATGTCACGAAGGTGGAGGGTGGATCGCCCGGGCGAGTCGAAACGGAGCCCGGCTCGGTGATTACGGCCCGCGCCATAGTGGTGGCGACGAATACGCCCATCACCGACCTGGTGGCCCTCCACACCAAGCAGGCACCGTACACGACGTATGTCATCGGGGCGCGGGTACCGCGCGGTTCGGTGGCGAAGGCGCTGTATTGGGATATGGAGGACCCTTATCACTACGTGCGGCTTTATTCGGATGCCTCCGGTGACAGGCCCTACGATGTGCTCATCGCGGGAGGAGAAGATCACAAGACGGGACAGGCGGACGATGGCGACGTCCGCTATGCGAGGTTGGAGGCCTGGGCGCAACAGCGCTTCCCTATGATCGAAGAGATTGTCTATCGCTGGTCCGGTCAAGTCATGGAACCGGTGGACGGCTTGGCCTTCATCGGGCGGGATGTCGGCGATTCTCCGAATGTGTACATTGCGACCGGCGACTCGGGCATGGGAATGACGCATGGAACGATCGCCGGCATGTTGCTCACCGACCTGATCGTGGGACGAGAATCTCCATGGACGCGGCTCTACGATCCGTCGCGCAAAACGCTTCAGGCGATGGATACCTACGCACAAGAGAATCTGAATATGGCGGCTCAGTATGCCGAGTGGGTGACGGCGGGTGAGGTCGGCTCGCCTGATGAAATCGCGAGGGACAGCGGCGCGGTGATTCGTCGAGGACTGAAGAAGGTGGCCGTGTATCGTGGTCCCGAGGGCGATTTACATGAGCGATCGGCGGTCTGCACCCATCTCGGTTGCATCGTCGCCTGGAACCAGACGGAGAAAACGTGGGATTGCCCCTGTCACGGCTCCCGGTTCGATAAGACCGGCAAGGTGATGAACGGGCCGGCGAACAGCGATCTGTCGCCGATCACCGATTGAGGAGGGCGGTTGCCTTGGCGGACGCCGTCACGGGCGGGAAGCATCGTTCCAGAGCGCGATACCGCCGAGGAGGCCGTTGAGGTTGGAGACGATCGTCACGTTGCCGGGGAGCAGACTGATGTTGACGGTCTCGGCATTGCCGCCGCCGATGTAGAGGCGGTCATAATGGAACATGGCTTCCAGTTTGCCGACGAGCTTCCCAAGTCTCCGATTCCACCGTTTCTTGCCGACGCGATGTAATTCCTCATCGCTCAGCTTTGCTTTCCCGACCTCGACATTCGGCACGAGCCTTCCGTCCACGAACAGCGACGAACCGACGCCGGTGCCCAATGTAAGGACCAACTCGACCCCCTTGCCGGAGATGGCGCCGAAGCCCTGCACGTCGGCATCGTTCGCTGCGCGGACCGGCTTCTTGAATTTGCTTTCCAGCGCCTTCGTCAAATTGAAATCTTTCCACTGCGGCGCCAAATTGACGGCGTCCCTGACGACCCCGCTCCGCACGACGCCCGGAAATCCGATCGAGACGCGATGAAACGGCCTCAGCTCGTCGGCGAGCTTACGGATCGCGGCGATCACGTCGTCCGGTTTGCCGGACCTCGGTGTCGCGGTCCGTTTGCGTTCCTTGATCGGCTCCCCGATCTCGTTCAACACCATGCCTTTAATGCCGGTGCCGCCGATGTCGATGACCAAAGTACGGACCGGTTTGTGTGGAGCAACGGGGGGAGCGGGGGAGGCTGCGTGATTGTCGTGATGGGAGGCGGCGACCTTGGTTCTCATCATTTGTAGTTATAACGAAGGAGATTGCACTTTCACCAGCTTTGGCTTTCGGACCCGAGGCCGGCGCAGCACCTGTTTGACCGTCGGCCAGTGCTTCTTCTGAGGCGCCTTCAGCGACACGGGCTTGCCGGTCTCGGCCGACCGATACAGGGCTTGGACGATCTGCACGTCGATGAGCCCTTCGAGGCCGGACGGTTCGGGCGCAACGTTTCTAATAATGCAGTCGGAAAAATAGATCAGCTCCGGCGCAAACTGGTCCCGCCAGGGAACTTCATGCGATCGGGACTTTCCCTCGATGGTGATTTGCTGCTTCAGCGGGCCGACATACTCATAGGCCGGGTCGACGCGGACGGACCCTTCCGTGCCGACCAGGTCATAGGCGGACACGTCGGCCGCGCCGAAGCTGCACACGAACGAGGCGAGCCGCTCACCCGAAAAATGGAGGAGTGCCGCGGTCATCTCATCGACCTCCCGAAAGCGCGGGTCCGTTCCGCCGACGGAGAATGCGCTCACCGAGGTCGGATTGTCCTGAAAGAGATACCGGGCCGCGTTGATGCAGTAGACGCCGATATCATAGAGCGTGCCGCCTCCGAGGTCTTTTTTCACACGAATGTCCCCCTCTCGGACTTGCATTGTGAAGACCGAACTGAACAGCCGCAGCTTCCCCAGTTTGCCGGATTGGGCCAGCTCGACCGTCTTCATGTTCGCTTCTTCCAAGTGAAGGCGATAGGCGACCATCAAATGCACGCCCCCCCGCTCCGCCGCATCGATCATCCGCCGGCATTCCTGTTCTGTTACAGCCATGGGCTTCTCGCATAGGACGTGAACGCCGGCCTCCGCGGCCCGAACCGCATAGTCGCAATGGAGACTGTTCGGAAGCGCGATATAGACCGCGTCGATCTGCCCGGACCGGATGCATTGGTCGTACTCCTTATAGGAGTAGGTATAGGGGACGCGATACTTCTTGCCGAGTTGCTTCAGCTTTGTGGGATCGTCAGACACGAGTGCGGTGAGCGTGGAATTCTTCGCCGCATGAGCGAAGGCGGGAAGCACTGCGACTTGGGCGATATGTCCCAATCCCACGACCGCGTAGCGAATAGGCGTCTTGGAGTTGTGTCGAGACGAGCGAGGAACCGCGGTCGATTTGGTGGAAACCGTTTTTGCTCTCTTCATATCGATGCAGAAAACCCTTGCCGGCGACCCACACGCCATGCAGAGAGTACCAGCCAAGAGCGGTTTCGCCAGCTATCGTTTTCCCTAGGCGTGACATCCTGATGGGGTGTGTTTACTCACTTCTCCACCTCGACATCGAGCTTGCCGCCGAGTTTCATCACGTCCACATGGACACCTTGCGGTCCGCGCTGAAAGCGAAGGTCCACGGTGGCCTCACCGACGCGCAGCATTCGTAGCTCCAGACGTTCGAGAAATTCAGGCAGCAGCGGCCGGACGATTCGCAGTCGCCTGTCGAACGCCTCCGGCGCCAAACCGAGGAGGGTAGTCAAGAGAAACGGTATCGAACCGGAAGCCCATGCCTGTGGATGGCATGCGACGGGATAGCTGATCGGAATTTCGTATTCCTTGCGGTTGAAGCCGCAAAAGACTTCCGGCAATTGATGCGCGCGGAAATGGAACGCGGCGTCGAATAAGCCGTGGAAGATGCGCAACGCTTCCTGATCATGTCCGTAGCGACGGCATCCCGCCGCGATCAGTGAGTTGTCGTGCGGCCAGACCGTGCCGAGATGGTAACCGATGGGATTGTATGCGCGCTCCTTGGACGACAGGGTACGCACGCCCCATCCGCTCCACATGTCATCGGCCATCAGCCGCCGGATCGTCTGATGGGCCTTGTCCTCGTCCGCGATCCCGGTCCATAAGGCATGGCCGGGATTTGATGAGACGACGGCAGCGGGCCGGTTCTCCGCTTGTAACGCCAGGACGTAACAGCCGAGGCTCTCCATCCAAAAATCTCGATTGAACCGCTTGCGCAGTCGTTCAGCTTCGCCCCTGAGCCGATTCGCGCGGTCGTGATCACCCGCCCGTTCGAATAGTGCGGCCATCCCGAGCTTGGCGGCATAGCCGTACCCTTGCACTTCGACGAGCGCGATGGGTGGATGCGCCAAATGTCCGTCCGCATTGACGATCGCGTCGCCGGAGTCTTTCCACCCTTTGTTGACGAGATTCCCCTTCGCGCGGCTCACATATGCCAGGTACCCTTCGCCGTGCCTGTCTCCGTAATCGTCCATCCAGGAGAGCGCGCGCTCGACCGAAGAGCGAAGCTCCTCAAAAAGGCTGAGGGAACCGGTCCAGGCCGCATGCTGCGCCAGAAGCATCAAGAAGAGCGGCGTGGCATCCACCGTCCCGTAGAAGGGCGTGTGGGGAATCGCATTGAGGTTGGCCAGTTCACCGACGCGGAGTTCGTGCAGAATCTTCCCCGGCTGCTCGTCGCGCCAGTTGTCTTCCTTCGTTCCCTGATACTTGGCCAACAGCCGCAGGGTTTGTTCGGCGATGCGGGGATGAAAGGCCAGCATTTGCCAGGCGGTAATCAAGCTGTCGCGGCCAAACAGGGTCACGAACCACGGCACACCCGCTGCAAAGTACGTTTCATGACCCAGATGGGTGCGCAGGACCCGCAGCCCGCGAAAGGAACGCTCCAAGAGTTCGTCGAGCGACGAGCCGTTGCTTGACACCTTCGTGACATGCGCCATCCAGGCCTGCGTTTCCGCCTCCTGTTTGGCTTCCAAGCGGTCGAAGGCCTCAGGATCGGGTTTACGCGTGGCCGCCGTCCGATCTTTCGATTCTCCAATGACGAGAGTGAGATCAATTTGTTGCCGGACGCGGGGACTCAGGTGAATGATGAATTCCGCCGCCGTACCTCGTCGCGTTGCCGGGGACGGATCGAAGTGAACCGTCAACGTCCGAACAATGCCGTCTTTGCCGTCATAGGACAGCCGCAAGATGTCCCCATCCCAGGACGGCGGATGCAGTGTTCCCAACTGTTTGGGCAACAGACCTCGAACGGCATAGAGATCCTCGAACGCCGACTGGATCGCGAGCGTAATGGGAAACCTGATCGCTCGCAGCGTGAAATTCTCGATCTGCAGACGATCGCGCAGTGCCGGCGTTTCGCTGTCGATGAGGCGCCACCACGTGATCCCCAGCTCTTCCTTGTCCAGAACGTCCCCGTCTGAAAGCTCGATTTTGGGGTTCGTCAGCGTGAAGATACCGATGGAGCCTTGTACGGACGAGGCTGAGAGAGGAGCCGGTTTCTTTCCGGCCAGATGGAACTCATAGCCGTTCACATATCGGCAATCATGATAGTACAGGCCGAGCCCGTGAGAATCTTTCAACGGAACGTTCCCGTCCGGCTGCGTCACGAAAAATACGGTCTCGTTCTTACAGACGATTGCGTCGGCGAGGGATTCGACCGTTGTCGGACGTCCCTTTGTGAGCGTCTCCTCCCGCTGCTTCTCATGGTCGTTGTCAGAGCGCTCTGCCGCCTGCAGCAACGCATTTGGGCTCATCGGAAGCGCAAAGGGCCAGGCAAGGGACAGGCGGAAAAACGCGCGGCGAGAAATCATCATGGCACTCGCAAACGCACCACTTTTTCAGTGTTCGGTTAGGACACAGGCCGGGTTATTGCAAACTGGTTGCGGAAGGCCATTCTGCGAGATTCATACCAGCGATACATAGCCTCTCTCGCAATGGATTCAGAGAAATGGGGATTGCACGGACCGGCGGTACGGACATGTTGTCCGCTGAGCGGCGCAGGATGCCCTGTTCCCGTCGGTGGTCGTCACCATTCGCCTTCTGCAAATCCTCAAGGCTGTGGTCTTTCGTGTGCGCCGGCCTTTCCGACTACGCGGTGCTTCGCCGGCATGCCGCCATCGTGCACCGGCAGAGTCAGAAAGATCCGGACGATCGAATCGGGAGCGAGGCCGTCGAAGCGGAATTTCGACACATCATGGCGGCGCTGGACGAGAAGAGCGCTCCACTGCCTTGACGTCGCCTTCTCAACGAGCGGGAATGTCATCTGATGTTGGCCGGCGGGCCCGGCTTTTTTTGAATGGTGACGACGCGTCCCTGCGGCGTCACCATGCCGGTGACGATATCTCCCGGACGAAGATCGGTATCGCCGACCGTGTCGTTATCGATCATGAGCGTGGTGTCGGTGCCGTTCCGCAGATGAACGACGAGCCGGTCTGACTTCGAATCCACGATACGTCCTTGTACCGTTCTCATCCCGGCGGCCTGGCCGGGGTTCACGCTTGGATCGGCGATGCGGGTATCCTGGCCGGGAACGTCTTGCGCACCGGCGGACGGTTCGGTTGTGTCGGCAGAAGATTGCGGCTCTCCTTCAATGCGATAATTCGATCCTTGCCCCTGCTGTTTTAGCCGCTGATCTCGGATTTCTTCCCTGCGTGCGCGTTCCTCTTCCGCCGACTGAAGCCGGGGATCGCCATGAGGCAGAATCGGCTCTTGCCCTAACGCCGGTAGGGTCTGCAGGGCACCACAGAGAAACGCATAATAGGCAAGCCTCGTTTTCGACATCATAAGGCTCTCCTTTAGTTAATGAGGTCCTACATGTCCTGGCTGGTCATCTTTCACGATCGCAATACGAATCCTAGAAGTGAGCAAAAGGCGGGCCATCAGGCTGGGTAGATGTCACGAGACGGCTATGGGTGGATCAGCGAGCTTCGACGGCTCCATACGACGACCACGAAGAGTCGGACCGACAAGGTGTCTCTCATGGTGGACACAATGCACTTCAATTGCAGACTTTGAGCCGGATAGCGCCTCCCGCCGTAAGACGGGCATGCAGAGACGGCTATCGTCTGAATTGGCCTCACCCTTGCGGCGTAATTGTTCGAACGGATTTAGGTGATGCGCGGATTACAGAATATCGAGCTACGGACCACAGCTACATCCATGCCTTCTCATTGTGTCATGAGCTCGGCACGGCGCAATTGCTCCAGCATGGCCGGTCCGGCCTATGCTCCAGTTTGTAAACATGGGGAAGCGGTTGGAGTCCTGCGCCTGCCACGCAAGAATTCAGACAATTTCAACTCGCATTCAGAGCACAGATAGCTCTTGGATAATCGTTCCCGGCACAATTCACATGGTCGAGCCCCAAAGACGAGCATCAACCTCCTAAAAGACTGCGAGTACCGCATCTAGTCCCTCCTTTTTACGAGAAAACTCTAGCGCCTAGGAGCTTGAGGTCGCTATCATATATTTATGCAACGCGGGTGTCGTAAATTGACGACAAAAGAGACGTACTATTGGGCGGGCAGGCAAGCTTGGTTTTGCCGCTGCGCTTCGCTTCTAAAGGTTCTAAAGGATAGATACTTGGTCATTAATCCATCTTTACGAAGGTGCCATACTCAAAGAAGAGGGAGCCCTTTCATATTCGGCACCGCCGGCATTTCGGATCTTTGAACTGAGAGACGATGCGGGAAGTGTTATGGATTATGGTGAGCTGGCTGACGCTCCTCGCCGGCGGCATGGGTCAACCCCATGCGGCAACCGCATCATTCGTATATGTCGCGTTCGGCGCCAGTGATGCTACAGGCGCCGGTGCCGGGTCCGTGACCGAAGGCTATGTCAGTCTCATCAAGCAGGAATTGGAGACGCTGATCCCCCATGTTATCCTCATCAACCGAGGCGTATCGGGAGCGCGTGTCGACATCGTCAAGGAAGAAGTTCGCCGTGCAAAGGAAGCCCACAACAGTGCCGACCTTGTCACCATATGGGTCGGAGCCAACGATCTGGTTCACGGGGACGACCCCGAGAGTTTTCAAGAAAGCCTTCACTTCATTCTGCAAACACTCCGGCAACATGTTTCCCGCACCATCGTGATCGGGAATCTTCCGAATCTCACTCGGCTGCCGCGCTTTCGTAACCAGCCGCATCCGCACGTTACGGAAGAGCGCATCGAGGCATACAACGCCGCTATTGCGGAAGAAGCGCGTGGGGTAGATGCGGCGCTCGTCGACCTATTCGCACAACGCCTTCGCGACGACCTGGTTCTGCGTTCGGACGGCTTTCATCCGAACGACGCCGGACATCGGGAAATTGCCGCACTCTTTCTCAGCGCCATTCGACGGAAGATAACCGTGTCTAGCAGCTGTGAGCTGATTGTGATGCCGTTGGGACGGCTCGCCGCGTAATGCCGGCCCGATGTGTGAACTCAATCCACACCGCACCGCGATGCCGTTCGCATAATCCACCGAAGCAGCCGCGGCTGCTCCCAAGGCTTCATTCTTATGAACGCAGGCGCTCACTTCCGGCCCACCCGGCATTCCGTTCGATGCCCACCGTACTGTGGGGCGACGAGCATGGTTGTGAAGTTGCAGACGTAATGAGTCCGGAACCGGGTGCCGCTGAAACTGCCGGTGTGCTGTAGAGAAAGAGCCACAGCAGCGGACATTGAATAGTGTCACCAGGCTTTATAGATTCAGTACGAGGGCGGATGTTCGGCGCAGGGAGAACCACCGTGCTATCCATTCTGATTGGAGACGATCATCCGATGTTTCGGCGCGGCACGCGTAATTGCCTAGAGGAGCATTTCCCCGCCGCCGTGATAGGTGAGGCCGAAACCGGCGCCGAGATGCTTGCGATGGCGGGACAGCGGAACTGGGATGTGTTCATCATGGACGTCAGCTTGCCGGACACGTCAGGAACGGACTTGCTTCGTCAATTGCTGCACGTCCGTCCGGATACTCCCGTGCTCGTGTTCAGCGTACACCCCGAGGCGACCTATGCGGTCCGGATGATCCGCTCGGGAGCCTGTGGGTACCTTAATAAAGCCACTGGTTCGAATGAACTCATCACGGCAATACAAACCGTACTGGACGGGCGAAAATATCTGAGCCCCCAGGTGGCGGAATGCCTGGTGAAAAGTATTCAATCGGACTCGCTGGCCGTCCCCCACGAGCTGCTGTCGAATAGAGAATTTCAAATCCTGCGCTTATTGGGAGCCGGAAAGTCGCTCAAAGAGATTGCCGGCCAACTGTCCGTGAGCGCCAGCGCCGTCAGTACCTACCGCGCCCGCGTGCTGAAAAAATTAGGCGTAAAAAGCAATGCCGAGCTGGCCCGCTACGCAGTTGAGCAATGTCTGATTGAATGAATCGTTAGCCGGTATTCTCTTCTGTTAGGCAACTCTCGCTTGTCTTGTGCGCTCGCCTTCTTCGCTATCCTCGCCGGTCGTCCGGGTGCAGACGCTTCCTCCTCCGTCCCTCGTGCGATGAGCTTCGTCCACATCACCGCATGCGCCTGCTCTTGCTCCTGTGGCGATTTCTTATCCTGGGGACTGGGGTGCGCCGCAGTATCGTCTCTCCTCGCTGTAGGGTAACTACTCGTTTCAGTCATTGTAGCCTGGGTTTTTACATGAGCTCGCATGGCAACCTTGTTACTGCCGTGTAGTGAGGAACCATATTGACGCTCATCACACTAAGGAGGATGCCATGAGCCGCTGCGTTATTGGATGTATTGTGGGTGTTACCGTTCTGTGTAACTTGAGCGTTGTCGCGATGCTCACGGATGCGCTCGCTCAAGATCAAAATCCGCCGACGCTGGAACAGCAACGCCAGCAGGAGGCGGAGGCGGCAAGGCAAGCCGACCACGAGCGAGAGGCCGACCGCCGGTATGACGATCGCGACCGGAGGCGGGGAGAAATGTATGTGGCTGGGTTCGGCGGGTACACGATCGGCCATGGATTTGATGATGTCGAAGGGACCGGACTTGCGTCGGGCGCCAATGTCGGCGACTTTGGCCTGAAGAACTCAGGGGTGTACGGCGGGAAGGTCGGTTACTTCCTGCCGCGCCGGTTGAACTGGCTCGGGTTCGAGGTAGAAGCCTTCAACACGACGCCGCATATCGAGCAGACCGCCGTCGCCGGTATTGCCGTCCCGGGGAGTCATCTGCGGGTGACGACCTTGGCGTTCAACGCGATTGCCCGCGCGAAGATGATGTGCGAGCAACATGACGATCACGATCGGACACGACCTGCTGCCACCACGGAGTCCGACTACCGAGATCATGACTTCTGCCGTCTTCAACCCTATGCAGGCGTAGGGCTCGGAGTGTTCTTTGCGAGGGCCTCGGACGCCACAGGAAGCGCCTCGGACAACGGAGTGCCGGGGCTCAATGTTCTTGCCGGCCTTCGGTATTTCGTGACCGAGCGAGTCGCGCTCTTCGGCGAGTACAAATACAACCGCGCCACCTTTGAGTTCGACAACGTTGGCGTAGCGGGTGTCGGCCTGAAAGGTGATTATTCGGCGAGCCATATCGTCGGAGGCTTATCGCTGCACTTTTAGTCGGTTCGTATGAAGTGGTGGAATCCCGCCCTGCCTTCTCTTCCGAGATTGCAGGGCGGCGGTCTCCATCCCCCGCCTTCTTTGCCGATTGGTCCGGCGCCATTCCGCCACGTGAGCCCTTTTCTGCGCCGCACAAGCTCCCGGTTCTTATCTATCGGTATAGGCATACCACACCTGAACCATACACAGTGAGTTTACTAGGTCCGAACACGGGCTTGAACCACGGTCATACTCTGGCTATGCTTCTGCGTCCGTTGGTCGGGACAGGGGAAATGCATATGGCTTCCTTCAGTGGCTATATGTCAGAACGTCAGCGGTCGCCGCGGATCCTGCTGCTTGACCATGACCCCTGGCTTTCCGAGACGTTGCCCCGCCTCCTCAAGGAAAACATCCCTCAGGATCTCACCGTCGAGTACTGTGTTTCGCAACGCCATGTCCTGCGTTCCCTGTCGACCGATCCTTGTCACGCGCTGATCTGTAGTCCGTATCTCGTGCTCACTCAAGAGACGTCGCTGCTGACACGCAGTCGTTCTGCCCAGCCGCCGGTCCCCTTCATCTTAACGCTCGAGAAGCACGAGAGCGAGTATGCCGCCGATTGGCTTGATTGGGGCGCCTATGACTTCATCATGAAGCCGATAGACAACGTCCAAGTTGTCGAATCAATCAGCGGCGCATTGGAGTTGTACAAGTGGCGCACGCTGATCGCGAATAAGGAAAAGGCGTTACAGCGGCTTCGTCGCCGCCGAGACCTCTATCGGGAGCGAAGCGCGGGGACGCAGCTCGGCCACGATGTCGGGCGGCTCCTGGATACGTCGATTTCCAGAATCGAAGAGGCACGGGACTCGCTGGTGAAAAGTTCAGAACGCGTCTTTGTCAGCCTGCAGTTATTGAAGGATCGTTGCATCAAGAATGAGCTGCAAGCCCGACAACGAGCCGTGCAGCGGCTCCCGCTCTCGAAGGATCATCCTTCGCCTCCGGCTATAAGTTAAAGACGTCTCAAAAATCAGACCATTGGACCGGCGAAGCGAACCGGCCGTTCGCCGGTTGACGGACTATCGATCGGGTCGTCATTTCGACAACTATTCACTGAAAGGTATACCGGAGCCCGAACAGCATACTGATGGCCGATAAGTCACCGATATCGGTATGGTTCCGCTTCCAGGCCACTTCAGTATTGAGCATCAGTCCTTCCGGCACATTCGCGATCTAATTGCGCAGCGCGTAGTCAATCCCGCCCGCGGTCCGCCAGGCGAAGGAGTCCTGGACGTGGTCGCTGTTGATATTCACTCCGATCCCGCTGGAGATATAGGGAATCACTGGGCCCCAATGTCCGGGACGATATTCCAGCAAGACCGGGAGTAAGGTCACGGTATCGAGCGAACGGGATGTGCGGTCGAAGCCATGGTTCTCCCATTCGATAATGCCTCCGACCCGGAACCATCGATTCATGCCGTACAGGCCTTGAAAGTTCAACAGCGGTCCTGCCGTGTTCAAGGCGCTATCCTGGGTGATGAAACTCGGCCCCAACCGGAAGCCGGTGGTCCATTTGCCCGGCTCCGCCATTCCTTCATGGACCCAATCGGCGGCAAAGACCGCGCCGGTCATGGTCACAAGAGAATAGATGAGTACTGCGAATAGGGAAGAGCTTAGGGCCGATCGCGACATGCCGTATCTCCTATGCTGATGTGTCAAGTGTCGGTTTCATTTCTTCATCTCTGCGCGCGAATACGCGTTCACCACCAGGCAACGCATGGCGCCGTAACTGGTCCTCAAACAGGTCTCGATTGATGGCCTGCGCGGCAATGGCTCCTTGACCGGCGGCAATGATCATTTGGCAATTGGCCGGCGTGACGCATCCCGCGGCGTACAGACCGGGCACAGTTGTCCTAAGGCAATGGTCGACGATCACTTGGCCTTCCCGATCAAGCGCGGCGCCGGCAGATTCCGCCAACCCGCTATGATAGACATCGCCGCGTGTGGTGAACAGCGCCTCGATCTTCAACGGCTCGCCTTGGCCGAAGATCAGAGTTTCAAGCCGTCCGTCATCGTGGCGGATCATATCGATGCGTTCCGAGCGAATCGGAATCCGATATTCGTCCAACCAGCCGGCATGGTCGGCATCCCAGGCGGGGGATTGGCCGTTCAGGCAGATCACGATGCTGTGTGAGAAGAACAGCATGGCGAGCGCGTAATCCGCCGCTTCGTTGTTGCGTCCGACGATGCCGATGCGTTTGTCTTGCACGCGATAGGCGTCACAATCCTTACAGAAAAATAGACTGCGGCCCAAACATTCCCTGACGCCGGGAATCTCCGGAGGGAGGTGCGTCAGCCCTGTGGCAAGGAGCACGCGGCGCGCGCGATACGACCTGATGGCGCTACCGAGCCAAAACGTATCGTCGCGCCGGAGCAATGATTGGATCTCGTCCTCTATGGTTTCCACCTGGTATCGGGCAACCTGCGCCATGCCTTTGGCAAGCAGGTCTCCGCCGTTGATCCCTTCCGGGAAGCCGAGGTAGTTCTGCACGTCCGTTTCCCACTTCGCCATCGAACGGCCGGAATGGATGAGCAACGTATCGCGACGGCTGCGGCCAAGGTAAATGGCGGCGGACAGGCCCGCCAAGCCGCTTCCCACGATAATGACTTCCCGGATCTCGGTATCTTTTCCGTCGTCCATGATCTGCGTTAGCAATACTGATATTGTCCGGACCTTGATCGGCGAGGCTTTTCTAGCACGAAGCACGTCCCTGTGGTACTGGGTAAAACGATAGGACGCGAAGTGCCCCCTTGATCAATTGCCTGAAGGCGTGATCGCCGGGGCAAGGCAGTGCGGAGGTCCGCGGCGCGAAGAATAATGAGGCGCACGGCGCGATGAATAAATCGCGCCACGTTCGTGCGCGCCGGCGAGTCGGTGAGCCGGCAGTGTCTTATTACCACGTTTGCGGATGCCGGCGAGGTCCACGGCGTCACGTATAAGTGACGCCAAGTCTGTGGACGCCCGCGAGGTGCGCGAGACGAGGAATAAATCGTCTCATGTTTGCGCACGGGTGCGAGTCGGTGAGCACCCAGTGTCCTGTGAGCGGGCGGTGTCCCGTGAGCCGGCCGTATCTTCCTGCCAAGCGGTCGCGAAGCATCCGAGCGGCCCGTGCCGCCCTGTCTGCAAGCGGAGGCACTGTCGCGCCCTGGCAGCTCCCTCTGCAAATAGATAATTTGGAAAGAGGTTCTGGCTAGGTGAGGCCGGCCAAGGGGAGGGAACTCCGAACGGTCGTGCCCTGACCGGGATGGCTCTGGATTTCCAAGGAGCCGTTCAGCAAGTTGACCCGTTCCCGGAGACTGATCAGGCCCAAGCCCCGCGGGTTCGAGGAGGGACGTCGGACGTCGAATCCCTTGCCGTTGTCGGTCACCGCCATCATGAGGACGTCGCCCGTCTTTTGAAGCTGCACCGTGACCCTCGTCGCTTCCGCGTACTTGACGATATTGTGGAGTGTCTCCTGCAACGTCCGAAACAGACAGGTGGCGATCGACTGCGGCAGGTGTCTCGGAACATCGGACGCCTGGAAATCAACCGGGATGTCCGTGACCGACCTGAAATCATCGATATAGGTGCGGGCCGCCTCTTCGATGCCGGTCGTCTCCCACATGGCGGGGTGGAGGCCGTAGGCGATATGGCGGACCGTGTCCAACACTTGCTTACACTGCACGCCCAAGGCGTTGAGTCTTCGTGCGAGAGGCTCCGGCGCCGACCGTTCCATCGAAGTGGCCGAGATGACGAGCAACGCCAGTTGCTGGCAACAATCGTCGTGCAGTTCCCGTGCGATGACGCGGCGTTCTTCATCATGGGCTTTCAGCACTCTGGCATTGGCCTCTTGCAGCGCATGGCGGCTGGCCCGGAGTTCGCGGTCTTGTTGTTCGAGCCGGCGCTGAGCGGTCTTGCGTTCCGTGATATTGATGATGACTGCGCGCAATCGGTCGGGCGGGCCTCCGTGGCCGGTTACGGGCCTGCCTTCAATCAGGACCGTTGAAGTCTGTTCACCGGCCGGCCGCTGGGGCTCATCATCGGGTGCCAGGCGTATCTCGCAGGTTCGGCGCTCTTCCGTCGCGAGGACCGACTTACAGAAATCGGTGAAGATCTTTCGATCGGCTTGCGAAACAAACAGTTGAAACCGCTTGCCTTTCAGTTCTGCCGGATGCCGGTGCAGCATGGCGCATCCGGCCGGATTGACATCCTCGACCGTACCGTGGCGGTCGAACGTAAAGTAGCCGACCGGGATCGATTCATAGAGCTCGGCGTAGCGGTTGCGGCTCTCCTCCAATTCCAGTTGGGCCCGGCGCATCTCCTCGCATTGCATCTCGAGCTCGACTTGATACACCTGCAGCTCGTGCATCAAGGTCAAGGCATCCTGCTTGGACTGGTCGATGCGAACCGTCTCGCAGGCCTTTCTCATGTAATCTTCCGCCTTGCGCCGCAAGGCTTCAATGTTCGTGTGTGGTGTAGGCATGAAATGCCTATTAATTAATTAAAGAAGGAGGATGCCTCATTTGGCCATGTTTGTCACGACCCCGCTGACGACTCCTACGACTTCGGGTCGGCAACTTCGGTGCCGATTTCCCAATTCGCCCAGCCGGGAATTGGGTTCTGTTTAGACATGCTGGTCCAGCGCACCAGCTTGATGGACCCGTCTTTGCACGTCACTTGAACGGTCGCATGACCGTACTCTGTACCGCGGCGTGCCCGGACGCCTTCCCGAACGGCATGATCGGGATAGAGCCGTTTCAACCCGTCCGGCTGCCCGACAATTTCTTCAGCGCGATAGCCGGTGACCCGTTCGCACTCCTTGTTCCATGCAATGATCTTGCCGTCTCGATCCAGGCCGGCCACCATTACCGGCATGGTTGTCAATAACGCGCGTAGCCCCACTTCTCTCTCCAGCAAGGATTGCTCCAGTTTCTTCATCATAGTGATATCGGTGAAGGTCAACACCGCGCCGTCGATCACATTGTCCAATGTGCGGTACGGAGTGATCCGCAGGAGGAACCATTCGCCGTGCGTCGTCTCGACATGGCATTCTTTCGAGACCAGCGTCTCGAGGACTTCTCTGATATCGTCCAGCAAGGTACGATATTTCAGGTTTGTCGCGATGTCGCTGATCGGCCGGCCCACGTCCGTCTCGATCAGATTGATGAGCCGGGGTGTTTGCGGAGTGAACCGCTTGATGTTCATGTCGTTGTCGATGAAGACGGTGGCGATATCGGTGCTGTTGAAGAGGTTCTTCACGTCGCTGTTGGTCTGCGACAGGACGTCGATCTTCTGTTGCAGTTCGGAGTTGACCGTCACCAGTTCTTCATTCAGCGACTGTAGTTCCTCCTTGGACGTCGTGAGCTCCTCATTGGTGCTTTGAAGTTCCTCGTTGGTCGATTGCAGCTCTTCGTTGGCGGATTTGTACTCCTCCTGCGATGTCTCCATCTGTTCCACGGTGATCTGCAACTGCTGCCTCAGTTGCTTGACTTCCTGTTCGAGTTGCGTGAGGGCCTTCATCGGCCTGGCGGCCTTCTTATCGGATGATGGCGTCGCGGATCCGCCGGTCATCGGCTCGAACGCGACCAGCGCCATATCACGCATCCCGGAAATGCCCCTCAGCGGCCGGACCGTCAGGTTGACCAGCTGATAGTCACCGTTAGTCTGGACGCGGAGACCGGCAGTCTGCACTTCGCGGCGTTGCATGAGCGCTCTTCTGACCAATGATGCCAGCTCCAATCGCAATCCTTCGCGCGCCATGGCGTAGATGTTCATGCTCGCTTCGCCGGCGGCCGGTTCCAGATAGCGCCCGGTCTTTCCATGAATAAACAAGATATCGCCCGCTTCATTGACGAGCACGGAGGCCGGGGCAAACCGATCGATGAGCAATTGGCGAAAGACATCGGCAAACGAGATGTCCGCCGGCAATTGCGTCTGTCCGCGCGGCTGGTTCATCTCTTTCCCGGAACCGGCGGGAATATCGATGGCGGGGCGTCCCACAATGCCCCCTTCCTTTCGCCTGAAGATTTTCCATTTGTTGTCCACCGTCGTGAAGAGATCGCCGAAAGAGCCGGTGGTCTCCGAAGAGCCGAGGAACAGGATCCCCCCGGGGTTCAGCGTGTAGTGAAAGACCGGCACCAGCTTTTTTTGCAGCTCGGTCGTGAAATAGATGAGCAGGTTTCGGCAGCAGAGCAAGTCCAATTTGGTGAAGGGCGGATCCATGATGACGTTTTGCGGAGCGAATACGATCATTTCTCTGACCGCTTTGTGGATTCGGTACACCCCGTCTTCCTTGAAAAAGAAGCGACGCATCCGTTCCGGGGAGACATCGTGGATGATGGACGGTGGGTAAACGCCTTGCCGCGCCTTCTCGACGGCATCCTTATCGATATCGGTGGCGAAAACTTGCACTTTGACTTTGCTTTCCAAGCCGAGGTCCTCCAAACACTCTCGAACGAGAATGGCGATGGAATAGGGCTCTTCTCCGGTAGAGCAGCCGGGGACCCAGACCCGCAGAGACCCTCCGGCGGTCTTGCCCTTCAATAGCTCGGGCAGAGCCTTACTCCGAAGCGCCTGGAAGGCGTCCTTATCGCGAAAGAAATTGGTGACGCCGATCAGCAACTCTTTGAAGAGTAAATTCACTTCGGCGGGCCGCTCCCGCAGGAGCTCCGCATACCGAGCCACATTACTCATCTGATTGACGGTCATCCGCCGTTCGACGCGCCGGTACAGCGTATTCTTCTTGTAAAAGGAAAAATCGTGTCCCGTGTGCGCGCGCAAGAGGACCAAGATCTTCGACATGGAGGCGCTGATGGTGTGCTCGTTCGCCTGTGTCTTCGTCGGTTGCTTGGCCGTTTGCTGAATGTAGGCCATCAGCTTGGCCGGCAGCTGTTCGGCCGGCGCGACATAGTCCACCAGCCCGGTCCCGATCGCATTCTTCGGCATGCTGTTGTACTTGGCCGATGTCGATTCCTGGACCATGGCGAGGCCAAGGTGCTCTTTCACCGCCTTGACGCCCAAGGTCCCGTCCGTTCCCATGCCGGACAGGATGAGGGCGACCGCGCGCTCGCCTTGATCTTCCGCCAGATGGCGGAGAAAAAAGTCGATAGGCGTCCGCCATCCCCTGGGCGCGGCCGGCTCGTGCAGGTACAGCGAGCCGCGCAGGACCGACATGTCCTTGTTCGGCGGAATGATATAAATGGCGTTCGGGCGCATCGCCATGGCGTCTTCCGCCTGAATCACGGGCATGGTCGTGCACCGCTGGAGCAATTCCGACATGATGCCCTTATAGCTGGGATCCAAATGGGGGACCAGGACAAACGCGCACCCGCTATCCGTCGGCATATGGGAGAAGAATTGCTCGAAGGCTTCCAACGATCCGGCGGATCCTCCCATGCCGAGGATGAATCTCGGCCGTTTCGATGGGTTCTTTCCCGTTGGGGCGGGGAGATGAGTCTCGCGTGGTGACCCTGGACGTCGAGAACGGGAGCGTCCGGTGGGGGTGGTTTGTTTCGACGGCATGCCGGTCTGGTGTACGTGGTGAGCGAGACTGGGATGGTGAACGACCCGGGCCGAGAGGCAAGTATTGTACGGTCTGGACCGGCCGGGCTCAAGGACAAAAACGTCCGGTGGCCCGTTGGTCCGGAAGCGTTGTCGTGAAGACCGGATCAACATTCGACTGCGTCGCCCCTGACAAGTAACGTTAGCGTCGGAGCGATCGCCTTGACCGGTAGCACGCCGTCCACGTGATCGTACCGAATCGCGTTCATCGGCATATACGGCATATCGGCATCCTCCGGTTCCTGCACCAGTGCAATCCCGCCTTGTTCCTTGATCGTGATCAGCCCGTTGACGCCGTCATCGCCGCCTCCGCTCAGCAGGAGACCGACCACCCGATTTCCGAACGATTCCGCGGCGGACCGGAACAGCGGGTCGACGGCAGGCCTCGTGCTGTGCTCTTTCGGCCCGCGTCGAACCGTCACGTGATGCGAGGTCAATTCCAGATGGTGATCCGGCGGGGCCAGATAAATGCGGCCGGTCTCGAGTCTTGAATCGTACGACGGCTCAATCATGGTAAGGGCCGATTTCTTGCTCAGGACGTGCAGGAGTTCGCTCGGGATGGGGCCTCGATGCAGGACCACCGCAACGATTGCCGTCAGGTCGGGGGGCATCTCGCTGAAGAGCCGAATGAGTACTTCTATACCACCGGCCGACGCGCCGATGACAATGACAGTGCGCTTGATGCGCGTGCGATTAATGATCCGGTCTGTCTGGTGTCTCGGTCTCGACCCAAACAAGGCGAGGCCGGCGACGACAGGCCGTCGGTTACTCCGAGACATGGGTGTTCTCGATGAGGCCGATGACCACGGCCTGTTGTCGGCGCGCTTCCCGTACCCGCTGCTGCAACCGGCGCCGCTCTTTTGAATCCCCCTCCTGTACTTCCTTGATGAGCCGGTCATAGACAAGGGCGACATGTTCCAGCAGCGCGGCCGCCGACCAGAGCGTGCGCTCCACCTCCTTCTCCTTGGCGATCAGCAGGCTTCGGGTCGAGAAATGGTGCCCCACCTGACATCGATAATCGCGATGTCGAGAGCCGTCACGCTCCAGCTTCAG
>DATFFC010000068.1:0-12822 GCA_035250505.1 Nitrospiraceae bacterium | reverse complement strand
GTAGCCGTGGGAACGCAGGAACCCGGTGAGATAGGCGGTCGATGGGTAGGGAGTATTGAGTTGGGTCAATGGCGGAATGACCAAGAGAAGCGAAGGGGCCGGCATGCAAGGGGGAATACCATATTTAACCGTTGTTCGTGAAGGTCCACGACGCGAAGAATAATGAGGTGCGCGACGCGACGAAGAAGGAGCGTCACGCTTGCGCACGGGCGCGAGACGGTGAGCGCCCGGTGTCTTAACGTCTTTGTGGACGCCGGTGAGGCGGCAGTTCTTACAGTTTCCGTCCAGAGGAGCGAGTCACGAAAACGAGCAACCTAAGAGGATTTGGCCGGTCCTTGGAAAGTCTTGAAAGAGGACTCGATAAAGTAGCCGGTCCAACGGTAGAGGTCGAGATAGTTTCGAACGGCCGGCGACAGGTGTTGTTTCGAGAGGCTTCGCACGATGGAGCGGTCAGGCTCCGTGGCCAAGTCGATCACGTGGGGCCGCGTGTTCGATGCGGCCGGATCATACAGCAGCACCATCGGCCTCATGCGGGCTTCGACATTCAGACTAAGAACCAGGGCGACCTTTCCGTCGGACAACTCCACGATGCTGCCCGGCGGATACACGCCGATCGTCTTGATCAGGGCGATGACCACGTCGTCGGGAAACTGCGTCTTGGCTTTGGCATACATTTGCGCCAGCGCTTCGGCGGGCATCAAGCTCTCCGATGCCCGCCGCTTGTGCACGAGTGAATCGTATTCATCGACGACCAGCAGGATTCTTGCCGGAAGAGACAATTGCGAGCCGCGGAGCCGCGCCGGGTATCCGGAGCCGTCGAGCCGTTCGTGTTGGCATCGGATGATATCCAAGATCTCGGGCGGAAAGTGGCACAGGCGCCGCAGTAGCTCGACGGTATAGTCCGGGTGGAGCTGCAATTCCTGAAGCTGCTCCAGGGACAGGCTATTGCGGTTTCGGAGGATTCGCACCGGGATACGCTGCTCGCCAAGATCGTGCAAGAGCCCCGCCATGCCGACGAATCGGATTTCATCATGGGAGAGCTGCAACTGGCGCCCGATAATCATGGAGAGGGTGCTGACATTGACGGCGTGCAGGACACTGATGTTATCGGACTCTTCCGCCGCCAGCAGGCTGACTACCGTGTTGGATTCCCGTGAGTCGAGAATGAGCGCGCTCAACGCATCGACCATCACCTTGGCCGCCGTCACGCCTTCCTCCGAGCCGGCATTGATAGTCTTCAGGATCTGGCCGCCGCGCTTGAGGACTTGCTTGTACATTTGGCTCGCCAGGTGGACGGTCTCGCAATAGTCCGCGGCGATCGGCAAGGTCGGGTCAATGATCTCCTCCGGTTCCTCGGTGGTGACGACGGGCTCACCGGAAGCTGGACAAAAAATCTCGGGGTTTGATTGGCGTGGATCGACCAGCACGCTCGGCAGACCCAAACTCTTGATCGTGGCCAATTGCTCGTGCGAAGAAATTTTAAACGCATTCTTCGGAAAGGGATGCTTAAACCAGGAACAGTTCAGATGGATATACATCCCGAGGGTCAGCTCCTCGGTGCTTTTGGCGATGAGCTCGCCATGTGAATCGTGAGGTTGGTCCTCTTTTGTGTCCATCAATCAATATTCCGTGGCCTGCGTCGCGAGGGAGGGCGTAGTCGCGCCCCAGCATGTCGATCGGCTGTATCGGTTTAGAATGCGCAGAACTTGAGCGCCGCGTTCAAACCGCATCAGGCAACACTCCCTGGTCCACCCCGTTGCCCAAAAAATAGGCGGTCCATCGATGCATGTCGAGGTAGTCGCGTACTCCGGCCGGTAATTCATTCAGCGGAGGACGACGCGCGATTGCGCGCCTCCGATCCTTCATCAGATCAATGATGATCGGCCGTGTGGCAGGGGTCGGGGAAGTATAGAGTAAGACCAACGGTTTCATCCGGGCTTGTCTGTTGATGTTCAAGACCAGCGCAAACGCTCCATTGACGAGTTGCACAATCGTCCCAGGCGGATAGACCGTCAACGTTTGAACCAAGGCGTCGATGACCTCCGGCGGTAGGGTCGTCCGCGAGGTCCGATAGAGATGGGAGAGCGCCTCTGCAGGGATCATCCTGTGGCGCCGGCTCTCGTTGTTGATGAGAATGTCATACTCATCGGCGACCATCACGATTTTTGTGAAAAGTGACAAATATTCTTCCTTCAATCTGTCCGGATAGCCCGATCCATCGATCCGCTCGTGATGGGACTCCACGATACGCAAGGCCTCATGTGGAAACGATGGAAGGGCGCTCAAGATGGTGACGCCGAGCGCCGGATGCTCCCGGTACGAACCGAGCTTTTCCGGGGCCAACTCTTCGTGTCGCACGCGGAGATCGTGCCGCAACCCATGGATTCCGATATCATGCAGGAGTGCGCCGATTCCCAGAATCTTGATGTCTTCGAGCGAGAGGTCGAATTGTTGGCCGATCATCATCGCCAGCACCGACACGTTCAAGGCATGCAAAACGTCCCGTTCTTCGACGTTCCATGAGTCGAGCAGACTGACGATTGTTCCTGCCAGGGCGTCGTCAAGGAGGAGATGAGCCAGTTTAATGGTCACGGCCTTGGCGGTGGCCACACCCTCTTCGGATCCTGCGTGAAGATCGCTGACCGACTGCGTGAAGTGCTGTGCCGCCTGTTCATAGGCCTGAGCCGCCTCCTTCAGGGCGTCTTGGTAGCCGGCGGGACTTTGTCCGGCGGGACGAATATTGGCCGCGGTTGCCGGTGTGTGCGCGCGCGGTTGACCTGGGGACCGAATGGACCGGTCGGCCGCGTCCGATGCCGACCTGTCGCAGGAGGCAGGTGATGTCTGTGAAATATGCCGGAGCGAATCAGGGGTCGATTGAGCCGGGTCCACAAGGATGGATGAGAGGCCTAACCCACGGATCGTCGCGATTTGGCTCTCCGAGGTCAAAAGGAACTGCTGTCGGGAAAATGGATGGCGAAACCAGGAACAATGGAGATGGATGTACATCCCGAGGCGCAGGTCCTCGCAATTCAGCGAGAGAAGTGGCGTAGAATCATTAGGTTTCGGCGAACCGGCGCGGGGTGTGGTCATGAGCGGTCAGAAGCCGATGGGCGGTAGAGGGGCGGTCGTCACCGTCCCCGCAGTAGTCGTAGTGGTTCGTACTACATGTCCTGCAATGCGATATCGGGTGGAAGACCGATAAACTTGAATCGGAACAAAGGCGGCGCAACATCAACGGCTTGTGCATCTGAGCCGGGTCAGGCGGGATCATGAAGAGCTGTGTCGGAGCGGTGACCCTATCCTGGTACTCACGTTGATGTTCCGTCGGCTGGCAGGTACCGTATTGCGACAGTCATCTATCGACCGCTGCAATTGATAGCGAAGGAAGGAGCACTGATGAATCGGCAACAGAAATCCGATGACTCCATCGAAAAGCACCCCGTTGAGCGAAGAGAAATGCTCAAGCGGATCGGGCAACTCGGGTCGGCTTTGGTATTCGGTCGGTCGTTTCTTTGGGGCGAGAGGTTCGTGAATGCCAGTGTAAGCGACAGCGGCACAGTGACGGGGAACATTCCGAGAAGGCCACTTGGGCGAACCGGGGTCGATGTGACGATTCTCGGCATCGGAGGTGGGCATTTGATCCGCAAAAACGCGGATGAAGGCATGCGGATCATTCATGAGGCGGTTGACTCCGGCGTGACCTTTATGGATAACGCGTGGGACTATGCCAACAACCGAAGCGAGGAGGCCATGGGCGCGGCGCTCAAGGGCAAGCGGCATCAGGTCTTTCTCATGACCAAGATGTGTACCCATGGCCGGGGGAAGAAAGTGGGACTTCTTCATCTCGAGCAGTCGCTCCGCCGGTTGGGAACGGATTATCTGGACTTGTGGCAAATTCACGAAGTCGGATGTCTGGATGAGCCGAGCCGCGTTTTCGGGCCTGGGGGGCCGGCGGAGGCGCTGATGCAGGCCAAGCAGCAAGGGAAAGTTCGGTTTATCGGTTTCACGGGACACACCGACCCGTCGGTTCATATGGCGCTCTTGCGGGAGCGATTCCCGTTCGACACCTGTCAGCTTCCTCTCAATGTCTTTGATTTCGGGTTCCGCAGTTTTGAACGGCAAGTGCTGCCCGAGCTGGCCCGGCAAGGCATCGCGCCGATCGCCATGAAATCGCTGTGCGGAAACGGGAAACCATTGGCCGCGGGCGTCGTCACGGCGGAAGAGGCGATCAGGTATACACTGTCCCTGCCGGTGGCCACGTTGGTCAGCGGGATTGACTCGGTCGAGGTGTTGCGTCAGAACGTGCGGATCGCGCAGCGGTTTGTTCCCATGACCGCGGCGGAAATGGACGCGCTACGAGCCCGCGTGTCCTCTGATGCCGCAACAGGCCGATTCGAACAGTACAAGACCGATCGCTTGTGGTCCTGTGATCAGGGCGCGGCCGACAAGCGTTTCGGCGCATTGGAGCAGTCATGAGCGACGTGAGGGAGGCCCTTGTGATCTACTCACCGGAACCGGCATGGAGCGGGAACTTACGGGCTCTTGCACTGGGTACCGGCTTGGCCGTTGCGGTGACCCTGTCTCTGTGCGAGGTCGCCTGGACCGTGGGATGGGATCGCACGAAGCTCGTCGATTTAACGTATGAACTCGATGAGGCGACCATTGCGTGGCCGACCAATAGGCCGTTTCATCGCGACAAAACCGCTTGGGGAATGACCGCGCAAGGATATTGGTATGCCTCGGGCGATTTCGTCATGTCCGAGCACGCGGGCACGCACATAGATGCGCCGGTGCACTTTGCCCAGGGCCGGCCTTCGGTCGACCGGATTCCGGTCGATCATCTCATTGGTCCGGCGGTCGTGGTCGACGTGCGGGCGGCTGTGGCGAAGGACGCCGATTATCGCCTGCGGGTCGAGGATCTGCGAAACTGGGAAGCTCGCCATGGGTCCATACCGGCTGGAGCGATCGTCGTAATGCGCTCGGGATGGGGCCGTCATTGGCCGGACCGCCTTGCGTATCTGGGCAGCCCGACGCCGGAGGATGTCACAACGCTTCATTTTCCCGGCTTCTCTCGAGAGGCGGCTGAATTCCTGACCAAGGAACGAAATATTGTGGGCATCGGGATCGATACCGCCAGCATCGACTATGGACCGTCGCGCGATTTCATCGTCCATCGCATCATCGGCGGCGCCGGATTATACGGTCTTGAGAACATCGCCCATTTGGAACAATTGCCGGAAGCCGGTGCTCTGATGATCGCGCTTCCGGTAAAAATTCGAGACGGTACAGGCGGACCGGTACGTCTCATCGCCGTCTTGCCGTAACGGACCCAGCCGGAAAACATTTTCTCGCCCGGACTCTTTTTGGGCGTACGCTGTTCGATTTTCTGCGACCGTTTGACGTCTTGCTGCGTTGGTGATAGCGTGAGCCATCATCGATTCGGAACGCTGCATGTCTTCTACTCCCTCGTACTTTCCACAAGCCCAGTCACCCAGCTGCTCGAACGACCCGCTTATTCTCGTGGTTGATGATGACCAAGCGGTCCGCAATCTCACAAGCAGCATGCTGGAACTGAAAGGTTACGCCGTGCTCTGTGCCTCGAGCGGAGAGGAGGCGGTGAAACTCTTCGAAGAGTTCGGCCCTCGAATCAAGCTGCTCGTGATCGACATTGTCATGCCGACCATGTCCGGCCCGATCATTGCTCAGCGGCTCCGCGAGCTTCGTCCGGAGCTGCCGATCTTATTTGTGTCGGGCCTCATCAAGCCGTCCCATTTCCAAGGCCTCACGGAAGAATGGTTCCTTCGGAAGCCTTACACCCAACGCTTGTTGCTCAACAAGATTCGTGAGCTCTTGCCGCCGTCCTCCTGACGTAGCGCGAAAGCAGCGATCGCGGAATCACGCGTTCGTCAGTCAAGACCCCCAGCTCTCTACGGCAACTAGACGCGCACGCACAGGAGCGACAGGGCCTGCTCGATGCGCCTCATATCATGAAATAGAATTACAGAAAGTCGGCGGGATCTGGCGCGCGGGAAGAAGGCTTGGACGATTTGAAGCGAAGACTCAATTCATGGTTGCCTGCCTCGGGAGAGAACCGGAAGGATCCTTCTGCGCCGACGTGTTCATCCGAACGGGACTTGCCCCGTGGATAGAGGCGAAGCTCAAACCGCCCTTCACGATCACCGGCCTGGTCCCCGTTTCGCAATTTCCCATTCAGTTCGAGATGGTCCTCCACTGCATCGATCGCCTGATTGAGCAACGACCGAAGAACCTGTTTGTTGATCGCTTGCTCAAACGGCAGGTCAAAATTCAATGTGTCGTCATCCGAACTCAGGCGCGTCTCTCCGGCCCGGACAGGAACGGCAAGAAGCATGAGAATGAGACCCGTGAGGAGTGCTTTCATGGAAGTCAGTGTACGCCGAGAACCAACCAGGATCAAGGTCCGTCAAGGGGTCAACAGCGCGCGAGCAGGTTGTCCTTGCGACCCCATGAAGACGCGGCCCCCTCGCTGTCGGACAGCTCGAGTATGTCTTGATTGATCAGCTTGATGTGGAAAGGGACGGTTTTGGCCGGCATGGCGATGAGCCGATAGCCGTCTCCGTCTCGCTCCATGTCGCCGCTCCATAACATCGCCCTATAAAATTGCGACACATTGTTCGCCGTGATCGACCAGACAAATTCCTCTTCGTGATCCACATACTTGGCAGAGGCTTCCCACACACCAAGCAGGGCCGGCTCCACCGCCGGGAGCCGTTTGATCTGTAATCTATGCGGAACTCCGGTCAAGGATTTGTACAAGGCTCGATCGAATCGGGACGGAGCTTGGCCTTTCGCAATCTTCTCCCATTTCATGCTGAGAATGCCCGTTGTCATGAACGCTTCTTTTCCGAGGACCTGATAGGTGCCGTGGAGAATGTCCTGAAACGACTCCACCTGCCAGCGTCCCTTATCCGCCAGCAGCATACCCGGCGTGACCGCTCCCGCCATCATTGACCAACCACCCGACGAGGTGAGCGTGAGCCGGCCTTTGGCGGTGAGCCGCCCCACAGTCGGACATCCGTACCAATCTCCGGCCCAGGAGGCAGAAGACAGAAGAGGGGGAAGACTTATGGGGGCCGCCTCGACGTTGGGTGACAATTGTGCGGCGAGCCGAGCGGCCGCGGATTTCCCTAGGTTCACCACCGCTTCAGCCGGTCGTCCATGCTGCGATGAACTGATCGTCAAGGTCACTAAGGCGTTGTCTTTCATGAAGCTCAGATGGATTCCCCGGGGCGGGGATGGAGAGGTAAAGGCGGCATCGCCTAAGCCGGGGACCTGAGTCCGTTCATGCTTCTTTCGCTCCTTGTTGAACTGCTGCCGCTTCTCTTCCCCGGGCTCTTGATCGATCTCGATCGCGACCGTTTCATTGCCTTTTCCTTTGGCATGGTAGAGGCATTGCGTATCGCTGCGCTTCTCCGGCGCGGACACAGGGGCCCCGACCGCGATCGCGACCTCTGCCTCGGTGAGCAGGAGGCAGGCATTCACATGCTGCGACACTACCTCGGTTTGCGCCGTGCACCCGAGCAGAGCGACCACCAAAGAAAGCAACGGGGACAATGAACAAAAACGATGCATGAATGATGAATCCGAAGACGACCGGGCGAGAACGCTACATGTCACGCAGATTAAGTCAAATGCACAGGGCAAGGCAAGCTCACGGCCGAGACATGGCGTTGACCAGGCCGAGTTAGGCGGGGACGAATTTCAGAGCAGCCGAGTTGATACAGTAACGCAGGCCGGTCGGGGGCGGCCCGTCCTTGAAGACATGCCCCTGATGTCCATCACATCGCGCACAATGGACCTCGGTGCGCGGCAGGATCAATTTAAAATCGATCTTGGTTCCGACCACCTGAGGCGCCAGAGGCTGCCAGAAACTCGGCCAGCCGGTGCCGCTGTCGAATTTGTGCTCCGACGAGAAGAGCGGCAAATCGCACCCGGCGCAATGGTAAAGGCCGGGGGCCTTGTTGTCGTGCAGCGCATTATAGAAGGCCGGCTCTGTGCCCTCGTGGCGAAGGATCTGATATTGCTCGGCGGTGAGGACCTTTCGCCACTCCTCATCTTTCTTGACCACTTTCACGATCGGTCCGATGTCGATTTTCGGCGCCATCGCTGCCTCCATCCTCAATCACAAGATCGTCGTCCAGCCAGAAATAGACTGTAACACATTTGTCGATGAAAGAGGCACCGGCTTACGGCCGTAGACAGAGCGGGACATCGGCCGGTCACCGCGGCGTTCCCGCCGCGATCATTCAGATCGCGGCGGTGGTGTGCGATGCTGCAGCCGTGTCCTTGTCTCCCTGTTCAGGGAGACCGTCGGCGGTCTGCTCGAAGGCCGCGTGCAGCACCTCATCGATGGTCTGCACGAGGATAAACCGGAGATCCTGCCGAACCTCCTCGGGAATGTCCTTGAGATCCTTCTCATTGGCCTTCGGGAGAACGATTCGCTTCAAGCCGGCCCGGTGAGCGGCCAGTACCTTCTCCTTCAGCCCGCCGATCGGCAAGACCAGCCCGCTCAGACTGATCTCCCCCGTCATGGCCGTATCGATCCGTACCGGTTTGCCGACATAGATCGATGCCAGCGCGGTTGCCATCGTAATACCGGCGGAAGGCCCGTCCTTCGGAATCGCGCCGGATGGAATATGGATGTGCACGCCGTTTCTCTTGAAGCGTGAGATATCCAGCCCCATCGCCTCCGCATGGCTCCAGAGATAGCTCCGCGCAGCCCGGGCGGATTCCTGCATGACGTCACCGAGTTGCCCCGTCAGGGTCAGATCATGGCTGCCGGGCAAGAGGGTCGTTTCGATATAGAGCACATCCCCTCCGACAGGGGTCCACGCCAACCCCGTCGCCACGCCTGGCGGCAATTGTTTTCTGGCCTCTTCCGGCATGAACCGCTCCTGTCCCAGCCACTCGTCCAACTCGCCGCGCTGGATGCTGACCGTCTGCGGCGCCGCATCGGCCGGCAAGTCGGCGAACTGAATGGCGATCTTTCTGGTCAATCGGCCGAGCATCTGTTCAAGTTGTCGGACTCCGGCCTCGCGGGTATACCGGCTGATAATATGGTCGATGACCGCATGAGGCAAATCGACCTGTTCGCTCTTGATGCCCGCTTCCTTGAGCCGTCTCGGCCAGAGATAGCGCACAGCAATTTCCCGCTTCTCTTTCTCGCTGTAGCCGTTCAGCCGGATGATTTCCATTCGGTCCAGCAACGGCTGGGTGATCGTATCCAGCGTATTGGCCGTCGTGATGAAAAAGACCTTCGACAGGTCGAAGGGAAGATCGAGATAGTGATCACGGAACGTATGGTTCTGTGCCGGGTCCAAAATCTCGAGCAGCGCCGCAGCCGGGTCGCCGCGAAAATCACGCCCGAGCTTATCGACCTCGTCGAGCATCAACACCGGATTGCTCACGCCGGCCCGCCGGATGGCCTGAATGATACGGCCGGGCATCGCACCCACATACGTCCGTCGATGGCCGCGGAGCTCGGCCTCATCGTGGAGACCGCCCAGGCTGAATCGCTCAAAGGTCCGGCCCATCGCCCGGGCAATCGACTGGCCCAGGCTGGTCTTCCCGACGCCGGGAGGTCCGACCAAGCAGAGGATCGGCGCTTTGGCTTCCGGGTTCAGTTTGAGAACCGCGAGATGCTCGATGATCCGTTCCTTGACCTCCTTGATGCCATAGTGATCCTCGTCCAGGACCTCACGAACCCGCGACAAATGGAGGCTGTCGGTGGACGTTTCGTTCCACGGCAGCTCGAGCACGAGATCGAGATAGCTGCGGATGACTTGGTGGTCCGGTGCGCTGGGCGAGAGCTTCGCCAGACGTCCGAGCTCCCGTTCCGCCTCTTTCCGAACGTGATCGGGAAGCTTCGCCTCGGCGATCTTCTTCTTGAGCGACTCGATCTCGCTTTCCTCACCGTTAGATTCCCCGAGTTCCTCCTGAATCGCTTTCAATTGCTCGCGCAGGATGTATTCGCGTTGATTCTTTCCGATCTTCTCCCGCGCGTCGCTGGCGATCTTGTCCCGCAGTTGCAGGATCTGAACTTCGCGGGACAGGGCCGCATAGAGGCGCCGCAATAGATCCACCCGCGACGAGGCTTCGAGCAACTGTTGTTCACCCTCGAGCGTCAGGTTCAGCAACGACGCGATCCGATAGGCCAACGTGACGGGATCGTTTTCCGCTCCGAGCGCCACCATCGCTTCGTGGATGCCCGGTGTCTGGATGAGCTTGGGAAGCTCGCTCACGACGTCGAGAATCGCCCGATGCAACGCCTCCACCTCGGTGCCGCTGTCCGACGGCGCGGGAAGATGCCGGGCGCGCGCGACCAAATAGGGCGTGTTCTGCTCCAGCTTCAACAGGACAAATCGTTCCAATCCCTGGATCAGGACGTTGAGTTGCCCCTCGGCGCCTCGGGCGGTCTGCTTGATGACCGCCTTCGTACCGATGGTGTGCAGATCGTCCAGACCCGGCTCTTCGGTATGAGGATCCCGTTGGGCAACGACCAGGATCGTTTTATCTTCAGTCTTCAAGGCTGCCTCCACCGCCGCCACGGAACGGTCCCGCCCCACGGTCAGCGGCATCAGCACGCCTGGAAACAATACGGTACGTTTGACCGGCAACACAGGGAGATTCAGGATCAAGTTCGTGTCTGTCATCGGTACCTCCGCGATTCGTTGCGAGGTGAGTCATCTCTTTTTATCGAGCCCCAAAAAGAGGCGCCCCTCGGACACAATCGGTTTGTTTGCACTATTACAAAGAGATAGCCACCGCAGAAGTGGAGTCAACCGTCTCGGTGAATCAGGCGGGGAGGGCTATTTGTCGATGAAGAGACCGCGGTCGCCTTGGAACAGTGTACGGGCATTCCCCTTTTCTGATTCGGATGGATCCAAGTGGTTTTCGTAGATGTCCTGTCCAAGCAGATCTAGAAAGCTTCCGAGGCTGTTATTGCCGGCCCAGCCCTGCCCCTGCGTGACCAGATAGCGATCGGCTCCGCCTTCGTCAATGCAGACGGCCCACGCGCCATGGTCGGCAATGCCGAGCCCGGTCGACCTGGCCAAGAGATACAGGTCTTGTCCCAAACCGCCGTCGATCATGAGGGCCACGCTGGAGTCCCAGGCGGCGGCTCCATTGTAGAAAGGTCCTGAAGATTCATAGCGATCATTCCCATGCCGGTCGAGAAACAGACCCAAGCCATAGTGCGCGGAGGCGCCGTGACCATAGCGCGCCGCCAGATGGATATCATCCCCGTCGAGATCCAGCTTGGTTCCTATCGCAAAAAAATATCCCATGCCTTGAGAAAAATTATCGCTCTGATAGCGGTCGTCACCGGCGACATCCAATAGGAGCCCCCAGCCGCCGGCAAGATTGTAGGCGGCCTGGACCGCCTGTGAACCCATCACCCGTGCTCCGGCTCCGGCGCCGAGGCCGAAGCAATCATATTGAAAGCCGGGATCGCCCGGTCGCACAGTCGGCTGTTCAATCTCATTGTAGCTGCTGGGATAACGCCCCCCGCAGCGATAGGCATCGTCTCCCTCCACGTCGATCACGGCTCCCACGCCAAGCCAGCCGCCTAATCCGATCCCGTATCCGTCGATCCCGTACTGGTCGTTCCCGGACCGATCGACGAGCAGGCCCAGTCCGCCCACGGCGGCACCCAGTGTAAAACGGCTGCCGATGTACTGATCGTTTCCCTCGCCGTCGTACAGAATGCCGAGCCCGGCGAAGCCGGTTCCGCCGCTGCCGGGCGCGAGATAATAGACATCGTGGCCGGCGAGATCCATGACCACGCCGACCCCCAAGCGGCCGGTGGCCAGACCAAGCGGCGCTGTTTCGTAGCGATCGTTGCCGCCGAGATCAATGACGATACTGTGGCCCAGCTCGATGTTGCTGCTCGCCCCGATGAGGCCCCGGTAGGTATCGGCGCCGCCGAGATCGATGATGAGGCTGAACCGCTCATCAAGGTTATAGGTATTGGGACCACTTCCCCCGATAACGACGAAGCCATAGGAGGTTTGACGGGCCAACAATACGTCGCCTGTAATGCCGGGTATGGAGTCGGATATGGGGACCCGATTGCTGAACGCGACTGCGAGGGCACGCAGAAAGGTTTCATTTCCCAGGCGGGTCAGGTGTTGCGCGGCTGCGATCATGTTGGAATAGTCCATCCGCTCCATTAAGAGGCGGGCGAATTCCACATCGTTTCGTTTGGCGACTTCCTGCGTCGCGCTGAGTTCCGACAGATGGGGAATGAATTGATCAACGATCGATGCGGCGTGACCGTGGAGGAACAGGCGCTCATCTTGAGTCACATGCCGCAATGCCTTCTCACGCTCTTCATAGGTCTCTCTCAGGATGTCCGTGAAAAATCCGATCAGCTCGTCGCCGGCCATGGTGGTCGGAAACGGAACCGCTGAAAAGGAGACGGCGGTCCGATCCAGACCGGCTTCGAGAATGTCGAGCAGGGCGGGGATGCTTTCGGTGTGTCCTTCTGCCATCTCTGCCGCGAGCAGGCTGTGGCGCTCGAGTGTCGCCGCAGCGGCCCAGGGGCTGGAAAGACCTTGCACGAGAAGCGTGGGTTTGTGCAGCGCAGATCTGGTACGGGCGGAGGCCATGGCCTTGCGGACCGCCGCCTCATGGTCTCCGACGTGGCGGGATAGATCGGGCTGGACGGTCGCTTGGATCCGTTCGACCACCGGCCGGCGCATGTGCGGAGCCGGTGCGCCTCTCTGCCCGGCGAAGGGAAGAAAGTTCTGGATGCCCTGGCAGCCCGCCAGCGTTCCGAGGAGC
>DATFFC010000067.1:0-5834 GCA_035250505.1 Nitrospiraceae bacterium | reverse complement strand
TTCATAGCCGACGTGGCTGAGCAGAGGGAGCCTTCGTTCCGCCATGGTTCGATAGAACTTCTTGTAGCGGGCGTCGGCCGGATCGAACTGTTGGGCGTTGGCGAGGATCTTCACGAGGACCGCGCCGCCGTCGGCGCAGCGGTGGAGCTCATCCAGCGCGTCCCGGCGCTGCGGGTTGATGGAGGCGCCTGCTAGGAATTCGCGCGGATATTGGCCGACGGTGCCGAACAAATAGTCATTGCTGATAAGGAACTCGGTATGCGTTTGGTCCAGTCGTCCCGCCTCATCGTAGCAGCCATCCATTGCCAGCAACACCGCTTTTTGAACAAAGGCGGAGGCCAGAAGCTCCTGCCGCAGATCAGTGATGTATTTCCGGTTCGCTTCGCTTGGATGCCGAGGCGAAAGGTCATGCTTCCACAATAAGAAACGAAACAGCGGGCTTCTGAGCAGCTTCGACGAGATGTGGCAGCCGTTCCCGCTGTCAGGCAGCGCCGCCAAGTGTACATGGCAGTCGATCAGCGACTTCCCCTGCGGCGTCGCCAGCAGTGGCGTATCTCGTCGCTCGTCGTTCGTCGCTCGTGAAGCCTTGCCGGACATAGTCTATGGCCACTCCTATGCTCCTGAACTCGATCGAAGGGTTCTCAAACGTACCATTCCTCATTCCATATTCGTCATTTCTTCTGCAGCCGTTCCATCGCCGTTTGCTTCACCCGCCGCAAATCCAACTTGCCGGTGCCCAGAACCGGCAGGGCCTCCACTTTGACGAAATGGCTGCGCGAAGGAACGAAGAGATTCGGAAGGCCCTCGGCCGACGCCTTGGCAAGGATGTCCGGAATCGCCGCTTCATCAATCGTATGCAATACGGCCAGTTGTTCGCCGCGACGCTCGTCGGGAACGCCGGTCACGGCAAAGACCTGCGTATCGAATCCGCCCGCCCGTTGGAGCGCCTCCTCCACGAGCCCGTGCGGGACCATCTCCCCCCCGATCTTGGAAAATCGAGACAGCCGGTCCGTGATGGTAATGAAGCCGTCTTCATCAATCGTCGCCAAGTCCCCGGTGATGTACCAGCCCTCCCGTATCGCTGCGGCGGTCAAGTCTTCCCGTCCCAGGTATCCGACCATGACATTGGGACCTTTCACGAGCAACAGGCCGGGGATGCCGGGCTGGGTGGGAGCGAACGTGTCCGGGTCAACGGTACGGACGGAGACGCCGGGTAGCGGCTGCCCGACTGTTCCGCGGCGTGACGCGGGCTGAAAGAAGCCCGCCGCTCGGAAATCCGGCGCGTTCACCGCGATCACCGGCGCACATTCTGTGACGCCGTAGCCTTCGATCGGCTTGATGCCGAAACGATCCTCGAACGATTGATAGAGTCGCAGCGGCAGTTTCTCGGCGCCGGTGAGGACGACCCGCAACGTACTGAATTGCTCCGGCGTGCAGCGGCGCAGATAGAGCTGAAGGAACGTAGGTGTCGTGACTAAGAACGTCAAGCGATAGCGGGCACAGAGCTCGCCGATCGCGGCCGCATCGAGCGGTGTCGGATGGAACACCAAGGCGCCGCCGCTGAACATGACGAACCAGAACACGAGGTAGCCGAACGAATGAAAGAGCGGGAGAATGCCCAATATCCGATCGTGCTTGTCCAAGTGAAGCATCTGACCCGATCCATGCGCGTTCGAGTCGATATTGAACTGGGACAACATGACGCCTTTTGGCTCACCGGTGCTCCCGCTGCTGAAAATGATCGTGGCCAAATCATCCATCATGACTCGGCGGTTCAACCCACAGCATCGTTCAATGATCCATGCGGGAGCCAGGAGAGCCAGCAGAAAGGCCAATGCTTTTTGCGGAGTCCCGATCCTCGGCCGGATATCTTCCAGCCAGATGATCCGCGGGCCCTCCGGCAGATCGAGCTTAGCCTTATCCACGAAGAGACGGCTGGTCACGATCGTGCGAAGCTCGGCCTGTCGGACGGCCGATTCCAGCCCTGCTTTCCCCACCGTGTAATTCAGGTTCACGCTCACTCTTCCCGTCATAGCCGCTGCAACATTGGCAAGGGCCCCCGCGACGCTCGGCGGAAGCAACAGGCCGACCGACGATTGCCCGTCCCACTCCACGCGCAACGCCCGTGTCAATGCAATCATCCCGGCGAGCGCTTGCAGGCCGCTGACATGGGGCCGCGTGTGATCCGCCATGGCGAGCCGAAAGGGCCGGCGCCGCATGGCAGAGATGAACGATCGATGCAACGCCGGTCGCTTCGATTTGCGCAGGCGCCAAGCCTGCTCACCCAGCTCCTGCACGAGCCTCCGGAGCTCAAACGCCGGCGTATTGCCGGGAACCGGGAGACCGAACGATACGGTTACGGGATAGGGAATCCGTTCGGGCCATTTGGTAAAGAACCGGCCGCCGACGTAGCTGAAGATACTGCCCCAGACTCGATCCAAATGGACCGGGATGACCGACGTGGTCCGGCCTTTGGCGATTCGTTCGAATCCGCGGCGGAACGGCAGCATGGTGCCGGTTCTCGTGATTTGTCCTTCCGGAAAGAGACAGACCAGCTCTCCATCGTCCAACGCTTGCCCGGCATTGCGGAGCGCTCGTAGGAGCAGGCGTGGCCCCCCTTGCGACGAGATCGGAATGACGTGCAAGGCTTTGAGAAACGGCTTGTACAGCGGGTGGTCCGCATAGGCCGCGTCGACGACGAAGCGGATCGGCCGGTCCACGCTGGCGATCAACAGGAGGCCGTCGATGAACGACACGTGGTTCGGGACCAGGAGTGCGCCGCCCTTTTTCGGGATGTGTTCTTGTCCTATGATTCGTAGCCGGTACAGCGTCTGCGTCAGAATGACGAGGACCATGCGTAGCAACGCATCCGGCAACAACCACAGCGCCCAGGCGGTGCCGCCGAGAGTCGCGAGCGCGGTGGCGGTGAGAATGCCGCTCGGAGACAATCCGGCCGTCGCCATTGCACCGCCGGCCAGGGACCCCAGCATGATGCCGGTGAACACGCAGGTATTCTCAAACGCGATCACAGAGCCGCGCCGATCGTCCGGCGCTCGCCACTGGATGAGCGCGTTCAATGGGACAAAAATAAAGGCGCTGGAAACACCGAGCAACAGCATCAGGGCCAGCGTGCCGTTCAAGAGCGGGCTTGCAAGGCCCGTGATCGCCAGCACCGTAAACACGCCGATCGCGCCGATCGGAATAAGTCCGTATTCCACGCGCGACTGCGACAAGCGACCGACCAGCACCGCCCCCAGACCGATGCCGACCGAGAGTACGGTCATCGGCACCCCGGCCATGGCATCCGACAATTGGAGGACCGTTTTGGCGTAAACGAGGAGGTCCTGGGCAAACAAGCTCGCGATGGTCCAGAAGAAGACCGCCCCGGTGATCGCCAACCGCAACAGTCGATCGGCGCGAAGCGCGGACCATGCACCCCGCAAAGTAGCTGTCAGACCTCCTTGATGTCGCGCGGCAGGGACCGGCGGGATCGTCCACGAGGCGCAAAAGCCCGCGATCGAAATGACAGCGAGACAAAGAGGGGCGAGCCACGGTGAGGCGCCGGCCTGGTGAAGCAAAAACCCGCCGGCGGCAGTCCCACCCAGGATGGCGAGGAACGTCCACATTTCCAAAAGCCCGTTTCCGCTCGCGAGCCGTTCATGCGGCAGCAACTCGGCCAGAATGCCGTACTTGGCAGGGCTGAAGAGGGCGCTGTGGACACCCATGCCCGCCAGTACGACCAGCGGCAAGATCCCCCCGGCCGGATTGATGAACAGGGCCGTCGTCGCCGCCGACATAAGGCCGACCTCGACCGCTTTCATCATGATCATCACGGTGCGCTTGCTGACGCGATCGGCCAGGACACCGGCTACAATGGAGGTCAACATGAGCGGCAAGGTAAAGACGACGAAAGCCACCGTGGTCTCAGTCTGCGCGGCGGTCTCCAACGCCGGTCCCGGCGACACCACGGCACTGACCTGGCGAATGCCTAAAAGCGCTACCATCAGTTTCCAGGCGTTGTCGTTGAATGCGCCGCAGAATTGGGCGATGAGCAGACCGCGGAGTGGATGCGAAGCTGTTTCAGCCATGAATAAGAGAAGAATCCTCTTTACGTCTTTAATATGAGGGAATGCAACTGAAAGATCAAAGGGAAGGAGGGGCTTTCCTGCTCATCGCTCGTTGAGCGGGGGCGGATCTTTCTTACCGCTCTCTTCATCCCGCACCGGCAATCCTTCAAGAGCCATGATGCGTAAGGCGTTCGTCGTCGGACAAGGCCCAGGCCGCAGTTTATAGTCAAACGCCAGTCGCCCCCGCTCGACCGTCTCCTGAAAGTGCATATTGCTGAGTCGGTGGATTCGCCGTTCGAGTTCCGTCAACTCCAGATCATGTGTAGTCACGAGGCCGAACCCACGGCTTCGCGCCAACGCGGCAATAAAGGCCTGTGCACCGAGCAATCGCTCGCGGTTGTTGGTGCCACGAAACACTTCATCGATGAGAAAGAGGGTCGTCGGGCCGTCGGCTTGTTCCGCCGACACAAGGATCGTCTTGAGGCGCTTGACCTCAGCGTAGAAGAACGAGAGGCCGCTCTCAAGGGAATCATCGACGCGGATGCAGCAAGCAGGCTGCGCCCACGTCCATCGATAGCGCCTCGCGCACACCGGTCCGCCGGCCTGTGCGAGACATAGATTCACGCCGACCGTGCGCAGAAAGGTGCTTTTCCCCGACATATTGGATCCCGTCACCAGAAGAATGCGACCCCGGCCTTCCAGGGAGAGATCATTCGAGATGCGGGATGCCGAGGGAATCAGCGGATGGCCGAGTTCGGATGCGATGTTGGCCGGTTCGATCTCCGTATCTCCGTCGGTTCTTCCGGTTTCCTCTATGGGCTCCGGCCAACAATACGTCGGATGGAGGTAGGCGAAATTCGCCAGCGCCGAAGCGGCTTCAAACTGCGCCAAGATATCGAGCCATGTCGGCACGGCTTGAGCGATGCGATCCTGCAGCCGCTGCAGGCGGTAGGTATAGTACAAGTCCCAGGGGCCAAGCGCGTTCACGAAATAATGGACGAGGGGATGGGCCTTGATGCTGAGTTTGGAAAGCAGAGAGGCAGCCTCGCCGAGGGACCGGGACGGTTTGATGGATTCCTGTCGCAATGGTGCGCACAGCTGTGCCAGGGCCGATGTGGACACGAGACATCGGCGCTCGAAATGCGTGAACACGGCGGCCATCTTCTCCAGGTGACCGTGGAGCGCGACGGCATGGTTGAAGACCTCCGCTGTCCGCCCTCGCACCATGAGATAGATGAAGGCATAGAGTGCAAACGAGGCGATCCAGTAATTCGACGTTCCCAGAAGCGAATCACCGATCAACAGAACGAGCGTCAACCCGGCCAGGACCGCCTCCACGGCGAGCAGCGAGACCAACCCGGGATAGCCGGCCGGGGTACGAAGAATCGCTAAGAGAGCCTCTCCATCGATCTCGCGACGGTCGATCAAAAGAGCCTCGAGGACCACCCGATCGCGTAGTAATGAAAGAGCGGTCAGTTCTTTGATCAATGCCTGGCGGGGTTTCCACTGGTCCGGCCGAGGCGGCTGATTCAGAAACCAGGAGTCTAAGCGTTCGCGTCCATGTGTGGATACCGTCGTATCCAGCAGGTGAAGGAGAGAATGAGGACCGGTGAGATCAAGATCCTTGGCGTAGAGATGGGGGTCGATCGGTGAAAACGTCCGGTCCGGGATGGCCTTCCAGTCGAGATGAAGGCGTGCGAGATGAGTCTGTTTGAGCTGCCGCCAGAGGCGCAATCGGTGCAACTTGCTTTCGAGCCTGTTATGATG
>DATFFC010000066.1:0-7870 GCA_035250505.1 Nitrospiraceae bacterium | reverse complement strand
GAATATATTACTAATCCGATGAGGATTAAAATAATTAACTTTAACATAAAAGTCAACAATAATTGTGAGATGTATAGCAGCATGAAATTACATGGTTGATTCGCCAAGTAGTTTTGCCGCCTCTGAAAGCCGCGCCGGAAGTATGGCAGGGCAATCCGTCACCCCACGAGCCGAGCGTGGTCGGGCTTTCAGTCACCACCGCGATGGAGACGTGGCTATCCTAATTACTGAGGCGCTTGAATCCATTGCCGTTCACCATCGTGCCCGGAACGGGACCGCTGTTTCTCTCTCGGTGGATTTCCGTGAGAAGCACGGGCGGAGATGAGCACGGCCGGGATAGCGGCGCCGGAGGAAATGGCGTCCAGAGGAATATGCACTGTGACGCGGTCCCAAGCCCGCGGCGGGCGATGCAGCCAGGAAGTATGTCGCGTGCTGGTGAATGTCCAGAAGCGCCCGAGAATTTTCACCACGACGAGTAACTCATATTCATGGTAGGCCGCCAGTACGACTCGAGCCGGCCATTGGTTGTCTTCCAAATGGCTCACCCAGCGCGGAGGATTCAGCATGCGAGTGTCATGAGGGAAGTGATTGCATTGCGCCACGATCGTCCCGATCAGTCTGTTCTTGATACGGATCCCTGGAGGCTGCAGTGTCGGTATGTCCATAGTTGATTCGGCAGCTGATTCGGCTGTACGGGCCGCAAGAGCCATGGGGACCTCCTTGCTCCAAATTTCAGTCGAACGATTCTGTGCATGATCCCAGCCCATTGTTGATACCTAGCGTGCCGTGGAGGCCGGTTCGGCTTCGAGTCGTTGCTCATCGAAAATCACGCGGGCTGTAGAACGTCGATGTGGTCTTGCCCGGGTTTCTCCACGACGGATCGGTTGCGCCTTGGTCCATAGCCAGCGCCATCGATGTGGCGGCGTAGCGGCATCGTCCGCACACCCAGAATGCTCCATTCGATACCAGCGTCCCCTGCACGCAGCGGGGACATGGGCGTATCGCCAAACGACTCCGTCGCGTTGCCATCATGTATAGCTTCCTATGTCGTGCGCGCCTTCGGAAGTACAGCGCGTGAGAAGTACCGCATGACGATCGTCAGTCTATCATGATACTTGACACAAGTTCAAGTATACTGATACCTCTATGCCTGCATTCTCGGAGGCTGTATTGCCGATGTGGACGGCATTACTCGTGGGGTGGTTGACCAATATCTGCTACATCACCGGCGAAATCCGGTGGGCGGAAACCAAGACGACGGCCAATTTGAAGGCGACGTGTCCCATCATCGTCTCAGTACAAGAGGCGGTGGTTACCCTGACGTCTCGAAAATGGATCGTTCAGATCCCCGTTCCGCAGGAGTCCGGAACTCAATCGTTCATGTACCGATGGGGACGGTCGTCCGCGCAGGTCGGGGATCATTCAGTACCGGTCTCGTATGGGCCGAGAGGTGGGGCATAGTTCGCGTGCCACGTTCTTTTCTCGATCCCTTGTGCGACTGTCGGCCTCTTCGCACGATTCACGAATCAATTGCCTGTCCGAATAATCAAGGACGCGGCTCTCTTTCACCGACATCTTTTCTCGGAACGGGCGACGCACCTTGCCACGACGTGACCGCGTTCGCGTTCTAGAAAGATTGATATGAACGCGGTGCTGATGAACGGTCTGCTAGCGCGATTTACCGTAGCAGAATAGTTGACAGAGATTCAGCTATTGTGGTATTTGGCTCACCGCTATGGGCGAAAAGCACAAGGCCGAACGGCCGGAGAACATCGAAAATCGCCTCCGCAGCCATCGCACCGCCCGTGGGTGGTCGCAGGGCCAACTCGCCGACGCCGCGCAAATCACCCGCCAGGCGGTGTGCGCCATCGAAGCCAACCAGTACCTGCCGACGACCGCGGTTGCCTTGCGGTTGGCCGGCGCCCTCCACTGTAAAGTCGAAGACCTGTTCAGCCTGATCAGCACGGGAGACTTGATCGAAGGTGAACTCGTCCGCACGAATCCGTCGCGGCGCGGTTCGCTGTCGCGTTCGCGGGTCAAGGTCGCAATGGTGGGGGAGCGGATAATTGTGCGGCCGATGTCGGCGCTGGGCGAGGTGTTGAGTTATACAGTGCCGGCTGACGGCCTCATTGTAGATCATGCGACAGGTCGTCGCGGCGAGAAATCGTCAGCGCGGGTCAAGGTTCGCTTGCTGAGAGACCGGCGGGCGGTCGAGCAGGACATATCGGTCGCCGGGTGCGATCCCGCGATTTTTCTAGCAGGCGAGTATGTGCGCCGCCGCGATAACAACATCACGGTCATCGGATGGTCGATGGGCAGCGCTGCGGCCGTCGAGGCGGTCAAAGCGGGCGAGGTCCATGTCGCGGGGCTGCATGTCGTGGATGCCAAATCGGGAGAGTCGAATCTGCCGTTTCTCAGAAAACACCTCAAGGAGGACAATTTTACGGTCGTGACGTTTGCAACGTGGGAGGAAGGGTGGATTGTTGCCGCAGGGAATCCAAAAAGCATACGGGATGTCGGGGATCTAACCAGAAGAGAGGTCAGAATCGTCAATCGGGAAAGCGGCGCGGGTGCGCGCATGCTTCTGGATCGTCAATTGGCCGATGCCGGTATTCCTGCCGAGCGGGTCAGTGGCTACACACATGAGGCCATGTCCCATTTCGAAGTTGCGCGCGTCGTGGCGGAAGGCCAGGCCGATGTAGGGGTCGGCGTACGGTCCGCCGCCATGGTTCTCGGACTTGATTTTATTCCCGTGCAGGTGGAGCGGTATGACTTGGTAATTCCCACGAAGTTGCTGAAAACGAATCGCGGGCTGGAGCAGCTTCTGGATACGATCGTCAGCCGGCCGTTTCGCACCGAAGTTGAGGCGCTGGGCGGGTACGATACGAGCCAGACGGGAAAAGTTCATCATCTTCGGGCGAGCTAGCCATCAATAATTCTACCCGCATTTTTCATGAATGCTTCTGCTGCAATTGCGGACAGGCCGCTACGACGATACAGAGTCGGTGGCCGAAAACCTACCGCCGGGAGTTGATCAAACGCAGCGGGTCAAGCGAAACCCGGTATGGAGGCGTGCTCGTCTCTCAGTCTCTCGACGTGCTCTTTCAAGTTGGGCTCGGTTCCTCGCCGCGGCTGTGCTTGCCCGTGTCGCTCGGCGAGTCCATGATTTCGCGGCGAACCGTCATGAATGGGGCTAAAATAAGAACTACAGGGTGATATATGTCCGATAGATACCGGTGCCGCGCGATGTTGTGCGGAGCGCTGTTTTCGCTGGCCTGTGTTGTGCCTTGGTCTCAGGCGATCGCCACTGAGTCCTTCGTCATTGCGGCATCGCCGAGTCTCAGGGGGGTGATTGAACAACTCAGTACAGCTTTTGAACGGTCGCATCCTGACGTTCGCGTCAAACTCTATTTCAACAGGGGATTAGAAATGAGACAGACCATTGCGGCGCTGGAAAACAGCATGGTCGAACGTTATTTTATCGGGACCGGTCCCATCCATCTGGTCGCCCCGGGGGGCGACGAGTTGATTACAAGATTGGAAATGAAATACTACGTCCTGCCTGGAACCAAACGATCGTACGCGCAGGACCAACTCGTTTTGGTCGTGCCGGAATCCTTGGTAGACGCGCCCGAATCCCTGGAAGCCATGAGCCGGAGTACTGCGCGCCTGGCGGTGGCGGAACCGGCAAGAACTAGGCTTGGCAAGCAAACGCAGGGGGCCCTCGATGCCTTGGGCCTCGCTTTGTCCTTCAAGGGACGAGTAGACGAAGCCACTGATTCCCGAGGCGTGGTGGACCATGTGTTGAGCGGGGAGGCGGATGCGGGGATCATTTATGGCCATGAGGCGGCAAAAGACCAGGAGCGGTTGCGGGTGGTTGCGATCATAAAGGAAGGCTATCAACCGACGGTGCACTCGATGGCCATGGAACGCTATTGTCCGAATCGGCGTCTTTGTGATGAGTTCCTCGACCATATCCAAAGTGCCGAAGCGCAGTCCATTGTTCGCCGAGCCGGCTACGCATTGCCTGAGAGCCCTAACACCCAGCGCTGATTTTTTTTGGCGTGGTGAGCAAGTATACAAGTCTTTATTACATTTATTAATGGACCATTGAAAGAGAGGGGTCCGATGAAAACAAGAGGGTCGAGGGCGCAGCGGCGAACGGTACTCGCCCTTGCTGTGGCGCTGGCGGCGGGGTTCATGGAAGTTTCTTGCACGAGACTGCCCTACACCACGCAGACGGTGCATGAAGATGAACAGGTAGTTGTGAAGTTTCAAAGAGAACTCGAACCCGCAGCCTATACTCAGCCGGTCCAGTTGACGTCTGGAGAGATTGCCAGCGTGTTGAGGGGGTTCTCTGTTCGTGAACAGCAACGCCTGCCATTGCGATGGTTTGCGGAGGAGGCGCCGCCGACATCGTTGCTTCGAGAAGACGAGGTGCAACGTCTGGCGCCGTACCTTTCGGAAGCCATGCAGAAGGTCGGCCCGAATGAGCGAGTCCACTTTGAAGTGCGGATGCCTGGTTCCAATCCGAAATATGACCGTGACATCGTTGCGGGATGGGTTGCTGTTCGGGATCCTCTTCTTTATCTCACCGTCGAGCACTTCCGCACCCACATTCCGATTAGAACTTCCGACCTTTATGATCGTAATTATCCCACGACGCCTCCTCCGCCACGTGATTACATTCTCTATTTTGAGCCCGGCCGGTTTTGGACCACTGACGACAAAGGCAGACATGCAGTCGAATTCCGGCAATTCCTTCGATCGGGAGAAGCGGGCCCTACCCGTGCTCCGCAGCCGCCCCCTGCCGCTACACCGTAACGTCTAGCTGCGCCAGGACCCTGACGTAGCCCAGTACATAATAGAGGGGATACAAATGAATAAACACCTACGTAAATATATGCCACACAGTTTTAGCCGCATGGCGTTCAGAACGATGCTCTGTTGGCTCCTGATCGCCGCGTATGCCTTCATGGGTTTGGCCGGCCCGTCGCTTGCGGCGGATACGGGTCGATTGGTGGAGAAGGATGGAAAGCACGTCTTCGTCGAAAGCATGGATCCGGCGACCAAGCTCCTGCTCGACCGGGCGGCGAAACAGGGCATTATCACACAGGAGGAGTACGCCCAGGTAGTGAGGGAGTCGGAAGAGCGGACCTATCTGCTGCAGCCGAGCTTTCGAGGGTGGTATGACCGGGGCTTCAACCTGTCGATGAACGATAATATGTTTTTCCTGAAGATCCGCTTCCGAGCGCAATTGCGCTACACGCAACGATACCGCAATGAGGCCTGGCGAAACCCAGGAGATGCGAAGAATTTTCCAGAGCTGCTGGGAGTATTCGGCGATTATCGGGCAAACCGGTCGGATGCCGAGGCGTCCACATTCAACGTGCGGCGGGCGCGGCTGTATTTTATGGGGCATTTGTTCAATCCCGATTTCAAATACTATGTCCAATTCGCTTCAGAGACAGCTGAGAATTCGCAGACGCCCGGCTCGGTGCGAATCTTAGACCTGGCGTTTACAAGCACTCACTTTCCCATGTTCAACCTGATGTTTGGGCAATACAAGGTGTTCTTTAATCGAGCGCAGATCAATTCGACGGCGTCCATGCAGTTCGCCGAGCGAGCGCTCGTCATGGATGCGTTTACGGCCAGTGGCCTGGATCGGCGGGATATCGGCATCACCCTCATGAACGATGAGGAAGTCTATCCCGTCAATTACTATCTCGGAATTTTCAACGGTGCCGGGCCGAGCTTCAATCGCATCGGGGGGTATTTCAGCGAGCAGCCGACCGAAGGTTGCGGAGGCGGCACCACGGGCCAGCCGCCCTTTCCCTCGGCTCCGGGCTGTCCGAATCCTCAACGAAATATCAATGCGAATTTGCGGAATGACATTAATCAGCTCATGTATACAGCTCGGTTGAATTGGAACATCATGGGGCGTCCCGGATATGGAGAAGGGGATAATATGTATTCGGAACGACCCCAAGCGGCCGTTGGCGGCGGCATCTCCTACAATCCCGCCGTCAATGCCAGCTCGAATAGTTCTTACATCGGCACGGACCTTGCCAATCTCAATTTCCGCCGGCAGCTTGCCGCATTCGGCAATGCCAGACAACTGGGCTGGGGTCTGGTGGATTATCTGACCTATGCGTTTGATGGCGTGTTCAAGTATCGCGGCTTCTCTCTCCAAGGGGAATGGTATTTCAAAAACATCAATCGCCACAATAAGGGTCTGCCCTGCATGAATACCGCCTGTACGCTGACCGCGCCACAGTATCTTGGAAATTCGACCGGGTGGTACGTACAAGCAGGGTACTACGTGATCCCTCGCTACTTGGAAATCGCCGGCCGGTTCGCCTATTGGGATCCGGATACCAATGCGGCGGATGATCTCGTTTATCAATCGGACGCTTCAGTGAACTGGTTTCTCGGCGGCACCTATGACCATCAGATCATGGTCACCTACAGCAATATCCAAATGGGTACCGGCGGGTATGCCATTGGCCGCAGCGCGCCACTTCCGCCCCTATCCGGGACAGTGCCGCTCGATGCGAAAGGCGGGACGCTGATCGAGAACATGATCCGGGTGCAATATCAGATATTCTTCTAGACCCACACTGATCGACTCCCTGAATCATGACTGGAGACGTTCACGGGAGGCACGGTGAACATGAAGAGAGGTCGAAAGATGCGGCGCTGAATGCTAATATGGCCGGCTCGAATGCCTTCGAGCTGTCGAATCAATCATGGGTAGTCTCAAGGGAGGATGAGCGTGCCGGCCATGAAAGGACGTCTTTGTTATCTGATTGTTCTTTTCTTCTTCGCATTCGGAGATCACGCGCTGTCGACTGCGTCGGCGGAAGAATTGGCCATTGCCGCTGCTTCGGCACTCAATTGGGCCATGAAAGAAGTGACGGCTAAGTTCGAAGCGGCCAGCGGCGCAAAGGTCCATCTGTCGATCGGCTCTTCGGGCAATTTGTATTCCCAGATCCGGAACGATGCGGCGTTTGACCTGTATTTCTCATCAGACATCGGATACCCCAAGAAGTTGGAAGAGGCGGGAATGACGTTGCCGGGCACCCTCTATCAGTATGCGGTGGGTCGTATCGTCTTGTGGGCCCCCAAGACCTCACAGCTTGACGTTGAGAAGGGTCTAGATCTCTTGCGGAACTCCGGAATCGGAAAGGTCGCCATCCCGAATCCCAAGCATGCGCCCTATGGACGTGCCGCGGTGTCGGCTCTGAACCATTTCCAGGTATACGATGCGGTGAAAGATAGGTTAGTTTTCGCGGAAAATACATCTCAGGCTGCGAAGTTTGTAGAGTCGGGTGCTGCGGATGTTGGAATTATCGCCTTGTCGCTCGCCCTGTCGCCCAATATGAAAGCCGCCGGTCGATATTGGGAGGTCCCGTCCGAGGCCCATCCGGCGATTGAGCAAGGAGCGGTCATTCTCAAAGAGTCCAAGAACCAGCATCTTGCCAAGCAATTCCTCGAGTTTGTGCGAGGGAATGAAGGACAGGAGATCATGCAGCGGTATGGATTCACCTTACCAAAATAGCTGCCGGAGAACGGCGTTGTGCCTGGCAGCCGTTATCAGCTTGGCCGCTTGTTCCGAGGCAGTCATGATGAGCCGCGAATCGGACCACGGCGGCGTCGTGACGTACATGTATAAAATTGATCGAGGCGGGCCGATGGGCTCGCAGTACAGGCGAGAGGCGCTGGACATGATCAGCGCCAAGTGTCCGTCAGGTTCTCGTATCCTTCGAGAAGGAGCCGCCAAGGGGTACAGCAGTGCCGGAATGGGTGTTGTAGAGGGAACTGAAGACGAAGTGCGGGGAACTCGTTGGGGAATTCAATTTGAGTGCAA
>DATFFC010000065.1:0-3940 GCA_035250505.1 Nitrospiraceae bacterium | reverse complement strand
CGCAACGACTTCACTTCAGTCCCGCGAAGCATCACACCCGCCTCCAGCCTCTCTTCAATGAAGTAGTCGTGGTAGGCCTTCCGATTGGTCGCGACGACCTTGTGCTGGTCCTCCTTCTCTTGTTTCATGATGAAGGACTATAGCACGGTGCTCAGCGGATTCTCTCGCCCTGGCGCAACCAGATAGATACGTGGAGCGCCGGAATCGTGACATGGAGCTGGCGTCAGCTCATAGGAGGGGCGAAGCGGATTCAGACCTCGGGTGACGAATGGGAACGCGGCTTCGGCTCCCGCATGATGCGATGATTGGCGACGGTAATGAAGTGTACTGGTTGTCATCACGCGACTCTGAGGCTGCGAGGAAGCCTCGCAATGCCGTCGCGCTCTGCTCCATTGGCTGCCGGTTGTCGATGACGCCATGCTGTCGCTCAGCGCCTCCCCATTCCACCCGCGGCGAAACGATCGAGGCCCGCGCTTCGCACATTAGTCAGGCTCGGGATGTCGGGTGAAAATGGATGTGTTCCGATGAGGACGAGATGGCGTCAATAGCATATGGTAGATCCGACTTTGGCGTCCGGGCGTATCGCAGGCGAGCCCGGCTGATGTGCGAGGCGCAAAAACTTCCCCGACCGGCGGGTGGAACGGATGCGCGGTGAGGTTCGCGATATGGCTCATCGCCATCTGTATGTGAAACACCTGCCGCACTGCGACGGCATCGCGACGTTGCGTCGCGGCCTTATAGGAGCAGGCGGTCACCAACATGCGTGCATCAGCAGGTCGCCGCACAACGCATCATGCCGCAACCAAACCGCGTCCTTTTTCACCCTCCCTGCCCGGCGCGCGCCGAGACGCGCACTTTCCGCTGTCGCCACTCGCCCTTTATTCTTCACGCACAATCGGGACCGCAGCGTGTGCGCGATCCATACGCTGCAGTCCCGATACCTTTTTCTTGACCCCTTCCGCCTCTCCCATTATCATCCGCCCCATGCGGGCACAGGGATCTCTCGACTCAGTCGCGCTTGTCCTGGAAGGTTTGGCCCGCCGGTTGGGCCTCGAAAGCAAGCTGCTCGAGTCCCGCCTCCGCCGCGAATGGCCCGATATCGTCGGCGAGCAGATCGCGGCCCATACCAGACCGGATGAGATTCGCTTCAAGAAATTGGTGATCCACGTGCGCCATTCGGTGTGGCTGCACCAGCTCACGTTCCTCAAACCGACGTTGCTCCAGAAGATCAACGGCGCCGCCGGCGCGCCGCTGGTAACGGAGCTCGTACTGCGGATCGGGGATGTCGTGGATCACACGGGAGAAATCGGAGCAGCAGAAGTCTTTTGTACCGCAACCACACCTTCACCCCAGGAGAAAGCGGAGGCGGAATTCCACGCGCAGGCGGTGCAGGAGCAATCCCTTCGGGAACATTTGGCGGCGGTCATGGCGCAGGCATTGGCTCATTCGAAGCCCGTCTCGTAGCGGCGCTCAGCCGCCTTCGGCTTCTTCGAGAGCGCCTTCACGTTCAACCAATCGAGCGACCGCCACGACACGGTCCTCGGCTCCTTCCAGATCGAGCAGGCGCACTCCCTGCGTGTTCCGGCCGATTTCACGAATATCATCGACTTTGCACCGGAGAACCTTGCCCATCGCCGCCATGAGCATGATCTCATCGTCGTCGCGAACTTGAAGGAATCCCACCGCGAGCCCGTTCCGTTCGGTGGTCTTCACACTGATGATGCCTTTGCCGCCCCGTCCTTGAACCCGATACTCCGTCACAGGAGTGCGTTTGCCGTAGCCCCCTTCGGTGACGGTCAGGATCGCCGTGGTGGAGTCCGGCGTGATCGTTTCCATTCCGATCACTTCATCCCCCGCCTCAAGGGTAATGCCGCGGACTCCGTGCGCGGTCCGCCCCATCGAGCGGACTTCTTCTTCCTTGAAGCGGATCGTGATGCCTCGGCGCGTACCCAAGAGAATCTCCCGCTGTCCGTCCGTCAGTTCGACGCCGATCAGTTTATCGCCATTGTCCAGCGACAGCGCGATGATACCGCCTTGGCGCGGATTGCCGTAGGCCGATAATTCGGTCTTCTTAATGACGCCCTGCTTTGTGGCCATGACGATGTACCGGTCATCGCGGAACTCTTTGACCGGCAGCGAGGCGGTGACCTTTTCCTCTCTAGACAGAGCCAACAAGTTGATCAGCGCCTTGCCTTTGGCGGCGCGGCTGGCTTCGGGAATTTCATGCACCTTCAGCCAAAACACCTTGCCCGCATCGGTGAAGAACAGCAGCGAATCATGCGTGGAAGCGGTGAACAGCGTCTCGACAAAGTCCTCCTCCTTGACCCCCATGGCAATCCTGCCTTTGCCGCCCCGGCGCTGCGCCCGATAGAGCGTCACCGCATTCCGCTTGATGTACCCCGCGTGCGAAATCGTGACGACGACTTCCTCATCGGCGATTAAGTCCTCGACGCTGAGTTCGGCCTCCTCCTTGACAATCTGCGTTCGTCGCTCATCCTTGTACGATTCTTTGATCTCGGCCAACTCATCCTTAATGATCTTGCGGACGAGCGCCTCGCTCCCGAGCACCGATCGGAGGTATTCGATCTGCTTCAGAATTTCCCGGTATTCCTCGACCAGCTTGGTGCGCTCGAGTTGGGTGAGCCGCTGCAAGCGCATGTCCAGAATGGCCGTCGCTTGAATCTCGGTGAGGCCGAAGCGTGCCATGAGGCCGGACCGTGCTTCGTCCGGCGACTGAGACGCCCGGATGAGCGCGATCACGGCATCGAGGTTGTCGAGCGCGATCTTGAGTCCTTCGAGGATGTGGGCCCGCTCTTCGGCCTTCCGCAACTCGTATGCCGTCCGCCGAACGACCACTTCGCGGCGATGTTCGATGAACGCCGCGAGGATCTGCTTCAGATTGAGAACTTCGGGACGATTGTTGACCAGCGCCAGCATGATGACGCCGAACGTGGTCTGGAGCTGCGTGTGTTTGTAGAGGTTGTTCAGGACAACCAATGGAATCTCGTTGCGTTTGAGCTCGATGACGATGCGAACCCCCTCGCGGTCCGATTCATCGCGGATGTCGGCAATACCGTCGATACGGCCTTCCTGCACCAGATCGGCGATCTTCTCGATCAGACCGGCCTTATTGACCTGATACGGAATCTCGGTGACGATGATCCGCTCGCGATCCGTGCGCTCCTCCGTTTCAATCGCCGCCTTGGCTCGCAGGGTTAGAAGTCCGCGACCGGTTTCATAAGCTTTCTTGATCCCGTCTGTCCCATAGATGAATGCGGCCGTCGGGAAATCCGGCCCGGGAATTTTCTTCATGAGCTGTGGAATCGTCACATCCGGGTCTTCCAAGAGAAGGAGCAAGCCATCGACGACTTCGGCCAGGTTATGGGTCGGGATGTTAGTGGCGTAGCCGACGGCGATGCCGCCGGCCCCGTTGATGAGCAGGTTGGGGACTCGGGCCGGCAGCACGAGGGGTTCCTGCCGCGATTCGTCATAGTTGGGGCCGAAATCGACCGTCTCCTTGTCGATGTCCGCCAGCATCTCTTCCGCCAGCTTCGTCATGCGCGCTTCGGTGTAGCGCATGGCCGCCGGCGGATCGCCGTCCATGGAGCCGTAATTGCCTTGGCCGTCCACGAGCAGATAGCGCATGTTGAAGTCCTGCGCCATGCGGACCAGCGTGTCGTAGATCGCCGCGTCGCCGTGGGGATGATAGTTCCCCATGATCTCCCCGACGATTTTGGCGGATTTGCGGTACGCGCGATTCGAGGCCAGTCCCATCTCATTCATCGCGTAGAGGATCCGTCGGTGCACCGGCTTGAAGCCGTCTCGCACGTCCGGCAGAGCGCGGCCCACGATGACGCTCATCGCATAGTCGAGATAGGACGAGCGCATCTCGTCTTCGATCGCGATCTGTCCTAACCGTTCATCGGGCGGCATCGTTCTT
>DATFFC010000064.1:0-6725 GCA_035250505.1 Nitrospiraceae bacterium | reverse complement strand
ATCACGCCGGCGCCCGCGATGAGAAAATCATACGTGGGGTTGGTCATGAGGCTCGATTATCGGGAGGATTGAGAGGTTCTCCGCACTGCTCCGATCTGACCATAGGCGATACCGGCTGTCAAGAAATCCTCCATTCTATTGGTCTTTGATGGAGCGGTCACACGGTGATTGGCAGAACGGTTCACCTGCGTCCCGTCCGGACAGGGTCTGCGCTCCGTGCAGGCTCGTCCACGCTGCTTAGGCACAAATCAGCCGATCCCCCGGTACACCGCCACGGTTTCCGCCGCCGTGCGATCCCACGAGAACGTGAGGGCCCTCGCACGGCCGCGCTCACTGAGCTCCGTGCGCAATGCGCCGTCCTCCATCATACGCGCCAATTCCATCGACCATCGTTCGACGTTTCTTGGATCGATCAGGATGGCTGCGTCTCCCGCGACTTCCGGCAACGAAGAAGTATTCGAGCATAGGACCGGAGCTCCGCAGGCCATCGCTTCCAACACCGGCAGCCCGAACCCTTCGTACAACGAAGGAAACGCAAAGATAGCCGCCCGCTGGTAGAGACCGATCAACGTCTCGTCCGATACCACCCCGATCAATTTCGTTTGCGCCGCGATGCGTTCACGCTCGATCGCCTCCCGCACATCCGCTCGTTTCGCCACATCCCCAACCAGGACGAGTTCGTGTGTCAGCCGCAGGCGTTCGGGAACGGCGGCAAAGGCTTTGACCAGCGTGACGACGTTCTTGGTCGGGTCCGATCCCGCGAGCCCCATGATATAGGGCTTGGCCGCGCGGGGCTCGCCCGGGGGGAGAGGACGGAAGCGTGCGCTGTCGATGCCGAGCGGCACCGAGGTGATCCCGCTTGCCGGCAGCGCGAGACACCGGATCAGGTCACGCCGCGATGAATCCGAGATCGTAATGACGTGGTCGCGTTTCGCGATGGGATCCCCGACGAGAAAACCTTCCAGGCGGGCGCTGACATTCCGCTTGGCTCGAAGCTCCGGAAACAAGAGCGGCTTGGCATCATGAATCGTCGCCACGAACCTTCCGCGCTTCCACGCCACGCAGGAATCATACGGAAAATGCAGCAGATCGTATGGCCCGCTGAGGAGCGGGGCGATCTGTTCCCAAAATCGCCGCCTGAAGATAGGAAAGCGGATGAGCCGGTACCTGATGTTCGCCCGCTGCGGAAAATGAGGCGGCGCCTCCGGCATCAGAATCTCGTACCGATTTGATGAATCGACGCGTGCGATTCCCTCGATCAACTCCCGGCAGTAACGGCCGAGCCCGACGGTCGGATTCTTAAGATGCCAGGCGGCGATAACGATCTTCACGGCGCCGCCCCGGCACGCGCATCAAGAACCTCTGTCCGGCATCGACACCTGGAACCCTCCGATCGACCGTGCCCAAAGCGCGTGCGGCTCATGAGCGCGCCGGCTTTTCGACCAGGGTATGGCCGAACCGATAGCGCTCGTATCGGTTGATCCATTTGGCCCTCAGATCCGCCCACCGCCGCTCGAACCAGTTGCCCCGGATGGTCCGCCCCCATTTCCGTTGAAAATGGGCCATGTTGTGATCCCAATACTGGTTGGTCTCCGCTCGCTTGATGTGGTTCTGGGTGACCATCGAGTAATGGTGAATCAGCACCGAACCGGTCATCGCCACGGAGAATCCGGCCCGTTCCGCCCGCCAGCGAAAGTCGGTGTCCTCGCAACCTCCATATGAGAATCCTTCGTCGAATAAGCCGATCCGATCAAATACCGCGCGATCGATCACCATGCAGGGCGCATAGAGATCATGACGCACAGCCTGCGCGCAGGCCGCCGAAAAACGGCTCGCATAGGCGTGGAGATCATAGTCGAGCGGCCCTTCGCGCGCGGAGGGACACACGATGCCATAGGACCCCCTCTCCATGAAAACCAGCAGCTTCTCAATCCAACCAGGTGTCACCACGATGTCGTTGTTCAGAATTCCGACCGCCGCCCCGGAAGCGGCCCTGATCCCTTGGTTCCAAGCCTTGGCGCAGCCGAGATTCGTGGGGTTCGTGATCAGGGCCGTCGCGGGGACATCCCGAAGGTACTCCGCCGTCCCATCGACACATCCGTTATCGATCAAAATCAGCTCGTACGGAGTGCCGGTGCACGCGCGAATCGACTCGATGCACCGGCGGGTGTAATCCACTTGATTGTAGAGCGCGATGACAAGACTGACGGATTTCATGGACGTCGGTTCGGTATTTCCTCAGTCGTGAAGCGTATCTCGTCATCTACAAGAACAGAGTTAATGGCGAATGGCGTATCGCGTATGGCACAAGCAAGCACTGACTCCTTGATCCTGCTATAAGCCATAAGCCACATGCCATATGCTTCTGTTCCTATCTCACCCGCCCACCCCGGCAGCGCCGAGACGCTGCCTTTTCCCGGGTCACAGCATCCTGCGGCAGAGATCCAACATATATGCGGCGCGGCGGTCCGCCGTATGGTATGCGAGCAAATGTCGGTACGCGGCCTCAATCATGACCTGTCTGGCGTCATCGTCGGCACGCAGCCGGCGCACGATCGCCGGAAGGTCACGAAGATCATGCCGGCAGAACATCGCGTGACGGCCGTGCTCGAAGTTGTGGGGAATGACGATGTCCGGCGTCTCCGATATCAACAGCGTTTTGCATGCCACAATTTCCCAATAGCGAACCGTATCGAATCCGCCGCCGCGCACCGATAACGCCATCTTCGATCGATAGAGCAGCGCGCGATAGTCCTGTGGACTCAATCGAGCGCTGTGCGCCCAAGCAGGCGCCGGACGATCACCCATCAGCTTTGCCGCCGCAATCCCGAACCACGAGGTGGCGAGCTTCGAGCGGCGGTCGGTTGCTTCCAGATAGACCCCGCCCTCAAACCGAATACCGGGTGTCCGGCGCAAGAGGTTCACGGCCCTCACACGTTTGCGATGGGATGCCCGGCCCACAAAGGAAATATCGATGTCCCTCATGGCGGTCGAGCCGTGGATCAATGATGCGCGCGTCGCTGAGAAAGGCAAGGGATGGATCCTGCCTTCCAGCCGTGAATCACCAGAAAACGTGGCCGGCCGCACCCATCCTTCTTCGCCCCAAAGCCCGGCCGCAGGTTTTTTATATTCTCGTTTGAAGTACAGCCCCGCACCGACTACATCGGCCACATCGGTGCGGATACGACCGTCGTCTTCTCCATCCAGCAACACCACCGGCGTGCCGTTTCCCTGTCTCGTCAGTAAGCGGAAGGCCTCGAGAGGCCCTTTCCGTGGAGATGAGACAACCGCCATATCGAATCGGCGTTCACGGATCATGGAGGTGACGTCTTCTGCCGTCAGATCGTGCCCGCCATTCTGGGTAAGAGCCGATCCTTCTGCGCTCGGTTCGTGATACAGTCTCTTCAGGGGAAAATCGATCACATTCTTCCACTCCAGGAGCGAACACAGTCCATCGTAGATCTGGTCGGCCAAATAATCGGGCGCCGGATCAGTCAGGTACAGCACGTTCATGGATATCTCTCGTGGTTCGTTCTCGTATCTCGTCATCTAGAAGGACAGAGCTTATGGCGAATGGCGTATCGCGTATGGCACAAGCAAGCACTGACTCCTTGTTCGTGCTATAAGCCATAAGCCACGTGCTATATGCTCCTGTTCCTATCACCCGCCCATCCCAGCGCATCATTGTCACCGACCCAGCCCCCGGTTGCTTGGCAACCGATTGCCCGAGACGCTGCCTTTTCCGGGTGACAGTTCGTAGGTCGTCGCTCGTTGGACAGCCGGCGGTCACAGTCCATTCCCGTTTGCCAGGCTCGATCGGATAGATACCGCACCAACACCCGACCGACTTCGGCATGTCCGCTTGAATTCAAATGCCCGTCGACCACGTAAAAGTGATCGGGTCCCAACTTCATATCGACAAATTCCAGGTTTTCGAGGATCGTATCCTTGCCGTTCGGGAAATCATCAAAGGCTTCTTCATCGACACTGAACACGATGACTCTCTTATTCATGAGGGCCGGCGCAAAACGTTGCAGCACCGCGATAAGTCCTTGGTAATGCGGTGAAAACGGATTGGGTTTCCGTCTATCGGGCAGCACCATACCCCTTAAATTCCTGATCGGTTTCTCAATGGCAAAGGAGAATGCTCTTCGGATCGATTTCGAAAGCGTGACATCGCCCGAGCGTGCTTCTGGATTGAACGCCTGCTCAAAACTTCTCTTCGCCTCCAGCATTTTCTCTTCCTGATCCAAGGCCATATTTTCCATGAGATCGTTTCCGGCGTATTGAATTAAGATGGTGTCTATCTTTTCCAGCAAGGCAGCCCGCCTCAAGCGCAACAACTCCCTCCACGTTCCATAGCTCGAGACGGCCAAGTTATAGACAGGCTTTCGAAGGCCCTCCTGAATAACGTTGGCGAACGTCTCCCGATCATGCACCCCCCATCCCATTGCCTGAGAGTCTCCCAGGAGCACGATGCCGCCGCCGGTTTCTTTTGGCGGCATGCTGTTTCGATAACGACCGGTCTCTTCAAAATGGAGAGTCGTGTCGAACTCGGGATTGGCAAAGCGGCAACTCCCGATTCTTGGCACATAGATCAACTGGTCGTCTACTGTGACGCATTCCTTTTGCAACTGCCAAATTTTTCTGTACCCTCCGTTGACATAAAAATCCTTCTGAAAATCACGCAAAATCCCATACCGTAGAACCACTCGCTTGGTCAGTAAGAAGGAACTGAGAACGTAAATGATAGAGATCGACGAGGCGTAGAGAAGGCTTGCGATGACCAGGTATCCCAGCACTCTTATGATGGAAGACCTGGTCACCCGCATGCCGGCGATACATTCAACCCATGGATCATTCCATTGTCCTCTAAATCCTCTCCCGGCCTGAGGTCCCTCGTCGCAAAGCGGGTAGACGATAAGCTACGCTTGCCGGCAGTGACGTTCTGTTGGTTTGCTCGACTGTGCTTCCCTATCCGAGGTCGTCAATAGCCGCATGCACCGCTCGAAGACTTCATCGACGGAGATCAATCGCATACAGTTTTGCTCGCCTCTGATGCAGACCGGATGGTAACAGGCGCGGCAATCCAGCCCCTTGTAGAGAATTTCACTCGGAGCGCCTCGCGGCCCCCACCGCTGAGGATACGTGGGCCCGAACAGCGCCACGACCGGCGTCCCGACTGCGGCCGCCATGTGCATAGCCCCGCCGTCGTTGCCGATGAATAGATCGCACTGCTTCAGGAGCGCGCCGAATTCCAATAACGAGAGCCGCCCGGCGATGACTGTGGGCCGGCATTGGGTCCGATCCCGGACCGCTTCCGCTACGCTCCGCTCCCCGCTATCGCCGCCGAGAAGAATCCGGCAGGGCACCGCCCGAACCAGACGGTCCGCCAGTTCGGCAAACCGTTCCCCGGGCCACACCTTCAAGGGATACCGCGCGCCGGGCTGAATGATGATCAATTTGGACGATCGTCCGTCTTCGGCGGACAACTCATTCAAGACCTGCTTGGCGCTCAGTTCCTCATCCGAAGATAGATAGAGAGTGGGGCGAGCTGTCGCCGAAGTGAGGCCCAGAGAGCGCACTGCGGCCAGATCATATTCAATCCGATGCGCATCTTCCGGCGAGGGTTTTACGACATGGGTATAGAGAAGACCGCGCCATCGGTGCTCGGCATTAAAGCCGATTCTCGTCTTGGCGCGGGTGGCAAGGCTCATGAACGCCGAGCGGTCGCCGTCCGTCAGATCCACCACGCAGTCAAATCGTTTCCGGCGAAGTTTCCGGAGAAATCGGAGCTGCGCCGCCATCGTGCCCTTCTCGGCGATCAGAATTTCGTCCAAGTCGGGATGGTGCCGCAGCACCGATTCCGTGCCTCGGTTGACGAGCGCGGTCAGTCTGGCTTGTGGGAAGGCTTCTTTGAGCGTGCGCAACACGGGCGTGGCCAACAGCACATCGCCGATATGCCGGAGTTTAATGACCAGGATGTTGGTGAAGCTCATGTGAAGCGGCAGCACTCCATCATTCCTCATTCATAATTATTTCGGCTCTTCCGGATTCTGTGTAGGTAGCTGGTCGCCATGACGGTTCCTGGTGGACCAACATCCTACGGTCCTCGGAATGAGCAGCCTACCCTGCTCAGAGACGTCGGCTCGACCGCACTGCGTGTCGGTCTTCACGCCCCCTCTAGCCTTGGCTGGAAGGGCGCACGGTGCGAGGAATAACGAGCACCATGCTTGTGCGCGCCAGCGAGTGGTGAGCTGGCAGGACCGCGTGCGAAGGTGACCGTGGCGCACATGTCGGTCAGAGGAGCCGTGCCGACAGCAGCGCCGTTCATGGTTGCTCATAGTTCCGCGATCGGTGTTGAGCGCCTTGCGGCCGAGGTGCGCGATGCGACGAATAATGAGGCGCACGGCGCGAAGAATAATGAGCGCCACGTTTGTGCGCGCCGGCGAGACGGTGAGCCGGCAGTGTCTTAAACATTTCGCGCACGCCGCCGAGTCGGTGAGGCGGCAGGAACTGGGGGGAGCCGCAGCGGTCTTTTGTTCACTACAGCAGCTAGTCGAGGCTGTGTAGCGCGAAACCAACGATCGCGGAATCACGCGTTCGTCAGCCAAGGCTCCGCCTCTCTACAGCAGCGTGGGCGAACCTGCGCGGAGCGGAAGCCTTGTCCGGATGGGACACAAGTGCAGACCCACACTTCCTGAAGAGCCATTATTTCAGGTCCA
>DATFFC010000063.1:0-3821 GCA_035250505.1 Nitrospiraceae bacterium | reverse complement strand
GAGCAGCCTGCCCTGCTCAGACACGTCGGCTCGACCGCACTACGCGTCGGCCCAAGACACTGGGCGCTCACCGACTCGCGCCCGTGCGCAAACGTGAGGCGATTTATTCATCGCCTCGCGCACCTCGGCTGCGGAACAGCCAGTCTTCACGCCTCCTCTGGCCTTGGCTGGAACGGATGCGTGCGAAGGTTTGGCCGTGGCGCCAACTGCCGATCAGAGGAGCCATGGCCGACAGCAACGCCGTTCATGTTGCTCATATGTTCCGCGATCGGTGTTGAGCGCATTGCGGCCGAGACGTGCTGGTGTTTCGAACGAAAGACCGAGCGAGGTCCGACTGTCGATGGCTGCATTTTCAGTCATCGACAGATCGGAATCCCCCATATTCCGATATGGGGGCTGGGGGGTACCGGAGCCGGTCTTTCGTTCCACTACAGCAGCTAGACGAGGCTGTGTAGCGCGAAAGCAGCGACGCGGAATCACGCGTTCGCCAGCCAAAGGCTACGCCTCCCTACAGCAGCGTGGGCGAGCCTGCGTGGAGCGGAGGCCCCCTGCCCGGATGGGACGCAAGTGCCGACCCACACAACTCCTGAGCAGCCTAAGTAAAACGCTCGCGGCTCACCGATTTGAATAACGCATCCTGGAAGTCCGATTGAAGCCGGTGAAGGGTTATTCCTGCATTATCCGGCCTATCTTGTACCGACCGGGTGGGCAGCCGACAGGCCTGGAGGTCCAGCCTTCTTGGACTCTCTCCGATGTTGCTCATTCTTCCCCGTGATTCTCCCGGCCCACAGGGCACATCCATTGCTGGAACCAGCGCAGAACTCTTCACGGAGGATGGCACCATGCACCATCGGTTCACCCTCGTCGGATTGACTCTCGCAACCTGTCTCTGTTCCACGCTCTTTCAATTCGCCCTGGCGGCCCCGCTGAACGAGAGCGATCGGATGAAGCAAGGTCGGCACAGCCTTATCGCCCGGCCATCCATAATGCCGCATTCCAAGCCGCCCCGTTCAGAGACCCAACCAGCCGAGGTCGCAAAACCGCTTTCCCTGGTCGTCCCGATTCGTCCCGCAACGGACCGGTAAGAAGGGGCCCATCGGGGGCTAGCGCGACGGACCGCCGGAGGCATCGTCCTTTGCACAGCGAAAGCCGGTATAGCTGTTCTTGGTACGGGGCGGAAGTTTAAAGCGAGCGTAGCTCAACAGGTATTTGGGCAAGTCGGACCAAGAACCGCCCCGCACTACTTTGAACTCGCCCTCCGCCGGCCCGGTCGGATTGCGGCTCCGGCTGGTTTGGTAGTACTGCGCTCCGTACCAATCTTGCGTCCACTCCCAGACGTTCCCCGCCATATGATAGAGCCCGAATGGACTTCGCCCCTGGTCATATTGATCGACGGGCATCAAGACCTGACTATAACTGAACCGCGCGCCGAGCGCGAAATTGGCGAGCACCGCTGTCGGTTCTTGGTTTCCCCACGGATACAATCGGCCGTCCGCGCCGCGCGCGGCTTTTTCCCATTCGGCTTCCGTCGGCAACCGCTTGCCCGCCCAGCGGCAGTAGGCGTCGGCATCGTGCCAATCGACTCCAACGACAGGACGGTCTCGGTGCAGACTCAAGTCCACCGATTCCCACAGCCAGGGAGCGGGCCGCTTCTCGGCGACCAGAAACGCGGCATATTGGGCGGTAGTCACCTCGTACAGATCAATGAGAAAGCGATCCAACCAGACCTCATGTTTAGGTCGTTCGTCCTCCAACGCTTGCCCACTGTCCGATCCCATAGCAAAGACACCTTCGGGCACTGTAGCCATCGGGACTTCAATCGGGGCTGAGGAAGGGGCCGCCCTTTGTCTGCGCAACCGATCGAGCTGGCCATCTGCGGGATCGACGGCCGTGATGGAGGCGAGCAACGCCGTTGAGAGGACGACCGCCAAGAGGTGGGAGGTGAATGAACGTGCCGACACGGCTGGCTAGTACATGAGGCCGCCCACCACCCAATGGCGATCGTCCGGCACATCGATGAGCAGGCGAGACAGGTTCATTTCCGCCAGTTGCGCCGCAACTTCATCTTCCGTATAGGCTGCCAACAGCGAGTTGTAAAAATCTCGTTTGAGAACCGGCGAGGCCTCAGCCGCATACTGTTCGATGAGAGCCTGGGCCGCTTCATGCGAGTCGGGACGTACGAGGTCCATGACTAATACGGCCGATCCCGGTTTGACCAACTGTCTCAATCGATACCAAAACTGTAGGGGATTCGGGAGATGGTGCAGCAGGCTATTCGAGAGGGCTGCATCTGCCGGCTCATCGAGAGCAAGGTGCTGGAATCGTTCGCAACGCAGCCGAATGCGACCGGTAAGTCCCACTTCCTTCACCGCTCGCTCGGCCAAGTCGATCATTGATTGGCTCCCATCGACTGCAGTGACCGTGGCCTGCGGATAGGCTCTCGCAAATCGGACCGGAATGTCGGCGGGGCCACATCCCAAATCCAGCACGTGCCCAGCCGTCCATTCCGGAAAGTATTCCCGGAAGCGATCCACGAATCCCTGATTTTCGTTGCTGAAGTCGGCCGCCGCATAGGCCTGTGCCTGCGCCACATCATCCATCAGCTCCGGCTCCGGCACTCGCGCGATCATCGGGCTTCCCCCTTCTCTAAGCCACATTATTCATGAGCGCTTCTACTGCAACCGCCGATACGCCGCTGCGATAAGCCTGGGCGCAGTTTCCGCACCCAAGCGCGCGGGCTCGCCTCTCGTGGCCTCGACGCACTGTTTCAAGTACGCCTTGGCCCCTCGGGGCTCCGCGCGCGCGTCTCGCTCGGCGTCTTGTCGGTTTCGTCACGAACCGTCATGAATAATGTGGGCTAAAGCCGCTCGATACGGTCGCTGCCGATGGGGACGGCACGCGGGGTGTCCGGTGTGTCGTCGCATGACAACCCTGCTGATGCCTCGAGTGCCACCCACCCGCCCCGCTCACGGCTCGTGTAAATATACAGAGCATTGGCCGCCAGAGCCTGTGTGACCTCCGCTACGTGCTCACTCAACAGCCCTGACAGCAACAGCCTTGCGCCTCGTTGCGCATGTGACGCCAGCGCCTCGCGACAATCGAGAATCGTCTGCCGGTCTAAATTGGCGACCAGCAGATCGACCGGAGCCTCTGCCTGCTCATGGGGCGCGCCGGCGCTTGCGACTTCCAATCGTAACTCCGGGCCGAATCCATTTTGCTTGGCATATTCGCGGGCACAATCAATCGCCACTGCATCATGATCGATCCCGGTCGCACACCGAGCACCCAATCTCAGCGCCGTCATTGCAAGGATGCCGCTGCCCGTTCCGAGATCGAGGACCGATTCACCACCCAGAACGACTTCCTGCAGCCACTCGATGAGTAATTGTGTCGTGGCGTGGTGTCCCGTCCCGAACGCTTGTTTCGGATCAATGATAAGCTCCACCTCACGGGCGGCTAGATCGACCGGATGCCATGACGGGCGTATGACGACCCGGCCGATTCGGACCGGCTGCACCGCGTGCGCCCGCGCTTCGTTCCAATCCCTGTCCGCCAGACCGCCGACGGTCATATCCCGGTCAGAGACCGGATGACCGAGCCCCGCGAGGACGCTCTGTAGGTCGGTCAGCCGATCCGCCTTCCACGCCGGAGCCGGCCAATAGAGATGGAGGATACCCTCCTCCTGCCAGGCGCCGGAAGCCGCCGGGTCATTGAGGAGCGACAGGACCTCAGCCGGGTCGGCTGAGGTCCGTACACTGAGCTCTACCCACTCTTGTCCCATCACTCTTCACCACTGCCACAATCGCGCGTCCCATCGCGTC
>DATFFC010000062.1:0-23122 GCA_035250505.1 Nitrospiraceae bacterium | reverse complement strand
TGGACCTTGGGATGCGGAAAGCATATGACGTGATCGCCCTTGATGTGAAACTCACCGACTTCGGCATGGAAGACGACTATTTCCGTTGGGGAAGTCCGGACCGTCACGCGCTCGCCCGACACGGCCCCGGACATGGCTCCGATGGGGCGTAGACCGTCTTGACCATAGCAAATCGTAAGATCGTGCTTCACTGGCTCGACGGCAGACAACTGACTCAGGCGTACGTGAGACCTGATGGACAGGCCGTAAATACGGTAGTAGTACCAGTCTGCATGGTCGAATTTCATTACAACACCGATCCACCCAAGCCGTCGGCATTCCCGCCCCCGAGCGCTTCGGTCAATTCTTCGATGGATCCATAGACGATGAGTTCGAATGGAGTATACGGAAGCTTTTCTCCCGGCCGCTGGTGGGGAAGAGGCCCGGAAGGATCTACGATGGGATCATCTGTTTCCATAGCGGCATCTCCTCATGTGTATTGGTAGACCGTATACGTCCATTCCGCAGCCACGACACGAGCGTAATCCCCCGCCACACCGTGAGGATGTCACCTGTGCCGCGATTCTCTCTGCAGCGTCGGTAAAGATCGGCCAGATACGTCCGGTTAAGATAGCGTCCGACATCCGACCAGTCGCCATGAATGAGTTCCTGTACCTGCGCCGTATTGCGCCACAGCAGGCCGTTGGTAAATGCGGGACTGAGGTCGGCCTTGTCCGGTCTCCACTGGACCTTTGGAGGAAGAATTTGCTCCATGGCTTCCCGCATGATGAATCGTGTCCATCCATCCCGAAGCTTGTACTGGCCCGGCAGTGCGAGACAAAATTCCACCAGTCTACGGTCAAAAAACGGGTAGCGAGGTTCAATGGAGCAACTGCGAGCCGAGCGATCGGCGACCTCCATGAGAAAAGTGATGAACCCATCAGTGAGCCTGCGATAGTGATGTTCACGGGCGGTCTTGTAGGCCATGGGCGGCATGGCGGTTCTCTCTCGGATGCTCGAATCGTTCAGGAGATCCTCGGACAGCAAATACTGATGAGAGCCGCGGCCTCGGACACATCGCGAGAGCACTCTTCGAGCTGATCGAGCCCAGGAAGGAACCATCGGCCTGACCACATGGCGATAGAAAAGACCGGCGCGCTTCTTCGACCATCGCTCTGCCAAGTGATGGATCTCATGCAACAAGGCAACCATTCGACCTGAACGGGCCAGTTCCAGCAGATAGCCGATGCCATGAGAGACCGTGAGGTCTCCGTCCAAACCGTCGAACAGGACCACGACACCGTGGTCATGAGCCCTCCGGTAGAGCGCACTGTGTAGGAACAAGTTCGGCGCATAGAAGGGTTCCTCGTGCGTGCGCCAAACGGTATCGAAGTCATCCAATGGGGCGAGTTCATCTCCGTGAATGAAGTCACTAATGACTCCCCCGCCATCCAGTACGTGGTGAATATGGCGCCGTTCGTCCGATTGCGGCCATTCATCAAACACGAGCGAGAATGTACGGAGTGGTGGGGACTCTGAAGGCCACAATTGTCTTGCTGCGCATACGATAGACGAGGAGTCCAGTCCTCCGCTCAGCATGGCCCCCGCTTGCTGTCCGACAGGTAACCGGCAGCGCACTGCATCCATGAAAAGCCACCGGAATTCTGCGGCACAATCCGCCAACGAGCGCCCAGTGATCGAGCGATCCGGATCCAAACTCCAATATGACCGGAGTCGGCGGGATGGACCGTCGAGCTTCAGTGTATGGGCCGGTTTCAGGCGATGGCAGTGTTGGTAAAATGTCTTCTCTTGGTCCTGCAGATCGCCCACAAGATAGTCGATGATGCGGTCCTCGTTAATCTCCAGAGCGACATCGGGCAGCACAGAGAAAGCTTTGAGCTCAGACGCGAAAGCAAAGCAGAACCGGTCCTGATAGTAGTAGAACGGCTTGATTCCGAAACGATCTCTGGCGCAGAAGAGGAATCGGGTCGAGGTGTCCCAAAGGGCGAAGGCGAAGTCCCCATCTATATATGAAGCGCATCCCTCGCCGTATTTGTCATACAAGAGGGCGAGAAGGTCATGATCTCGAAGCTGCGACGAGGACGTGACTTCTAATCCGAGGGCACGATGAATCTCGTCGTGATTATCGATTCGGACATCCGCCACGACGGCGTACCGCCCGAGGACCAAGCGGTTTGATCCGGGGTGTCCATCCCGGCCGGACGGTCGAGCCGAAAGTTCTCCGAGAGCCGCGGAGGCCAGAGTCCAGCAATGACCAGGCTCGGTTCCACGATGAGCCATTTGCTTTACCATTTGCGGGACAACCGAGTCTGGAATGGGGCGTTCGTCGAGGGCTACGATGCCGGCGATAGCCGTCATAACCCTACTCCGCGATTGAAGGGTATCCAGCCGACGCGATCGATGGAATTCAACAGAATCCTTTCGCCGGATTGAAGCCACGCGTGTGCTCGTAAGCACCCGTGGCCGTCGCGTTTGACGCCGAAGTGCGCTTCGGTTGGGATATCAAAGTGCCGGAGCAGACACTGCGCGGTAAGGACTTGAGCGAGGCAGGATGCCTTGAAGAGCGGTTGCTGGTTGATGAGACGGATGGCCCACAGACTGCCGCCGATAAGTCTCTCGCGACTTTCCCTTGCAGCGTACCTCGTCAACAGTGTGCCCCCACGGGACACGGTTTTCAGGAGGCGGCATAGAGATCCAAATGAGATCAGCCGAATGCCGACGACCACAACAAGATGCAGGCACAGGACCCACGTCAGCAAGAGTTTATCCCGGAAGGAGAGAGTGAGAAAGCGGTGCAACGCGCGAGTCATGGTACGTCATGGACCAGTCTTGCGGTCCGGAGTCGCCTCATCAACTCTGCGAGATCCGCCTTACACTGGAGGGGATCCACATCAATCTCGCATTGGATTCGAATGGATAATGTTTCGAAATTAATGGGCTCTTGGAGCAATCTCCACACGCGGGTCGCGGTCTTGTTGAGGCCGTAGTAAATCCCGTCGGTGATATGGAGAATGACGGCCTCGCCATCATGCTCGCAAAAGATTTGTTCACTCGAGGCTACGAGACGTGATGCTGGAGCGGGCCAACTTGAAGGACCAAGCGGTACGGTAAGCGGATGGGAAGCGATGTGCACGGTGTCGTCGTCAACCATAGAGGCGTATGTCGAGGCGTATGTCGGCAGCCAACCTGGCTGGATAAGCCGCCGTCAGACACTGTGCAGGATTGAACCGTCACCGATCCTTTTGGGAGGCAAAGCATAATCCGACCGCCAGGAGAAAGCAATTGCTTGATGCTCCAGCCACCCGCCGGTTTTTGGCCATGTCGATCGGATGCATGAAGTGATGTCTAGCCGGCTGCCGTCTCGGCGCAGTGAATACTCCGCCCCCTTTTTTATGACACAGCGCCCAATACACCAGTTTGGGGAATGTGTTGCAAGGCCTTGAAGACCCCATGTAAACTTGGTGAGCCTCATGTGGATCTTCTCTTGCGGGAAATCCTGGTGGTGTTCAAGGGATCAACTCCCTGTTTCAGCGAGTCCGTTCACGTTCTGTGGGACGGAGGTCGTTGATGTGTGACCCGCCTCCCGCCTCATCCCTTACCTTCACGCCTCATGCCCTTCCAAATGGTCAGTCAGCATCTCTAAGGAGCCAAAACGACGAACGGGGTGATCGAAGTCTTCGAGAAGGGCTTGCTTCGACAAGCAGAGGACGGGCTTCGGATCGCTCAGCTCGGCGTTCAGCAGGGCTGCAATCTTTCGGTTTTGCCCGCTCAGTTGGAATGGAAGTCGGGGCAATTGCGTGCCGCTCTAGCACAAAAATACGGGGGTTTGCATGAGACACAGGTCGCCGCAACCGGCACACATGGACAGAATCGTTTCCAGCGCTGGAATGATCATCGCTTTGGCGTTGCTTCTGCCGCTGTCCTGGGGATGCGATGATGCCCCGGTGGTGGTTCCAAAGAAGGCCGTCGGTGCGACGCCCGAGGACGCCGGACACAGAAGCAAAGTCAGGAAGGAACTCCTGCAGCTCACCCCCGAGAAAATCGCTCAGAGCGGTGTCGAGGTTGAGGCGGTTGCACGCGGGATGTTTCAATATTTTCGAGATTTTCCCGGCACCGTCGAGCCCAACCACCACGCTCTGGCCGATATCACGACGCTCGTACGCGGACGCGTCGTCGAGGTCTATGCCGATCTCGGCCAGGAGGTTGAGGCCGGAACGCTGCTCGCCGTGCTTGATAGCCGCGACCTTGCCATGGCCCAATCAACGTACCTCAAAGCCAAGGCCAAGCTCTACGTCGCCGAGCGCGACTATGAGCGGGCCAAGGCTCTGCTCAAAGGGAAAGTGATCGGCCTCGCGGAGTCTCAGCGTCGGGAGGGCGAGAAGATCAGCGTTCTTGCGGAATCTCGGCAGTTGTACGATCACCTCCGGCTGCTCGGCATGAGCGAAGAAGAAATCACCCAACTTGAGCGTAAGCAGACCATTCAATCCCGCGTGTCGATCGTCGCTCCCTTCCATGGCCGTGTGATCGCGCGCAATCTCACGAAAGGAGAAGTGATCGAAACGGACGAAACGCCGTTCGTCGTGGCCGATCTCTCTGAAATGTGGGTCATGGCCAATATTCCCGAGTCGGATATCTCGTCCATTCCGCGTGAGAGCTCCTCGCAGGTGGACAAGGTGGAGGTGCGGTTCTCCGCCTATCCCGGGGAGATCTTTCACGGCAAGATCACCTATATCGGCGATGTGCTCGATCCGGTCACGCGGACAATGAAACTGAGATTGGAGCTGCCGAATCCCCACTTCCGGCTGAAACCCGGGATGTTTGCGTCCATCCGTGTGTACTCCGAGCCTCAAAACGGCGTGATCGTCGTGCCGGAGGCCGCCGTGCAGCATGACGGCCAACGGCAATTCGTCTTTGTGCAGCGCGATGCGAACTCGTTCGAAGTCCGCGAGGTTACGCTCGGTGAGTCCAACGGCCGGCTCGTCACGATCCTGAACGGGCTGCGAGAGGGCGAGCAGGTCGCGACGCGCGGCGCCTTTACGCTCAAGTCCGAGCTGTTGGGAGAGCAAGTCTGATCAATGGTTGACGCACTGCTCTCCCTTTCTCTTCGCCAGCGGGTCTTGATCGTCACCGCCGCCTGCCTGCTGATCGCCGGCGGCGTCTATGCATTTCGCACGATTCCGATCGACGCCTTTCCCGACGTGACTCCCATCATCGTCCAAGTCGTGACGAAAGCGCCCGGGTTCTCCCCTGAAGAGATTGAGCGTTTCGTGACCTTTCCGCTCGAGCTGCAGTTGACGGGCGCGCCGGGGCTCAGGGAAGTCCGATCCCTCTCGAAGGTCGGCCTCTCCATGATTACGGTCGTGTTCGACGACGCGATCGATATTTATCTCGCCCGCCAGGTCGTCAATCAGCGCGTCCAGGAAGTCCAGGACCGTCTGCCGGCGGGCTCGGTCTCTGAGTTGGTTCCCAACACGACCGGTCTCGGAGAGGTCTACCAGTATTTCCTTCAGGGTCCGCACGACGACGATCCCGGCTACCTCGTGTCAGAGACCGAGCTCACGGAGCGGCGCACGATTCAGGACTGGGTGATCCGGCCTTTGCTGAAAGGACTTCACGGTATTGTCGAAGTCAACTCCCAAGGCGGCCTCGTCAAGCAGTATCAGGTCATGGTTGATCCGGGGCTTCTGTGGAAATACGACCTGGCGCTCCACGACGTCTTCGAGGCGGTCGCTAGAAATAACACGAACGCCGGCGGCAACATCCTCGAGAAGCACGGCGAGAAACTCATCGTCCGGGGGATCGGGTTGATCAAATCCATACGAGATATCGAGAACATCGTGCTCAAACAGCAAGGCGGCACCCCTGTCTACGTGCGCGATGTGGCGGAGGTGCAGATCGGACACGCGGTCCGACACGGGGCGGTCGTGCTCAACGGCAAACGCGAAGTTGTGGCCGGCATCGTGCTCATGCTTCGCGGGGGCAATGCGCGCGAGGTGGTCGAAGCAATTCGAAACAAAGTCGACGACATCCACGAAAAGAGGCTGCTGCCGGACGGACTCCGGATCGTCCCCTTTTACGATCGGATCGAGCTCATTGCCGCAGCCCTGCACACGGTCTACAAGGCCCTGCTGGAGGGGATCGTCCTGGTCGTAATTGTTCTGTTCCTGTTTCTGGGAGACGTACGCAGCGCATTGATTGTCACGGCCACGCTGATCACGGCCCCGCTGGCCACATTTATTGTGATGAAGCAACTCGGCCTCACCGCCAACCTGATGTCGCTCGGCGGCATGACCATCGCAATCGGGATCATGGTGGACGGCTCGGTCGTGGTCGTGGAAAATGTTTACCGGCTGCTGTCGGAGCATCATGGGCCCATCGACCGCAAGCAGCTCGTCCTGCAGGCGGCGAAGGAAGTGGGCCGGCCTGTGGTCTTCGGCATCCTGATCATTATCGTCGTGTTTCTGCCCGTCCTCTCACTTGAAGGTATCGAGGGCAAAATGTTCCACCCGCTGGCCTATACGATCATGATCGCATTGCTGGCCTCGCTGCTCCTCTCGCTCACACTCTCGCCGGTTCTCTGTTCGCTGGCCATGAAGCGAGGGAGCGAGGGCGATACGTTCATCGTACGCTGGACGAAGCACGGCTATCTGCCGCTTCTGCGGTGGGCGATGGGCCATCGTCTCATGGTCCTTGCGAGCGCGATCGCGCTGCTCGTCGCCAGCCTCGGGCTGTTCCCGTTTCTGGGCGGAGAGTTCATCCCCATTCTCAACGAGCTGGCCATCTCACCGCAAACGATTCGGTACCCCAGTATCTCGCTGGAGAACTCGATCGAAATCGAGAAGGAAATGCAGCAGGCGGCGATGGAAGTGCCGGAGGTCCGCATGATTGCCTCCAAGATCGGGCGCTCCGAGCTCGGCAACGACCCACAGGAACCCAACGCGAGCGATCCCGTGCTTATGCTCAAGCCGATGGAGGAATGGACCACCGCCAGGACCAAGAAGGAGTTGGACGACGCCGTCAGGCAGCGCATCAAGTCCAGGGTGACCGGCGCCACGTTTCTGCTGAGCCAGCCGATCCAGAATCGCATGGATGAACTCCTCTCGGGTGTCAGGACTGAAGCGGTCGTCAAGATCTTGGGCGAGGATCTCAATACGCTCCGCACCGTCGCGGAGGAGATCCAGCGCGCCATGGAGACCATTCACGGCGTGAAGGATATTCGGGTCGAACAACTGTTCGGGCAATCGTATCTGACAATCGACATCAATCGTGACAAGATCGCCCGGCACGGCATCAACGTCGCCGATGTCCGTGAGATCATCACGACGGCTATCGGCGGTGACCCTGCCACGTGGGTGTACGAAGGGAACCGGCGGTTCAACCTGATCCTGCGTTTTCCCACGGAGTTTCGCGACAGCGTGGCCAAGATCCGCAACATTCTGCTCAAGACGGCCACAGGCGCCTTCATTCCGCTCGGCGATCTGGCGATCGTAGAATCGCGGGAAGGCCCCGCGCTAATCAGCCGCGAGGAGCTGCAGCGCCGGATCTATATCGGCTTTAATACAATGGGTCGAGACATCGAGAGCATCGTCGCCGAGGCGCAGGGAAAGATCGCTACACAGGTGACCATCCCGGCCGGCTATCGTCTCGAATGGGGCGGCTCTTTCGAAAACATGCAGCGGGCCATGGCGCGCCTGAAGATCGTCGTGCCCATTACAATCGGTCTGATCTTTCTCCTCCTGTTCTCTTCGTTCAATTCGGCTCGCTATGCGGCGTTGATCATTCTGAACCTGCCGTTCGCGCTCATCGGCGGGATCGTGGCGTTGTGGATCACCGGAGAATATCTGAGCGTCCCGGCATCGGTCGGGTTCATCAGCCTGTTCGGCGTCGCCGTGCTCAACGGCATCGTGCTCGTCTCGTGCATCTTGAAGCTGCGGGAAGAAGGCGAAGTGGGACCGGAAGCCATCGTCAAGGCCTGTCTGCTGCGCCTTCGCCCCGTGTTGATGACTGCGCTCGTCGCCCTTTTGGGGTTGATCCCTTTGGCCCTCTCGACCGGCATCGGCTCCGAGGTTCAGCGGCCGCTGGCGGTCGTGGTGATCGGCGGCCTCATTACCTCCACCTCGCTCACGCTGTTGGTGTTGCCGGCGCTTTTCCCCTGGTTTGAGAAGAAGACTACGCACATGCTCCCGCCGCGGGCTCGGAAACGAGACGGACATCTCGAAGAGGTGCGGCCCGCTGAACCCATCGCCGTACACTAAGCTTGCAAAAAAAAGTCATAAAAAGGGGTCGGGCATAAAAAAAGGGGTCGGGAGTCTTTTTAGGCACCGTTCATCGCACGAGTGCAGAAGTATCCATTTCGTTGCGCACCGTATCCTAAGAGATACCTCTCGACGGCCCATGCTAATCGACGGACTCTCGTTGTGACACAGTTGCCGCCGGCTAGATAGGCCGCCGTACAGATAGTGCTCTAAACCATCGTCGCTTAACGGGGGCACCGACGTATGAATGGTTTGGCTATTGGCCGAGATCGCCCGCGAGCGCGATGTAGGGCACGATGTCGCATGTGCAACCGTCGCCTTTTGGATCGATCCACATCGAGAAGACACCGGTTTCCCCCGCGTCATACCAATAAAACAAGGGATGTGGCGTGGCTTCAACGACCGTGTCGCCGTAGTCGTTATATTCGCTGCGGATGATCTGGCGAGCGGTGCGATAATCGACCGTCCCGTCTCCGCGGAGTGAATACTCGCGTGTGTAGAGGCCGTTGACGATGTTCACGTCCTCGTCCACGAGATTCTCGTCGCCCGGCTCAGAGGGAAGGACTTCGGCGGAACTGGGAGCAATGGAAACACTGAAAAGGATCGAAACGAAGAGCAGAGCGGCGCGGCAGTAAAGAGCAAGCATATTCGTACCTCGCAGTATGATGGCCGGCCAAAGGAAGGCCGGGATCCGTTGAACTGACGAGGTGCGCGCGCCTCAGTCTGGGCAAGATGCAACTCCAATGCCGAAGAAGGCCGGCATGGCTTCCAAAGAGATTCGCACAAACTGTAGGGGGAGATGGACTTGTACCAAAGTGTGCGGGAGAAATCCGGTTTCCAGCGAGACATCCTTGCCCGGAAGGGGATGAAATGGCCTATCGCTGTGGCATGGGCGCGGGATTTCCCTTAATCAAATCGCTGAGGACCCTGGCTCACCAGGCATAGGCTTCAGGAGCCGGTCCTCCGGGACCGGGAAACAGATCGTCAAGTTTCTGTAGGGCCTCCGCCGACAGCGTCAATTTCATGCTTTGCATCGCGCCTTTCAACTGTTCCAATGTCCGAGGACCGATAATCGGCGCCGTGACCGCCGGTTGCGTGAGGAGCCAGGCGAGCGCAACATCGGCGGGGCGCTGATCGAGTTGCCGGCACAATGCTTCATAGCCTTCGAGGCGCGGCCGGTACTTCTCGATGTCCTTCTGGACCTCCTCATTTGCGCGGCGACCTTCCCGTGCGCCTTGGAGCGCGCCGCCGAGCAGGCCACGCGCCAAAGGGCTCCACGGAATAAGCCCGATTCCGTACGCCTGACAGGCGGGAATGACTTCGAGTTCCACCGTCCGTTCGGTCAAGTTATACAGGCTCTGTTCGGACACGAGTCCCATGAAATGGCGCGACTGTGCCAGTTCTTGTGCCTGCGCGATGTGCCAACCGGCGAAATTGCTGCTGCCGACATATAAGACTTTTCCTTCGCGGCAAAGTTGTTCCATCGCCTGCCAGATTTCTTCCCACGGCGAGTCGCGATCCACATGGTGCATCTGGTACAGGTCGATATAGTCCGTCTGGAGGCGACGCAAGCTGTCTTCGCAGGCACGTTTGATGTGGAGAGCCGAGAGTCGCGATTGATTGGGCCAGTCGCCCATGCGACCAAAGACCTTCGTCGCGAGCACCACGCGCTCGCGACGATTGCCGCCTTGGGCGAACCACCGTCCGATGATCTGTTCCGTCACGCCTTCGCCGAGTTTCCATCCATAGACATTTGCCGTATCGAAGAAGTTGATGCCGAGATCGAGCGCGCGATCCATAATCTGATGGCTGTCCGGCTCCGTGGTCTGGGGACCGAAGTTCATGGTGCCGAGGCAGAGTCGGCTGACCTTCAAGCCGGAACGCCCGAGGTGGACATACTGCATGCAGCCATCCTACAGATCTGAGCACACGAATGAAATAGCCGCGCCTCCGGCCGTATTGCTTGACAGGCCGTTCGCTGGAAGACTACATAGCTGGCATGAGCCTATCGCAACCACTCCCGGATGCTCTAAAGGATCTCGCAGGGCGGTACGGCATTCAGCTGCTCCTTCAATTTGGCTCGACCGTGAGCGGGCCGGTCCATTCACGAAGCGATCTGGACTTGGCGGTCCTATTGAACAACGCAGACGTGTCGCTCGATCGTCTTGGAGAGATCCAACAGAGCCTTCAGTCTTGTTTCCCGGGACGAGACCTGGACCTGGCCATTATCAATCGAGCCGATCCGCTGTTCATAAAGAAGGTGTTTGAGCGATGTCGTTTGCTGTACGGTTCCGCCAAGGACCTGCAACGACTCCGTCTCTATGCCTTCAAGCGGTATCAAGATCACCGCCGCTTCCTCGCTCTGGAGCGCCGGTACGTGGAACGGGCTCTGACTCGGCTGGAGGCGGAACGATGATGGATCCCGAGTTGGTCACTCGCAAGCTGACGTTAATTTTGCAAGATCTACCGGCACTGACGGATCTGGCCCGCAAAAGCCGGGCCGAGTATCTCGGCGATCCCATTTATCAGGTACTGGCCGAACGTTATGTAGAGCGAACGATCGGCCGGATGATTGATGTGAACTATCATGTCATCACGGAATCGGGCCACGCGCCGCCCAAGGACTACCATGAATCCTTCGTGTCGCTCGGCCCACTGAAGATTCTGCCCACCGAATTCGCGCACTCCTTGGCTGCGGCCGCCGGCCTGCGCAATCGAATCGTGCATGAGTATGACGAGATCGATGCCGCCAAACTTCATGAGGCGTTGCAGATTGCGGTGAAACAAATTCCCGTCTATGTCGATGCGATCCGCCGGGTGCTTCCGTCCGAGCCATAACGCCGCCGGTTCCATGCGGGACGAATTCCTTTTCACGAAAGTGTTTGCATCCGGAAAGTTTCCGCTATAATGCGGACGGTATGGCCACGACAAATCCCGCCGCCGTTCCTGCGAAACCGCTCGCCCCGCCCGATGCCGGCCGCGTTGCAGAGACCGTACGCATGAAGGTGCCTTTCTCGGCCGAATGCGCGTCGCTGACCGCGTTGGCCGGCGATGCCTCCAATCGGCGCTATTTCCGAATCGGACTGAAAGGCGATGGTCCCGCATCGCTCATTCTTATGCAGCTGGCGGAGCCCGAGGCCTTCAAGCAGTCCGAAGAGGCGGTCAGCGGCGCATCCATACAGATCAACGAATTGCCCTTTACGAATGTCTTGTCCCATTTGACCAAGGTCGGCGTCACCGTACCGCTTCTTTACTTTTACGATCGGGACGCAGGATTGTTGTACTTGGAAGATTTCGGCGATCTGAGTTTGGCCGAGGCCTGTCGCCATGCCGACCTGCCGACGGTTGAACGGCTCTATCGCAAAGCCGTCGACGGATTGGTGGTATTGCAAGCCAAGGGAACCGCCTTGCGGGATCCCGGCTGCATCGCTTTTCACCGGAGTTTCGATGTGCCGTTGCTTGTGTGGGAGTTCGAGCATTTTCTCGAATACGGTATAGAGGCCCGCCGGAACAAGCCGATGGATGAGGAGGACCGCCGCATCATTCGGGCGGAATTTCGCAAGATCGCCGAACTGCTGGCGGGCCAACCCCAGGTCTTTGTCCATCGGGACTATCATTCCCGCAATCTTATGGTGGACGGGGGCCGATTGGGGGTGATCGATTTTCAGGATGCGCTGATGGGGCCGGCCAGTTACGATCTCGCCTCGCTGCTTCGGGATGCCTACATTCGATTGGACGAAGAGTTGATCGATCGATTAATCGATCATTTCCTGGACGGCCTGGCGGCGCAGGGGCAGGCTCCCAATCCCGAGGCGTTTCGGCGGCTGTTCGATCTAACCAGCATCCAACGGAATCTCAAAGCTGCCGGCCGGTTCGTGTATATCGACCGGGTGAAGCACAATCCGAAATTCCTGGCCGACATTCCCCGGGTGCTCGGGTACGTCAAGCACAATCTAATGAAGTATCCCGAACTCGCGACCCTACGCAAACATCTCACGCCGTACGTGCCGGAACTACAAAGCGCGGACCACGAGTTCTGAGTGCTGAGTTCTGAGTTGGGAGCCGGAGTGAGAAGGGTTCGACATGGGAGCGGCAGCTGCACCATGCAGCTTAGATGTCATCATACCCACCCGCATTCATAGCTCGGTGCGTTGCAACTCAGCACCCATAACTCAGCACTCAGCACTATTTTATGAAAGCCATGATCCTTGCCGCAGGGTTTGGGACTAGGCTGAGGCCTCTGACCAATGTCATGCCCAAGCCGCTGCTCCCAATCGCCGGCACGCCGCTGATCGTCTGGAACCTCCTGCTCCTCAAGCGACACCGCTTCCGGGACGTCGTCATCAACCTTCATCATCTCGGTCCCATGATCGAACAGGCGCTCGGCGATGGGGCCCGTTTCGGACTCCGGCTCCAGTATTCCCATGAAGCCGTCATTCTGGGAACCGGCGGCGGCATCAAGCAAGTGGAAACCTTCTTCAATGGCGAGCCGTTTCTCGTACTGAACGGCGATACCTTGTTCGAGCTGGACCTGGAGGCGCTCATGGCTTTCCATCAAGAGCGCAATGCGGCCGCCACGCTGGTGGTGCGCAAAGATCCCGACGCTGAGCGGTGGGGGCTGGTCGAGATCGGCCCGGACCGGCAGGTGAAGACCATTACCGGTCGCGGGCTACCATCGGACGGTCCGACAGAGCCCCGGATGTTCGCCGGTATCCACATCCTGCATCCGCGGTTGCTGGCCGCCGTCCCTCACGGTCGAGAATCGTCCATCATCGACGCGTATGTCCGCGGCGTGCAGCAAGGGGAACGGATTGTCGGCTATGACCTGACCGGCTATTGGTCGGATGTGGGGACACCGGAACGGTATGCGCAGGTTGAACAGGATGCGGCTCACGGCTTGGTGGACCTGGCCTCCCGCAAGGCGCTATGAGCATCCAGTGTCCCGTCAAGCGAGGCCGTAATCCGGTGAGAGCCGAGAGCCTTGAGAAGCCGCCGGACGGCTTCAGCATCCTCAGTTCTCGGACGGTTTTCGCTGCTTGATCAGCCGGGCGAGGTAGGTCCGCTGAAGCCCCAGTAATTCCGCCGCCTTCGTTTGATTACCGCCCGCCTTCTCCAGCGCCATGTCGATGATGTATGAGCTGTGTTCTTCCATCGACTGGTGGTAAGGCAGGTTGATGTAAGAAAGGCCGGCGGGACCCGCGGTATGGACCGAAGCCTCTACCGGCGACAATCCTAAGACGTCTGGTTCGATCACGTCGCCCGGACTGAGCACAACCGTGCGCGCGATGACGTTCTCCAATTCCCTGATGTTGCCGGGCCACGGGTAGCGGGTGAGGGCGGTCACTGAAGCCTGGCTCAACGTCATGCCCGGCCGCTTCTGTTCCCGTGTATGGCGTTCAAGGAAAAACTTCGCGAGCGGCTCAATGTCTTCGATGCGTTCTCGAAGCGGCGGTAGGGTCAAACTCACGACATTCAGTCGAAAGAAGAGATCCTCGCGGAATTGTCCGCTCTTCACGGCCTGCTTCAGATCCTTGTTCGTGGCGGCGATGAAGCGGATGCTGACGGACACGGGCCTGGTGCCTCCCACGCGGTGAAATTCACGATCCTGCACTACGCGCAAAAGTTTGGCTTGCAGGGGGAGCGACATGTCGCCGATCTCATCGAGAAAGACGGTGCCGCCGTCGGCCATCTCGAGTTTGCCCTTCTGAAGCCGATCCGCGCCGGTAAAGGCGCCGCGCTCGTGGCCGAACAGTTCGTTCTCCAGAAGCGATTCCGTAAGGGCCACGCAGTTGATCACCACCATCGGCATGCTTTGGCGCGGGCTCCATTGATGGATCGATCGCGCGAACAACTCCTTCCCGGTACCGCTCTCTCCCAGCAGCAGGACACCGGCATCGGATTTGGCCGCCCGCTGAGCCGATTCGACAACGGTCTGGATCTTGGCGCTGGCGCCGACGATCGTGGCGTAGCGGTTTTGGATATCCGATTTCAGGACCGCGACCTGGCGCTTGAGCGAATCCCGCTCGAGGGCCTTTTGAATCACGATCAACAAGTGGTCCTTGTCGAGCGGTTTGAGCAGGAAATCATAGGCTCCCTGTCGCATGGCTTCCACCGCGTCCGGAATCGTGCCCTGCGCGGTCATCACGATCACGGGAAGATCGTCCATGTTGCGGGTTTGCGCCAGGCGCCTGAGGACGTCCAGGCCGTTCACGCGCGGGAGAGCCAGATCCAAGAGCAGCAAGTTCGGGGATTCTTGTTCCGCGAGCTCGAGGCCGCGCTGTCCGTCGCCGGCCGTGACGGTGCGATATCCGCTGGCCTCCAGCCGATCCTGGAGCATGGTCACGATATCCTGGTCGTCATCGACGATGAGAATCTTGCCCTTCAACTGGTAACTCCTCAGTCCTAGTAACTCTCAAACTCCAAGCACCAAATTCCAAAGGCGAAGTTCGAAATTCGAAACCTGCTATTCCTCCATCACGTTGATCACGAGTCCCGTGAGCGGTTTGGGAAAGAAGTAGGTGGACTTGTGCGGCATCCGTTCGCCCGCCGATGCGACGGCTTGGACCTCGCCGACCTTCGTCGCGTTCAAAAGCAATGCGGCCGTCCCGGTACCGTCCAGGACCCAGCTCAGAGCCTCATGAGCGTCCTTGGTATAGAACATGGCTTCCTGTTCTTTTTGGCTCGGGCACAGTTTGCCGACGACCTGCCGTTGGAGGATGGAGACATCGAGTCGATCCCTGGGAGACTCCGTCGCCGCCGGCCGATGATTCTCGCGGAGCTGAAGCAGGTAGTAATGGGAATCGTGTCGAACGGCCAGGCCAAAGACCGGGGCGGAGTGCTCTCGAGCCCGCAAGGCGTTCAAGAATTGCTGCCGGACCTTCGCTTCCTGGTCGAGCCGGAACGGAAAGTCGATGAACTCAAACGATTCCGAGAGCAGCTGCTTTATATCGGCCACCGGCGGCACGGGGGTGGTAAGGACCCGATGTGTCGGGAGCACGGTCAAGCCGTCGTCCTCCAGGCTCGCGAACAACATCATGACACTGTCGTATGGTTGCAACGTGTCCTGGGCCGCCCCCGCTGCTTCCCGACGAAGCCGGCGGTAATTCAGCGCGGTCTCGTACCGGTGGTGCCCATCCGCGATGAAGAGGGGCTTGGTCTTCATCGCCTCGACGACTCTGTGCACGACCGTCGTATTCGTGACCGACCACAAGCGCTGACGGAATCCGGCCTCGTCGCGAAAATCGATGCGGGGCTTTTCGGTCGCCGTAACTTGTGCGAGTGAGCCGAGAACGTCGCCGGAAGGATCCGAATATAAGGAGAAGATCGGACTGAAGTTGGCTCGACAGGCGCGCATCAGGTTGAGCCGGTCCGTCTTGGCCGCGGCGCGCGTGTGCTCGTGGGGATAGATCTTGCCGGTGCCGAATTCTTCCAACGCGACCGTGGCCAGAAAGCCTTTCATGAGCCGCGTGGGTGCGCCCGCCGGTGCATAAGGCGGGACATATTCTATCGTATGGTAATAGAGCGCCGGGTCCGTGTCCCGTCGCAATGCTCCTCCGTGCAGCCAGTCTTTGAGTGCCGCCGCCGCGCGCTGATACTTGTTCGAGCCGGCATCGTCGCCCGGTTGTTCATAGCCCAGCTCCAACCGGACGATGTTCTGCGGGTGACGCTCATGCAACGCGCGCTGCATCGCGGCATCGATGATATCATAGGGAGGAGCCACGACCTGAGCAAGGTCGCCGACGGTGGACGGATCATAGAGAGTGCCGCGAAACGGAATCACGTGGGCCATGGAGAATCCTCGACAAGAAAAGTTGACCGCGCGACCGGCGAATCAAACGCGGTGGCTGATTCGGCGACGGCGGGCTCATCTGCACGCGATGCGACATTGGAACTGATTGAACTGAACGGCGGGCCGGGCCGAAACTTACCGATCGCGCGTCACCATATAATCTGCGGCGATCGACAGGGCCCGCTTGGGATTGCCGTCGTCGAATACGTCGAGATCCCGCTTGGCCGCTGCGACAAAAGCCTGCGCCCGATCCATTGCATAACTGATCGAGCCGAACTCCTGCATGAGCGTGAGGATGCGATGGAGATCGTCCTGACTCAAAGTCCGGGTTTCCATCCGGTCCTTGATCATCTGTCGGTCCTGCTCGGGACAGTGTTGGAGGAGATGCAGAAGCGGCAGCGTGGCCTTGCTCTGACGCAGGTCCTGTCCCAGCGTTTTGCCGAGTTGATCGCCATTGGCGACGTAGTCAAGCGTATCATCCGCCAACTGGAATGCGATGCCTAGATGCTGGCCGAACCGAAACAGCGTATCTTGCTGATCGTCCGTGGCTCCGCCGATGATCGATCCGATTTTGCAGGACGCCGCGATCAGGCCGGCCGTCTTGTGTTCAATGATCCGCAGATACTCCGGTTCGGGCATCAACGGGTTCCCGTTGTAATAAAGCTGCAAGACTTCGCCTTCCGCCATCTTGCGGCAGGCTTCGGACATGGTCTCGTTGATCGACTGGTTGCGAAAGTCGACGATTTGGCAGATGGCGCGAGAATAGAGGTAATCGCCGACGAGGATGCTGATCTGATTGCCCCAGACTTTCCGAGCGGCCCTCTGTCCCCGGCGCACATCCGCGTCATCGACGACGTCGTCGTGCAGCAACGTCGCGGTATGGATGAATTCTACCAGGCTCCCGAGAACGAGATGATCGCGCCCCGAGTAGCCGCACAGTCCGGCGCACAGGAGCACAAAGAGGGGTCTGATTCGTTTGCCGCCGCTGCTGAGAATATGGGCAGCAACGGTATTGACCAACCCGACGCTGGAATCGAGGTTTTTTCTGACCTCCTCTTCAACCCCCGCGAGCTCATCTCGATAAGCCTCCCACACATCGGCCATCGTGTGCAGCGTCAGCGTGCTAGGTCCGTTCGGCATGCGGCGGATAGTAGGGCAGGGTGTGTGAGTAAGTCAAGTAAAACGAGGGCATAGCGAGACCGAATCTTGACAGTTTCACGGTGCATCCAGTAAGGTGAGCCCTCGTTCGCGCCCCTGACCGGAGACCAGTGAAAGTCCCCATCGTTGTATTCGCGTCGCTTCCAAACTCAGTACATCATGCATCGGTTCTCGTGAATTGTGTGTCGAGAAGGAGTAAGGTATACGCTGCGAGCGGCACATCATGAACGTCCCAGGATTTCCTCCTCCACAAGGCCTATACGATCCTCGGTTTGAAAAGGATGCCTGCGGGATCGGCTTCGTGGTCAATATCAAGGGCCAGCGGTCTCACAACATTGTCCAGAACGGACTTCAGGTATTGGAGAATCTGTCGCATCGAGGGGCGCAAGGCTGCGATCCTTGCACGGGCGATGGGTCGGGTATTCTGCTCCAGGTGCCCCATGAATTCTTTAAACGTGCCGCGAAGGACCTCGGCATCAAGCTGCCGAACGCCGCCGAATACGGCGTCGGTATGCTGTTCATGCCGCGGGAGTCCGATGCGCGCAAGCAATGTGAAACGCTGATCAGCGGCATCGTCAAAGAGGAAGGGGCGAAGCTCATCGGGTGGCGCGATGTGCCGGTCAAGAGCGATGCGATCGGCACGCAGGCTCGCAAGACCGAGCCGTTCATGCGCCAGGTATTTATCGCGCGCGGGATCTTCAATGAGGAGCAATTCGAACGCAAACTCTACGTGATCCGGAAACGGATCGAGAAGGCCGTCCGAGACTCAGCGATCGAAGGTCGTGACTATTTCTACATTTCAAGTTTGTCGAGCAGCACGATCGTGTACAAAGGGTTGCTGCTGCCGAGCCAAATGGCGGCCTACTATCAAGATCTCAACGACGCGACCGTGACGAGTGCGATGGCGCTCGTCCATTCCCGTTTCAGCACGAACACGTTTCCCACCTGGCCGCTCGCCCATCCCTATCGCTATGTCTGTCACAACGGGGAGATCAATACGCTGAAGGGCAATATCAATTGGATGCGGGCGCGCCAGGGCCGGCTGAATTCCGACCTCTTCGGCGCGGACATGGAAAAGTTGTTCCCCATTGTGTCCGAGAATCAGAGCGACTCCGCCTGCCTCGACAATGCGCTGGAGTTTCTCTACTTGGGCGGCCGTTCCTTGCCCCACGCGATGATGATGCTCATTCCGGAGCCGTGGGTGGCGAACCCGCAGATGGATCTGGACCGCCGCGGCTTCTATCAGTACCACGCGGCCATGATGGAACCGTGGGACGGCCCTGCGGCGGTCTGTTTCACCGACGGCAAGTTGATCGGCGCCACGTTGGATCGGAACGGCCTGCGGCCGTGCCGTTACCAGGTCACGACCGACGGTGTCGTCGTGCTGGCGTCGGAAGCGGGTGTCCTGCCTGCCGACCCAAAGAACGTTCGCCAGAAAGGCCGGCTCATGCCGGGCCGAATGTTCCTCGTCGATACGGTGCAAGGGCGGATCATCGACGATGAGGAAATCAAAGCCGACATCGTCGGCCGCAAACCCTATCGCAGTTGGGTGACGCAGTACGGCATCTCGCTGGATGAATTGCCCGAGCCGCTCAATGTCCCGCAGCCGGACCATCCGACCATTCGCCAGCGACAGCAGGCTTTCGGCTATACGGTCGAAGAGCTCAAAATGGTGATCACCCCGATGATTGTGACCGGGGAAGAGGCCGTCTCATCGATGGGGACGGATACGCCGCTCGCCGTTCTGTCCGAGCGGCCGCAATTGCTGTTTAAATATTTCAAGCAATTGTTCGCGCAAGTGACGAACCCGCCGATCGACCCGATCCGCGAACAGCTCGTCATGTCCTTGGTGACGAACATCGGGCCGAAGCCGAATCTGATGGACGAATCACCGGAATCCTGCCGGCGCATCAAGGTGCAGCAGCCCATTCTGACCAATGCCGATTTGCAGAAGATCCGAGAGATCGCCGATTCACACTTCAAGAGCAAAACGCTCCGCATGCTGTTCCGGGTGGCGGAAGGACCGGACGGGTTGGGCGCGGCCGTCGACGATCTCTGCAAGCAGGCGTCGCAGGCGATTAAAGAAGGCTATACGTTCTTGATCCTGAGCGACCGGGGCGTGAATGAAGAATGGGCACCGATTCCGAGCCTGCTGGGCATCTCGGCCGTGCATCATCATCTCGTCCGCGAGTGCACGAGGACGGAGGTCGGGCTGATCCTCGAAACCGGCGAGCCGCGCGACGTGCATCAGTTCGCCTGTCTGCTGGGCTACGGAGCCGGCACGGTCAATCCCTATCTCATTTTTGAAACGCTGGTGGATCTGGAACGCGACGGCTATTTGCCGGAAGGCTTGGATGCCCAAACGGCGGAGGGGAAGTTCATCAAGGCCATCAATAAGGGCCTGCTCAAGATCTTCTCGAAGATGGGCATCTCGACCGTGCAATCCTATTGCGGGGCACAGATCTTCGAGGCCATCGGATTGAATCGCGAGCTCGTCGATCGGTACTTCACCGGCACTCCATCGAGGATCGAGGGCATCGGAATTCGTGAGATCGGTGAGGAGGCGCTCCGGCGGCACCGCATTGCGTACGAACCGGCGCCGATCATGCAACTGGATTTCGGCGGCGAGATTCATTATCGCGTGCAAGGCGAGCACCACAATTGGAGCCCGGAAACCATTTATAAGCTGCAGCATTCGACCAAGGTCAACGATGCCAAGACCTATGCCGAATTCGCCGCGCTCGTGAACGACGAGAGCATGCGGCGGTCCAATTTGCGCGGGCTTCTGGAATTCAAGTTTGCGCCGGCATCGGTTCCAATCGAAGAGGTGGAACCGGCGTCGGCCATCATGAAGCGGTTCAATACCGGCGCGATGTCGTTCGGATCGATCAGCAAGGAAGCGCATGAGACCCTGGCGATCGCCATGAACCGGATCGGGGGAAAGAGCAACACCGGGGAAGGGGGCGAAGATCCTGAGCGGTTCATTCCGGCACCCAACGGCGATTCTAGGAATTCCTATATCAAGCAGGTGGCGTCCGCCCGATTCGGTGTGACGACCCACTACTTAGTCAACGCCCGCGAGCTTCAGATCAAGATGGCCCAGGGGGCAAAGCCCGGCGAAGGCGGACAGTTGCCGGGACACAAGGTGGACGAAAACATTGCCCGGCTCCGATATGCGACGCCGGGTGTGCAGTTGATTTCTCCTCCGCCGCACCATGACATCTATTCGATCGAGGATTTGGCCCAGCTCATCTTTGATTTGAAGAACTCGAATCCGGATGCCGATGTGTCGGTCAAGCTGGTGGCCGAGGTCGGCGTGGGCACCGTCGCGGCCGGAGTGGCCAAGGCGCATGCGGATAAGGTGCTCATCAGCGGAGATTCCGGCGGAACCGGTGCCTCGCCGCTCGCCTCCATTAAATATGCCGGCATCCCGTGGGAATTGGGTCTCGCTGAAACGCATCAGACGCTCGTGCTGAACGACCTGCGCGGGCGCATCCGTGTAGAGACCGACGGTCAGATGAAGACCGGGCGGGACGTGGTGGTCGCCGCGCTGTTGGGGGCGGAAGAATATGGATTTGCCACCGCGCCCTTGATCGTCGAAGGGTGCATCATGATGCGGAAGTGCCACCTCAACACCTGCCCGGTCGGGATTGCGACGCAAGACCCGGTGCTTCGGAAAAAATTCACCGGGCAGCCCGAGCACATCGTCAACTATTTTTACTTCGTGGCGGAGGAAGCGCGGCAGCTCATGGCCAAGCTGGGATTCCGCACGATCGATGAGATGATCGGACGCGTGGACAAGCTGAAAGCGCAGAAAGCCATCGATCACTGGAAAGCGAAGGGCCTCGATCTCACGCCGCTGCTCGCGGTGCCCGATGTGGGGCCGGAAGTGCCGCGCTACTGCGTGCAGAAACAGGACCACGGGCTCGCTTGTATTCTTGATAACCAATTGCTCGAACTGTGCCGGCCCGCGATCGAAAACGGCGAGAAGGTGACGCTCGACCTCCCGATCAAGAACATCAATCGCACGGTCGGCACTGTGCTCTCCAGTACGATTGTAAAGAAGTATGGGTTGGAGGGACTGCCGCCGGATACGATTACGATCAAGTTCACCGGATCGGCCGGCCAATCGTTCGGGGCGTTCCTGGCGCGCGGCGTCACCTTAATTCTCGAAGGAGAATCGAACGACTATCTTGGCAAGGGTCTGTCGGGCGGGAAGATTGTCGTCTTCCCTCCGAAGGCCTCGCTCTTTTCGCCGGCGGAAACGATTCTTATCGGCAATACGTCCCTCTACGGCGCGACGCAGGGCGAAGCCTATTTCTACGGCATGGCGGGCGAGCGGTTTGCCGTGCGGAACAGCGGGGCGCAGGCGGTGATCGAAGGGACCGGCGATCATGGCTGCGAGTACATGACGGGCGGCGTAGTGGTCGTCCTCGGACGAACCGGGCGCAATTTTGCGGCGGGCATGTCCGGCGGTGTGGCTTTTGTGTTGAACGAGCTGGGGAAATTCGAATCCCGCTGTAACCTCGGGATGGTCGAACTCGAAAAGGTCACCACCGTAGAGGACAAGCAATTGTTGCATGATATGGTCACCAAGCATTTCATGTACACGGGAAGTCGAAAGGCCAAAGAAGTGCTGGACATGTGGGAGACCATGCTGCCGAAGTTCGTCAAGGTCATGCCGGTCGATTACAAGCGGGTGCTGGCCGAGCGGAAGGCGGCGGCCGCAGCCAAGAGCGCGAAAGGGTAGGACCCGGGAAAGGCGCACGTCCCCGGGCAATCGGTTGCCGGGCAAGGCAACCGGTGGTGTGGCGGGTAAGAAAGGTGCGCGGGGCGGGCAGGTGAGATGTAAAGCAAAGCGTAAAGCGTAAAGCGTAAAGCGTAAGTTCTCACTTAGTTGCTAACGAGATACGAGATACGAACGACGAGGAACGAGAGACGAGCGATAGATGGGTGATATCAAAGGTTTTCTGAAATATCCTCGTGAGGGGCCGAAGCGGCGGCCGGTCGAGCTGCGGGTGCTTGACTGGAAGGAAATGTACGAGCCGATCGCCGAAGAGAAGCTGCAGGCGCAGGGTGCCCGCTGTATGGACTGCGGCGTGCCGTTTTGCCAGAGCGCGAACGGCTGTCCCGTGGTTAATTTAATCCCTGAATGGAACGATCTGGTGTACCGAGGTCGGTGGCGCGATGCGCTGAAAGCCTTGCACACGACGAATAACTTTCCGGAGTTCACCGGCCGCCTCTGTCCGGCGCCCTGTGAATCGGCCTGTGTACTCGGTATCAACAGCGACCCCGTGTCGATCCGCGTGATCGAGTGGAACATTATCGATCGCGGGTTCAATGAAGGCTTGATCGATCCGGTGTTGCCGGTGGCGAAGACCGGGAAGACCGTCGCGATCATCGGTTCCGGTCCGGCTGGGTTGGCCGCGGCGCAACAGTTGGCGCGAGCCGGCCATACGGTGACGGTCTTCGAAAAGGCCGACCGGATCGGCGGTCTGTTGCGCTACGGTATTCCTGATTTCAAGATGGAGAAGTGGGTCATCGATCGGCGGCTCGAACAGCTCAAGGCCGAAGGGGTGCAATTCAAAACCGGCGTGCAAGTCGGCAAGGACCTCACCGTGGAGCAGTTGCGAAGTCAGTTTGACGCGATCGGTCTCACGATGGGGGCGGAGCAGCCGAGAGATCTCCCGATTCCAGGCCGTGATCTCAAGGGCATTCACTTTGCTATGGACTATCTCACGCAGCAGAACAAGCGCAACGCCGGCATTCCCCTTTATGAGGAGCCGATCACGGCAAAAGGCAAGCGCGTGGTGATTATCGGCGGCGGCGATACCGGTTCGGATTGTCTCGGCACCACGCACCGCCAAGGCTGCATTGAAGTTCACCAGTTCGAGCTCTTGCCGGAACCTCCGCCGCAACG
>DATFFC010000061.1:0-3486 GCA_035250505.1 Nitrospiraceae bacterium | reverse complement strand
TTTGCCGTTTTGGCTCTTTTCTGGAACAGTAGGATCTGCATCCAGAAAGGGTCAGCCGCGCAAGCCGCGCACACTGCTTCGCACTCAGCATGAGGGTACAGCAATGAAGTCTATGAACCGTCTGTATGTGCCTGTCCAAAGCCGACGAGGTCGCCGACATGTCCGATATTTCTGTCTTGGAATTGTCTGCGCCGTCTCACTGATCGGCTGCGTGTCCAAGAGCCGATATGAGTCCGTGGCGAGTGAAATGGATGGGTTGCGAGCCGAACTCGGACGGGCACAAGCGGAAGTCCACGCGCTCGAACAGCAGCGAGCCGCCCTCGAGAAACTCAATCTCGATGGGGAGCGGCTCTTGGCGACGATCAGGAAGGAATTACAACAAGCGCGAGCCGGATACGAGGAATACAAGGCCGAACAGGGCCGGCTGGACGGCCTCAAGGCGAAGGCAAGGGCGCTTCAAAGCGAGCAACAGAAACACATACAAGGCATTAAGGCGGCCAAGCGAGATGAACTGAACATGCAGGCCGTCATCGACCGTTACGAGAAAGACATGCAGCAGGTGCCGGACGTCGGGGACGTGCTCCGCGTGTCTCAGGCGGCGGAACCGAAAGACGATGGTTCCCGTCTCGTGGCGACCGTGACCCCGCTCCCGGAGGAGCCCTCAGCCACGACCAATGCATCTACGGCCGCCGTACAGCCGATGTCGGCTCCGCAGGTCGCCACCGGCCCATCCGTCGCCCCTGCTCCCGCAACCATGGCGGCGCCGTCCCCCACGCCCACTGGCCCCGCTCAAACGGCCGTGGCCAAGCCAACCGCTGCCCCGGCCTCAAAGCCTCAACCGGCTCCGGCGGAGGAATCATGGATCGGCAGCCTAACCGGGTGGTTGTCGTCGGTGTGGGGGTGGTTGTTTTCCTAACCCGCTACTCACCTTCACCGCATTTCTTGCAATTCAACTCCGTGCCGAGATGCTGCGTCCGCCCTTGTGGGGTGAGCACCCACAGCCTCGTCGTCATCGGCGGTTGATGGCGTACATGCTGGCCGTGGCCGCATTCAAGATCGGCCACCCAGTGATTCTCCTCATCCTGGTGAAACCCGACAATTTTGCGTATCATAGCAAACCGTGGCGTCAGCGCCTCACATCACCTCGGCGCCCTGAGCCGCTTGAATAAACCGTTCAATGCAATCCTTGATTCCGGATTTGATGACCAGCCCGCTCGTCGTCAGAGTCGTAGACCGTTGCTGGGTCGATTCGCAGACGTAGGAATAAACCGGGGCTCCGCCATGGCTTATCCTATACGATACATGGATCTCAAAGGCCTGGCCATCGGGTCGTTCATAGTCAAAGTAGAACCGTTCGATCGTCCCGGAAACCACGACTTTTTCTGCCGGCTCGACCTCGTAACCCGAATGAGCCAATTCCTTCTTCAGGGCGTCCGTGAAGAACGCGCCGATGTCCTGAGACAAGTAGAAGACCTCGAATTCCTGCGCGTCCGCCCCTATTTCTTTCGGCCTTTCAATTCCTTTGTCGGGCGTTCGATACTTGAACGTCTCCACTTGCAGCCGTCCTTGGCCCTTAAGCTTATTGGACGGGACGTAATCCAGCGAGATCACCCGAGGACAGCCGGCGAGCAGTACTGCGGCCAAAACTAGAAAAGCAGGAATGGCCACTCGGGCCATTGCGACCTCTCGTCTCACGGCATTCTCCACCGGCATCGAAAGGGACCAGAGGGTAACACGTTCCCTGGATGTTCTGCACCATATCCGGCAGCACTTTGCAAACCAGACGCACACAGATCCGGTCCGCACCCCGACATCTTAAAAGCTTGCGGTATGCTACACTCGGACTCCGCTTGACGACCGACACGCCGCGCTCGGGCTTTCGTCGCGTGTGAAGCAATCCACACTAGGACATTCGGAAAGGAAGAAGGCCGCTTCATGAACGAGTTTCACATCGGCTTTGTGGGAGTCGGCCGGATGGGCGCCAATATGGCACGCCGGCTCCACGAGCAACGCGAAAAAGTCTTGGCCGTTTACGATGTCGATCATCCTAGGGCCCAAGAATTGGCTTCCGAACTGCACTGTGACGCCGCCCGGACTCCGGCACAGGTCGCCGAGATGGCCGATACCATCTTTACGGTGGTGTCCGACGATGCGGCCATGCGGCTGATCTATTCCGGCACCGGCGAAACAAGCCTTCTGCGCCATGCTCAAGGCCGGCTGTTTATCAACTGCGCGACCGTTTCACCGGCCGTGCATGTCGAAGTGCAGACGCTCGTGGAGCAGAACGGCGGACAGAGCCTCGAGGCCTGTATGGCCAGCAGCATCACACAGGCGCGCCAGGGCACGTTGTACCTCATGTGCGGCGGCAGGCAACGAGTGTTCGACCGAGCGAGGCCGCTCTTGGAAAAACTCAGCGCCAGCCTCCGCTATGTCGGTGACGCCGGTCAAGCCGCCAAGGTCAAGGCGCTGGTCAATATGGTCATGAACTGCAACACCGCCGCGCTCGCTGAAGGCTTGGGACTCGGCGCCTCGTTGGGTCTTGATCTCACCATGCTTCGAGAAGTGTTTGCTCAGACGGGTGCCAACTCACGAGTCTTAGAGACCGATGGAGAAGACATGCAGCACCGCGCGCACGACTGTTTCTTCTCCGCCGCCCACGCCGCAAAGGATTCGGGCATCGCGCTGGCCTTGGCGGAAGACGCCGGGCTCGATTTGCCTCTCGCAAAGGCTACGCACGACCAATATCGGCGGCTGGTGAAGCTAGGAAAGGGGCAACTCGACAAATCGGCCGTAGCGGAGCTGACGTTTAAAGATCGGATGCCGCCCCATTGAGCCATCCGTTTCTATTCCTGTACCTTTCCCGTGGGATGGTTCCCACACGCGCGCCCCTATTGCACTAATTCCCGGCCTGACCCATGCTGTATGGAGGAAGCCGACCGTATGCGGGGGCCAATCGATGACACTGCAATCCTACAAGACCTTGTCGGAAGCTGTTGAGGGACTTCGAAAGAGAGGCTATACGGCAAACTTCGAATTTCTCGACAAGACGTTCAAGGCAGTCAATAGCGGGAAAATGTTCATGCCCGATGAGTTGACCATCGTCGAACACCATCGATTCGAAGGCATAAGCGACCCGGATGACATGTCGGTGCTCTATGCCATTCAAGCGAAAGACGGCACGCGCGGCACGATTGCCGATGCGTTCGGACCTCAGGCCGACCCCGACCTCGGCGCGTTTCTGAAGCGGGTCAAGACGCACGAAGACTTCTAGATCGGGCGTGCGCGATAAACGACGCTCTACATTTTCAGTCCGTCTAAATTGACGACCGGCTCATTGCCGATGACTTGCGCCGAGTGCACGGCCCCGGCTGGTACCGCCACCATATCTCCGGCTTCCAAGACCATCTCGTGACCTGCCAAGACGATTCGAAATCGCCCCGACAGCACGGCATCCATCTTATCCGCGCCATGCGAATGGTCGGGGAA
>DATFFC010000060.1:0-5172 GCA_035250505.1 Nitrospiraceae bacterium | reverse complement strand
CTCTAGGCTCGGTCTTGTGGGCATCGCGTTCATGCTGCTCGTGTCGCTGATTGTGAGCGCCGTCTTCAGTATCGGCACCCATGCGGTGATTGGGGCGGACGGCGATGCCCGGCCATGGCTCCGTGTCGCAAGCGCGGTCATTTCCTATTTGGTATTGGCCCTGGTGTTTGCGCTGATCTATAAATGGGTGCCGCAGGCCAAGGTGGCGTGGAGAGATGTGTGGCTCGGGGCGCTGCTCACCACACTCTTGTACGTCGCCGGCAGCATGGTGATCGTCGTGTGGCTGGGGCATAGCGCCCTGGTCACATTCTACGGAGGCGCCGGCTCCTTCGTTCTGATTTTACTCTGGGCCTATTACGCCTCTCATGTCTTCCTGGTCGGCACGTCGTTCATTGCCGTCTATGCCAGCGAATATGGCTCCCATGTCGTCCCGGCAGATGATGCGGTTGCGGTCCGGCCGGCCACGGAGAGTGATGAGACGGAGGCAGCGAGCCGGTGAGGCGTTTGGATTGAGCGACTCTGCGCGAGGCGCGTCAAGCAGTCATCAGCTTTACCGTGCTGCCGGCAAACGGCTTCAAAAAACGGCGTAAAGCCGGATCGGCGTTACCGAAGCGGTAGAGTAGGGGGCGTTAGCGGTGGGCGGCCCAAGACCGGCCGACCATAGAGGTGATGAACATGGCCAAGGCCGTAAGATACACGCGCATTCCTAGGGGCTGGTGCATGGCTGACTCCTTCAGTTGCCGTTAGAGATTGTGCCGGTGCGGGTGCTTTCCGCAGACTGTCGCTCGTTGGTTAAGCAACACACGTGCCTATTGCTCTATCGGCGGGAATCGCAGAATTCCTAACTGTAATTGATAGAGTTCCCCGGGTCTCTCCCTAAGGAGTCCTGTGCATCCGGCATGATGTCTGTGCCACTGTGTCAATCGGTAGCGGCAATGCAGGATCGTCGCTTCTCATCGCGAGGCGGCGCGTGAGAGCGCCGCTCACGACGTGACGGTGGCGCCGTTTCTTCAGAATTCGACCGGCCGGAGGTGACGGAGGGAGGAGCGCCGTCCACTTACGCGGCGGCACTGTCCCCGGTTTTGTCGTCCGGGGTCTTTATCCATTTCGCGAGTGTGGCGCGCAATGGGTCCATCCCGATGGGTTTGCTGACGTAGTCATCCATCCCCGCGAGCAGGCAGCGCTCACGATCGCCTTGCATCGCATTGGCCGTGATGGCGATGATCGGGACATGCGCCCTCAAAGCCCCTCGGCTTTCCAAGGCGCGAATCTGCCGGCTTGCCTCGAATCCGTCCAACTCCGGCATATGACAGTCCATCAGGACCGCCTCATAAGGGCATCGGAGAAGCGCATCGATGGCCTCGAGGCCGTTCCCGACGACATCGGCCTTGTAGCCCAACTTTTCGAGCAGGCGAACCGCCACTTTTTGGTTCACTGAATTGTCTTCAGCCACCAGCAAGCGGGCTTTCGCCCGCGCCTCGGTTTCCAAGACCTGATGTTTCGTGATGATCTGGTTTGATGTAGGGCATTGATCGGAATTGGCGGCCGGAGAGGTCGCCACGGCGCGGTGCATAACGATCTTGAGACAAGAATGGAGTTGAGCTTGGCGGATCGGTTTCGTCAGGTATCCGGCAATCCCGGCCTCTTGCGCCAACTTGCCGTCCCCCCGCCTTGCGATGGAGGTGAGCAATACGAGTTTGAGCGCGGAGAGCTGCCGGTCCGCCGTGATCGCGCGGGCGAGCTCGAGCCCATTCATACCCGGCATCTGCATGTCGAGAATCGCCAAGTCGAACGGTTGTCCGGCCCGCGCCGCCTCGCGCAGCATGGAAAGAGCGTCCGAAGCGCGGTCCGTGTCGGCATAGGTCAGGCCCCAGGACTTGGCGTAGTGACGAAGGAGCGTGCGGTTTGTCTCCGTGTCATCGACCACCAAGAGCCGCAGACCCCTGAGGTCGGATATGTCGGGCATGGGCGGATATGCAGCCGCGTCCAGGCGGCCGAGGCGGACTGTGAACCAGAACCGGCTTCCACGCCCTGGTGTCGACTCGACGCCGATTTCCCCACCCATCAATTCCGCCAGCCGCCTAGAGATGGCAAGGCCGAGTCCGGTCCCGCCGTATTTTCTCGTCGTGGAACTGTCCGCCTGACTGAAAGATTGAAAGAGTTTTCCGATGTGGTCGGGTCTGATCCCGATGCCCGTGTCCACCACGTCAAACCGGATCATGACATCGTCGCCGATCCTGCCCACCGGAGTCGCCCGAACGACGACTTCGCCGCAGTCGGTGAACTTGATCGCGTTGCTCAAGAGATTGCCGAGAATCTGCCGGATCCGGCCCGGGTCGCCATGGACGGTCAAAGGCACTTCTGCGTCCATCAATCCCACGAGCTCGAGGCCCTTCCGCTGGGCGGGCTCCGCCATCGCTTCCAGCGTATCTTCGATCATGATCCGCAAATCGAAATCGATTCGCTCGATCGCCAGCTTGCCGGCGTCGATTTTTGAAAAATCCAGAATGTCGTTGATGATGTTGAGCAACGTCTCGCTTGACCGCCGGACTGTTTCCGTAAACTCCCGCTGGTCCCGGGATAATTCGGTATCGAGCAGCAGCCCCGTCATGCCGATGATCCCGTTCATCGGGGTACGGATCTCGTGACTCATCGTGGCCAGGAAATCGGCCTTCGCATGGGCGCTGGCTTCCGCCGCTTCCCTGGCGTGGACAGCCGTTCGCTCCGCTTCAACGCGTTCGAGGAACAGTCCGATCTGGACGCCGATGAGGTGGAGGGTGACCACCAACTTCTCATCGCGATCCCGCACGCTCGACCAGAAAAACTCCATGATGCCCATGGTATTGCCGGCCGCGATGATGGGAAACGCGACGGCCGATCGCAACCCGCACCGGCCGGCTGCCTCACGCCGCGGAAAATTGTCGTCGACTGCCAACTCGTCCACCCAGGTCGGGCTGCCGGTCGAGAGCACTCGGCCCGGGATTCCCTTTCCGGGATCCAAGGTAAGCAATCGCGACATGCTCTCGAATTCTTCGTGACGGGTGGGGGACGCACTCCAGAACGACGCGCAGGACAGGTGGCGGGTCGTATCATTTGGGAGCCAGAGCCCGGCCGAGCTTGCCGAGAGCGCAATGCCGACTTTCTGGAGAATCTGCGCGAGGCCGATGTCCCGGTCTCTCGCTTCGCTCATGACGTGAGCCGCCGCATACTGCACCGCCAGCCGCTCTTCCACGTGTCTGTGATCGGTCACATCTTCGTTCGTTCCGACATGACCGGTGAGGGTGCCTTGCCTGTTGTACAGCGGACGGGAGCGGGCACGCACCCAGCGCACCTGCCCGTTGCGATGCTGTATGCGGAATTCGCCGTCATACGGCTGGGAATTCTCGGCACAGTTGCTCCACTCGGTAATGACCGCCGCACGATCTTCAGGATGCACCGCGCGGCTCCACCCCGTGTCGAGACTCTCTTCAAGAGAAAGCCCGGCGATTTCCTGCCATCGCTCGTTCGTATAGAGGCAGTGCCCGGTCTCGTCCGTCAAATAGATGCCGACCGGAGACATGGCGCACACGGATCGAAACCGAGTCTCGCTCTCCCGCACCTGCACATTGGCCGACTCATTCAGACGCCAGTACACCAGGATGGCGGCGCATTCGGCCAGCACAAAGGCGCCGTGAATGAGAGCCCAGTGCCAGGGATGAGCCCAGGCCGATGAATGGTTGTAGACCGATGCCGGGAACACCCAGCCGGTGAACCCGTGATGGAGGACGACAAGCGTCAGGTTGACGAGGAAGGACATCCAGTCTTGATAGAGCGCAATGACCGCGATCATCACGAAAAAATGGAAATGCGCTTCGATAAAGCCCCCAGAGAGATGGACGAGGACGGCGGAGCAGGAAAAGCCCCCTATGGATATCATAACGGTGCGCCATCGGCGGCTCAGGGATTGTATTGACGCCGCCAGAATACAGAGACCGATGACGGCGGCGCCGACCGATGCATCCGCCATGGCGGAAGGATTCAAGATCCCATAAGCCGAATAGGCGGCCACGTGAAACCAGAGAATCAGGATGAGTAACCTATGTCGTTGATCCCACTGCCAATGTTCGAGCAATTGGCCGCGTGGTATTGCAGCGAGAGCCGCGACTAGGAACTTATTGCCCCGCACCGACCACCTCTTGAGGAAAGGAAAAGAGCACGCTACTTCTTTTCGGCACAGAAGCCTGAAACCTGAACAGAGAGTTTGCTTAAGATAATGGCCGGGACAATAGGTCTTGACTCACGGGAGTAGAGCGGGACAACTATTGCGAAGGGCTACAACCGAGGGCTACAACCAGGAAGTGAAGGGAGAGACAGGGAATGGAACGAAATGTTTTAAACGGATGGGCGCCGCGATTCATGGTCGCCGCTGTGGTATCAGCCGCAGTCCTCACCGCCGGATGCTTCCATCATCCCGGCGGCATCGCGCCCTCCACGAAGCCGTTGAATCCCAATGGCTACACCGTGCTCGGCAAAGTTGAAGGCCGGGACTGCGTGTATCACATCTTCGGCCTGATTCCGGTGACGGATGGGAATGAGTTGAAAGAGGCCGTCCAAGATGCGATGAAAAAGAAACCCTACGCGGACGCGCTCACCGAAGTGACGGTGGACGCCTATTGGCAGTTCTTCATTCTGTTCTCCCGCGGCTGCACGCAAGTCTACGGCACGGCGGTGCAGTCAAAGTGATGCACGTAGTGAGGGGCGAACCCCGATCCTCACCGCAGCCAATCGGGCAGTAGAGCCGTCATCCGAGCGGCCTCGGCTCGATAGTATTTCTTGTTCCGAAGGCGTGACGCAGCCTTTCGATCGAGGATCAGGATCGCGGCGGGGTGTAACTGCAGCGCGGACGCCGGGACCGACGCGGTCACCGGCCCTTCGACGGCCTTTGCGACGGCGGTGGCCTTCTCTTCTCCAAATGCCAGCAGGAGCAGCACGCGGGCCTCCAGAATCGTCCCAAGCCCCATCGTCACGGCCCATTCCGGCGGGGTCTCGCCCTTGAACTGCCGGGCATTCAGGCGTCTGGTGGTGCCGCTCAACACCGTCATTCTCGTGCGTGAGCCGAGACTCGATCCCGGTTCATTGAATCCGAGGTGGCCGTTCAGTCCGATTCCCAAGATTTGCAGATCGATTCCGCCC
>DATFFC010000059.1:0-40824 GCA_035250505.1 Nitrospiraceae bacterium | reverse complement strand
GGCGGCAGACGAGGTCCCCCTGTGACAGGCAGGCGGCAATGGCCGCATCGATTTCCGGTTTGAGCTTGCGGTAATGCGTACGTGGATCGACAAAGGGAACTTTATAAGCCATGAGGAGTGGGTACTCTAGTGCAGCACTTTCTGAACACCGGCCACGATCTGCTCCGCGCCGATATAGTAGGCGGCTTCGAGAGCGCCGCTGGTCGGCGCGGGGACATCCGGGAGACACACACGGAGAATCGGCGCTTTCAGCGCATGAAACACTTCGCCCGCCACCGTCGCCGCTATATCCGCCGCAATGCCCCCGGTCATCCAGGCCGCGTCCGCAATGACGAGCCTGCCCGTCTTTCCGACTGAAGAAAACACCAGATCGCGGTCCCACGGTTTGATGGATCGAAGGTCAATTAATTCGACCCCGATGCCAAGCCGTTCCAGAACCTGCGCTGCCTTGTGCGATTCAGGCAGCATCGCCGACGTCGACACCAGGGTGACATCCTTTCCGGACCGCCGGAGGGCGGCTGTTCCGATCGGCACCTCATACATTTCCTCCGGGACGGGGCCCGATTCCTCGTAGAGCCATCGATCATCGATATACATGACGGGATTTCCATCACGCACCGCCGCGATGAGGAGTCCTTTCGCATCGTAAGGAGTCGCGGGCATGACCACCTTCAACCCGGGCACGTGCGCAAACAACCCTTGCAGGGCCTGAGAATGCTGCGCTCCCTGTTCGCCTCCGCGATTGATGACACACCGAATGACGATCGGCACACTGATTTGCCCGCCGAACAGGTACGACCAGTTCGCCGCTTGGTTGACGATGGGATCGACGGCCAGCAACATGAAATCCATCCGCGCGTGAAACACAATCGGCCTCATGCCCGCGATGGCGGCGCCGATACCGGCGGCCGTCGTGGCATTTTCCGATACCGGACAGTCAAGGACCCGCTCGCGGCCGAACTCCTTATCAAGGTCCAGGAGGCTCTTGCCCGCATACCAGGGATTCCAGACTCCTTGGCCGCAGACGAAGACGCGCGGGTCGTTCTTGAGGAGTTGCGCATGCGCCTCGCGAATGGCCTGCGCGTAAGTGAGTTCCCGCATTGACCGCCTATCTCCTGCTCCCGTACACATGCTGGAGAAGCTCGCTCGCATCCGGGTCGGCCGAGTCCCGAGCGAATGTGACCGCCGCCTCGATATCCGCTCGGATCTCCTTTTCCATCCGATCCAAGAAGTCCAGGGAGCCGCCGGCGTCGACAATCCGGGCGCGCAACCGCAGAATCGGGTCCTTCGGCAGCCATTCCTCCAACTCACGGCGCCGCTGCTCGCCGACATCCAGATCCCAAGCGGGTCCAACATGGCCTCGCCAGCGGTAGGTCCGGCATTCCAGGAAAGTGGGACCTTGCCCCGCTCGCGCCCGCTTCACCGCCTCCCGTGCCGAGTCATAGACCGTCAGCACATCGTTGCCGTCGAGCCGAATTCCGGGCATTTCATAGAGCCCGGCGCTCTGGACAATATTGTCTTTGGGCCGCCGCTCCGCCAGCGACATGTGCGTCGAATAAAAATTATTCTCACAGACGAACAGCACCGGCAGACGATACAGCGATGCCAGATTCAGCGACTCGTGGAAGTGCCCCTCTTCGGTCGCACCGTCTCCGAAAAAGGACACCGCTACCCGGCCGTCGCCTCGCAGTTTGTACGCAAACGCCGCCCCGACGGCAATCGGGACCGTGGCGCCCACGAGAGGGACCGTTCCCATGACTCCGGCGGCTGTATCAATGAGATGCATGGAGCCGCCGCGGCCTTTTGAACAGCCGGTCGCCTTGCCCAGTATCTCCGCGAACAACGCGTTGAGCGCGCCGCCCTTGGCCAGATAGTGACCGTGCGAGCGATGCCCGCTCCATATGGAATCTTCTCGGCCCAACGCGGCACACACGCCGGCCGCAATCGCTTCCTGACCGATGCACAAATGGCAGGGAGTCGTGATCTCCTTGGCTTCGATCAGACCGGCGATCCGTTCTTCCGTGAGACGGATCAGCAGCATGGTGCGATACAAGGGCTTCATGAGCGGCATGGCGTCCGACATTTCAGTTAAATCCATCGCCCGCTTAGCTCCTTTCCATTCCATTGAAAACGGAGTTTGGTCCTATGAGTCGAAACAGCGCGAGACTCGTATGGAAGAGAATCTGAAGATCGATTCCAAATGTCTGTCGTCGGACATATTCAAGCTGTAGCTTCAGTTTGATCGGCCGAATGTGTTCGAGATAGGTCTTCTCCGGATCCGGACTTCCCTCTAGAAGCCGGCCTTCATCGATATTCCACAAACTGGCCCAATCAGTCAGCCCGGGTCGAACCGTGAGAATCGCCTTTTCAGCATCCGTGTACAGATCTACGTACTGTTGAACCTCCGGCCTCGGGCCGACCAGGCTCATCTCGCCATTGATGACATTGATAAGCTGTGGCAATTCGTCCAATTTATATTTCCTCAGCATACTTCCAACTTGCGTCACGCGCGGATCTCCCAGTGCCGCAGTTGGGCCGCCTAGTCGATCCGCTTCGCCGACCATCGTGCGAAATTTGATGATTCGGAAGGGCCTCCCTCCCAGCCCGACACGAGTTCCCTTATAAAAGACCGGCCCACCGTCGGCTCCCTTCACCACCATAGCCAGGATGATGAATATCGGGCTTAAGACAAGGAGCCCGCATAACGCGATGACACAATCGAAGACGCGCTTCATGTCAGGGACATTCTGACCCGTTATGGTTGTTCAATGGCCGGCTCGCGCGCTATCCGGGAACGCCCTATCTTTCTCCAAAGTCCGCCACGACAAGCCACCGTTACGGCGCCCCATAGGGAGCCCAAACCGTACCCCGTATGCAAAATGAAAAATATCACGGGCACGACAAAGACCATCGCGAAGGACCGCTCGCGCCACGCTACTTGAAGAGAAGCTGCAAGGTTGGCCGTCCCATATGCCGATAGGATTGTCCCGCAGGCCAGCAATGACTTGGGCAGGATGAAGCCGATAGCTGAGGTCAGTAAGATAGTGGATACGAATCCAAAAGGGACAAGATGACGCATAGCCACGGGGACTCCATCGCAGTAGGCGAACGGCAAGATTGCCCACAGACCATTATTCCAACTTTGAGACAAGAAGAATCTCAAGTCTGAACGCACATAATAAATACTGGTGGTTGCGGGTATAAGTAGTATCTTTCCCCCAACCTTTTTCAGCCGACGATGGAGCTCCATATCCTGCCCACGTGCCAATCGATCATTGAACGGCCCGCCGGTGCCCGTGTTCGTCGTCCCCTCGGATGCAAGCCCAGACTGATAGTTGACGGCATTCTGAACGCGATCGAAAACCTCACGCCGGTAACATCCGCAGAATATCGTATCGACCCACTTCGGGCCCTTCGTATGAACTCGAAAATAGGAATTGCCGACTCCGAAAGGATGGCTTATGGCAGCGACGATCGATCGGCCGACGTGCGTCTGCATCGTCGGAACCGCCTTCATGATGCCTCCTACTACGTCGGCTCCATACCGAGCCAGCGCCTCCACGCAGCAACGAATGTACCCCGGTGCCAGGCTGCTATGCGCGTCTACCCGAAGCACATACGAACCTGTCGCTTGGCTGAGTGCGAGATTCAGCGCGCTCGGCGTCGCCATGCGAGGATTCTCGATAATCCTCACACACGAATAGCGTGCTGCATAGCGGTCGAGCACTGCGCGCGTCCCATCCTCGCTTTTTCCATCTACCACCAACACCTCGAGCCGATCCGACGGATATCCGTTCAGAAGAATCGAATCGAGACAGCCCCCAATAAACGCCGATTCATTCCGGCATGGAACGATGACCGATACAAAAGGCGTGTGGTACTGCGGTTCCCCGATCATCGCTCGATGCCTTAAGGTAAACGACCCTGGACCGGAAACAGACCGGGCGCCGTTCGGCGGAAGAGGTCATGTCCATATGAAGCGAGCAGCATCACTGTGGCCGGAACGAGTAGTCCTTCGATGAGGACTCCCTTGTATCCTTCCGGGCCTGCACGGATGAGCGGAGGAACGGAAGCCAAAAAACCGCAGGGAGCCAGGACGGCGAACATATACCACCACCGGGAACTTGAGCCGTTCCTTTCCAAGCGCCGGTAGAAATTGAAACATTGAGCCCATACCAAACCAAGGATGACGGCACCAGCAAACAAACCCGGCAGCCCGAAGTTAAGATACCATCCGGCGGCGTGATGAATGGTGAATCCCTGCTCCCCGATTCCTCCCGCGATGCCGACGCTGTCCACATAATGAGCGTAGATGTCACCGGGACGTTCCGGCCAGACGATGCGCGGAATCACCGAGGCCAGCAGAGAGACCAGGCTCGAGCCATACGTCAGGGGCGCATGGAAATGCAGTGTCCCATACAGTGAGAAATGAGCCCCAAAAGCTTCATTGCTGCCCCGAATTTCCGGCGCCCATTGCAGAGCCTCCCACCAGTCAACTTCCTCCCATAAGGCCGTCACAGGAAAGGCGCGCAGAAAATCCACCAGACCAATCCCTGCCACAGCCAAGATTGAGACACCCCCGAGCATTGCCGGCCGGATCACGTTGCTGTTGACCGAATAGAACATCCCACTGAGTATCAAGGCGGAAAACAGTTCGTTCTTATTACCGAGGATGGTGAGATACACGAACAAAATGCTCAGTGCGATGCCATATGCAACGGCAATCGGTGCGCTCGTCTCCCCGACAAGCCACTTCCCTTTCCGCCCGACGACAAATACGGCCAAACCGATGGCCAATGAAAACAGGGCGACCCTGTTCAGCACTTGATGAAGCGTGAACAATGGAACCAACTCGCCCAATCCTCCACGGGTGACACTATACCCCGACTTTCCCAGCAAGATCGCGGTTGCCAGTTGATCTTTAACAATGGCGTAGCTCGAAAACGCTGCAATGACGGACACCAGGAGAAGGCTGCCGTGAGAAATGTATACCGGAGGTGTCGGCACGGTCACAGCAAGACAAGACTCGGCCTTCCAAAGCACCGTCAATTCAATCACAACGATAAAGCAGGCATAAAGGATCAACGTCCAGAGATAGTCGTCGTTCAACTCGATCGGGAAGATTTTTTCGTACAGGTAATGATGATGCTTTTCAGTCCCCTCCCCCAAGCCGTCCGCCACGATCGACCATGCGCCATGGAGAGACCAAAAATAGAGAAACAGCACCCCCAACGGAAATGCGAAACTGCCCGTCCTGACGAAAAGCAGCCAGGCCAACACGGCTATGATCGCCATGGACGCCGACAACACCCAATAGAATTCCATCCGATGGGTCCTCTACGGATTCGCTGAACGTCCTCGAGGATCGCCGCCGCCCATCGAAGCAGAATACTGATCGGGTGGCGCACCACGCCGCTTGGTGACCAGGCATCGGTCGATCATCAAATACTCAAGGTTCGATCGGAGAAACACTTCCACTGCATCGCATGCTCCAGCGACAATAGGATGGCCATGCAGGTTGAAGGACGTATTCAACACGACCCATCGACCGGTCAGCCGGCCAAAATGTTCAATCACCCGGTGGAACCCGGGGCTCAAATCGCGCCACACGACCTGTGCTCGCGCCGTTCCGTCGGCGCTGTGGACGGATGCCGCCAATTCGTCTCGAGCCTCGGTGGTGTCGAAGACGTGCATCATATAAGGACTGATCCGCGGTTCCGGAAGCGTCCCTGGAATCCGGAAATACTGGTCCGCCTTCTCGGCAAGTACGGCAGGAGCAAACGGCATCCAAAAATCCCGCCCTTTGATCCGACGGTTGATCTCTCCTACAACCGACGCATGGCCGGGGTCAGCAAGGATCGACCGATTTCCGAGCGCTCTGGCGCCGAACTCCATCCGGCCGGCACAGCGGGCCACAATGTGTCCTTTGGCAAGCAGTTCACCGGTCCGCACCTCAGGCTCCTCACAATACTCAAACTGCACCGTTTCCCCATATCTTGCCTCTGCTTCGCTCAGATCATCACCGGCCTCCGGTCCCAAATAGATACTTTCAAAGCGAATATCCTCGAGCCGGCCTCCCCGGCGAAGATGGGCTTGCCACACGGCACCAAACGGCAAGGTTTCATCGCCACAGGATGGGAACACGTCAAAACTTCGGACATCGGGGCATTCGGCGATCTGCTTATTGACTTTCACATTCATAAACACTCCGCCCGCGGCCAGAACGTTCTTCACTCCTGTGGCTTGAACGGCGCCAAGAATCCATCTTTTAATCAATTCCTCAGTAAAGAACTGCAGGCCCGCGGCGATACGATCGAACCGTACCGACCGAAAATCCTTGAAGAGTCGCGGAAGAATCGCGCTTGTCCGCTGGGCTATTCTTCGTCTGAACCGCATGGGATTCGTTGGATCAAGGTCCAGATACCGATTGAACAATCGGGCCCACACCTGCGCTTCCTCGTGAACTGCATATGGAGCCAGCGCCATGACTTTGTATTCATGTTCGTGAGGATGCATCCCCAGCATGAAGGTCACGGCGGCATAGATGTTCCCTAAGGAATGTCCGTTCGGAGTCGCAGCCAGTAATCGAAGTTTTCCGCGCTGCGCGAGGTACACGTGCGCACACGAATCGTCTCCTCCTCCATCCAGCGTGAATACCAAGTGCGGCTCATCCCAATTCTTCCGCAAGGCATAGTAAACCGACGCTGCATGATTCGAATGATGATGAAATCGACTGATCGGGATGCCGTCTAATCCGCAGCGTGCAAGGCGACGCTCGACGCGCAGATTGTTCGCGGCCCCTCTCCATAAGAATCGTTGGGCGGCGGCAAAAGTCTGCAGGGAAGGCGGCAACAGACCGCTCATGCGCATTGCGGCGGTGGAGAAATCTCGTGTCCGTAGAAGATCGCGCCAAGAACCGCCGTTCCTGCCGTAATAGCGCAAGATACCGCCGCGGGGCTCATCCGCTGGACTGAAGAGGTTGCTGAAACATACGTGATCGAGCGATCGGGAGTCCAAATCATAGGCCTTGAGGCAATGTAGAACAGCCTGTAACGGAAATCCGATATAGCCCTTCTCCCGTCGCAGCCGTTCCTCTTGGACGGCGAAAACAATTTCGCCGTTGCAACACAGGACCACCGATGCGTCGATGCCCTCGTTGATGCCCAGAATCATCACGCGTCAGTTTTCACCTCTATGCCGCCGGACTCCATCGCCGGCTGCTTCCAATCATCAGTCTCACTACCGGGCGATGCATCTTGTTCCCGGCCGATCTCTGAATCGCCGCCGCTCAGCACAAGGTCATAAAGTGTCCGAATGCTTTGCGCCGTGCATTCCAGGGACAATTCTTTTACTGCTGCGGCTCCATTCGAGCGCCCGCGACGCTGCAGAATATGTGCAAGAGCCAGCCCAATGTCACTCGCCCTTCTCGGTACGATATGCGACGGATAAACGGACCCAAGCCGTTCGCGAACGTCCCCGGCATCAACCGCCACAATCGGAAGGTTGCAGGCGAGCGCCTCCTTGATGATGTTGGGAGATCCCTCCCAATCGCTGGTCATCACCAGGCAATCGGCACCGTTCAACATCGCCGCCACGGTCGGCTGAGGCATATGGCCGTTCAAAACCATCAATCGTATGGAACCACAGAGTCTCTCCGCTTCGCGGACTCCGTCTCGCGCCAGATCCAGTCGCTTTACCGCGGGCGACGCTCCCCCATTGAACAGCACGATACGTTCTTCAGATTTCCACCCGAGCTCAGCCCTCGTGTCCGATTGAGGTCTCGGAAAAAATATGTGCCGGTCGACGCCGGACGGGATGATGACTGCTCGTTCTTGCCCCCACCACAGCCGCCTCTGCAGAGCTTCACTCACACAGATAATACGAGCCGCCTTCAGAGCCGCTATGTGTGACAGGCATCGCCCTGCGACGGACCGAACCCACCAATCGCTCGGCGCCGGATTTACGTCACTTCCCCGAAACGTCACAATCAGCGGCGTCCGGGTCACCATGCCGGCAAAAAACGCCGTCATGGTTCCATATTGCGCATGAACAACGTCCGGTCGGAACCATTCCACTCGTTCCCGAAATCTCCGCACCTCGCCGAAGAGCGTCCGCAGAGAAGTACGAGATTTCAATAAGAAACTCTCGCAGATGACGTTGCATTGGCGCATCGCCGCGACCTGCTTCCTGGCAAAGATCATGGCCGAGCCGGTCCCCTCGCCGGGGAATACGTTCAGTACGCGGATGGGTGGTCTGGCGGCCGGCACTGTAACTCTCCGTTGCTGTCAACCGCTTACAGTGGCTCCAACATTCGACATGCTTTTGATCATGCGGCGGATCAGGCTCCGTCGTATCTAGCGCCGCTTTCGAACACGTGCGTCCTCATGCGACATATCGCCCTGCCTCGGCTGGGACAAGGTGTACGTTCTATAACACCGGCTTCCACCGGTCCAACCATCGTTCCAGCGCCCACAGGAAATACACTTGCTGGTACAAGTTGGCCCGGCTCATCTTGCTGTGATCCCAACCGCCCTGCACGAAGTCGGATAAGAGCTGTTGTACGTAGTCCGGCCGAATGAGGTCCCCGATTCTCGCCGAGGGCGACAGGAGCGACGCCTGGATGTCCTTACGCCCTCCTTCACCCAACCAAGTGTCCAGGGGGATACCAAATCCTCCTTTGGCTTTCGCGGAAATAGCGGGCGGCAAATACTTGGCCGCAAGCTTTCGCAACAGTATCTTGTTGGATCCGACCGTATATCGGAAATGCATGGCCAGCTTCGCCGCACACTCCAAGACTTTCTCTCCGAGGAAAGGAAGACGGACTTCGAGTCCATGCGCGCTGCTCATCATATCGACCTTTCTAAGGTAGTCCCCCGGCAGCGCGCGTTCGACGGTAGCATCCACAAACTCAGGCCCACCCGGGCCCCCACTCTCCCCGGACTGTCGCCACGTCGATTCCGGCCATGCACCGGCCTGTTCACTTGCAGGATGAGTCAGTATTTGCGACAGGTCTTCAGGAAATGTATAGCAAGATAATGCCAACAGCCGTCTTCCATCTCGACAGCCTGCTGCATGTAGGAATCGCCGGCTTTGTCTGGACAAGACGGGAGTTGCACCACCGACAACGTGCATGGCCGTCTTAAAGGCCCGAATCCCCCAGTCAGGGAACCTCCCCACGGTCCGGGCCAGATCGGCATGCCAGAACCGTCGATAGCCACCGAACATTTCGTCCGCGCCGTCGCCGCCGATCACCACTTTCACCGACTTCCGTACCTCGTGGCAGATAAGGAACGTCGGGATCGCCGAAGAATCTCCGAATGGTTGATCAAAGCGATTCAGCACAGCGTCGACCAGCGATAGGTCCCCCTCGCCGGATTTCAACACGATCTCATGATGTTCAGTCCCAAGCTCTTGGGCCACCACCCTCGCGTACGGAGACTCGTCATATCCAGCCGCATCGAATGCCACGGTGAAGGTCGGCAGGCGTTTGCCGAGCACCTTGACCAGAAGGGCCACCAGGACCGATGAGTCGATTCCTCCGCTCAGAAAGGCGCCCACGGGCACGTCAGACACCAGATGCTCGGCCAGACTGTCCACGAGTGCCTGTTCGCTCAGGTCAAGCGCCAGGGTCTCAGACCAATCAGCGGGCCGGCGAGTCCATGTCCAGTATCGCGCGCGGCTAAGGCCTCCCTGTCCAATCGATAGCCAAGTTCCCGGCACCAGTTCGTGGATATCCTCAAAAAACGTCTTCGGAGGAATCGTGTAACTGAGTGATAGAAACTCCGCCAACGCCGGGTAATGGAGCCGTCGCGGCATCTCATTTGCCGCCAGGACTGCCTTTAACTCTGAGCCGAATACGAATCCGCGGGCGCCGGCGTGATAGTACAGCGGCTTGATCCCGGTCCGGTCGCGCGCCAAAAAGAGACTGCGATCGGTACGGTCAAATACTGCAAAGGCAAACATCCCACGAAGTCGTTCGAGGCAGTTCTCTCTCCATCGGGCGAACGACTCGAGCAACACCTCGGTGTCAGAATCCGTCATGAAACGATGCCCGTTACTCTCCAGTTCGAGTCGCAGTTCCCTAAAATTGTAGACTTCCCCGTTCAGCACGATCACATATCGTCCATCGGCCGAATGCATAGGCTGTCGCCCGTGCTCGACATCAATGACGGCAAGACGGGTATGCCCCAGCCCGACCGTCTGATCGGACTCCATCCACATCCCCAATCCATCAGGTCCGCGATGTTGTAGCGACCTGGTCATGGTTTCCAGCAGAACTCGCGGCGACTCCTCAGTTCTCAGATCAAGAAAGCCGCATAACCCACACATAGTTATCAACGTCCCTTACGAAAACACTCCCCAACCATGCCCGGCAAACCGGGCTTTTCCGACCGGCCGTCACACCAGCGCGTTTCTCTCCAGCACCTGTCTATAAAGTGTCAACATCCGTTTCGAGATAGTCTCGGCACAGATTTCTCCGACCACTTCATGTCCATTCGAACGCTGTGGATCACATAACACTCGAGCTATCGCGCCTCCTAGTTCGTAGGGATCTCTGCCCACGATATGCGAAGGCTGAACATTACTTAGCCGCTCTTTCACATCGCCGACGTCCACGGATACGACGGGAAGGCCGCAGGCGATTGCCTCCTTAACAACGTTGGGAGACCCTTCACTTTCACTTGTGAGGAGCAGACAATCTGCAGCGTTGAACAACAATGGAATCTCTTTATGTTCCGTGCGACCATCTAGAACAATGAATCGTACTTTTCCACATGTTGACTCGGCGACCCGTACTGCAGCTTGAGCCAAATCCAAGCGCTTACGCGGCGGATCGGTTCCTGCACTCGAGACGACGATCTTCTCGTGGCTGGCCCATCCCAACTGAGCCCGTGCCTTTGATTTGGGCATCGGCCGGAACATCGCCGTATCAACTCCTGACGGTAAGACGGCAGCCGTATGGCTCTTCCACCAGAGCCTATCCCTCAGTTCCCGACTTACGCAGATAATACGGCTGGCCCTGAGAGCAGCAAACTGGGAGAGTATCCTTCCAAACCCCCACCTGACCTTACTCATTCCAGGGCAAGGATTCAGGTCGCTTCCCTGGTAGGTGATGATGAGAGGCAGCCGTGTCGTAGCGGCGCAGAAGAAAGCGCTCACCGTTCCGTAATGTACATGTACGAGGTCCGGTTTGAATTCCTTAATTTCCCTGCGGAACCTTCTTGCCTCATTAACCAGAACCGGCAAAGAGGTCCGTGAAACTAGATAGAAAGAGCGCCCAACGATCCCCAGCTTTTCTATTGCCGCAATATCATTCCTGATAAAAATCATGCGCCAGCCTATCGGCAGCCCCGGTATCACGAATAGGACCCTTGGCTTGTACGAAACCATACTGCCCATGCCTTCTAGCGGTGTCGGACCAGGTGTCGCTATGGTTCAGAATATGAATCGTCGCCTGGGATTAATCAATTTGCCCGGGATAGTCCTGCACCGAACACCGTATCAAAAACCGCTGATTGCCGTATTGCCCCGGAGACGACTTCGTGAGCGATCGGGTTCCAGTGATAATCATCCGCATATTCGAACCGGAGTCCTCTTCGTTGATAGTCCGACTGGAAGACCATCTCTAAGTCGATGACCTGGTACCCCGCCGCGGAAGCCTGACCCATGAGATAGCGTCGCATGATCTCAAAGTAACTGTCCTGCACGGCCTTCAGATCATCCGGCACATAGATTTCCGGCCGCGGCGCGTCGAGGACCAGCAAGATGTTTCCGGCCGGAAGACCGGCCGCCTCAGACAAGCGGACGAGAAATTCATCCACGGCTCGCTTCGAATCATTTACCCGCCCTGGCTCTACTTCGGCATCCACATTGCCGACGAAGCGGCGTTTGCCTCTCGAAGAAAATGAAACCGGCCATTGTTTGAGGCGCTCAACGACATTACCTGCCTCCAAATTCATGACGGCATACAGCCCAATGGCCGTGCTCACGATCAGGTCCTTCCACAAGGGAACGGACCGGTCGATGCGTCGAAGGGCCAGCCTGCCGTCTTCTTGTTCGACAAAATAATGGAAGCCTGGGTACTGACGATACTTGAGCAAGCTCTCGTCAAAATCGTTCCCGACAACGGTGATCACCACGCCGTCCGGATGAAATTCGTCGCGCGCATACCGGGCATACGCCAGATACTGGCTCAGCGCCGAGCCGGACGAGCCGAATGCGTAGACCCGACCTCGGCCATCGACCGATCGACCCAATATGCCTGCGACCGTGCGGTCAAACGGCACCATGGCGGCCTCGACGAAACTGTCTCCGATAATGGCCAGCAAAGGAGACCCGGCAGCCGGGTCATAATCCCAGTCGCTGATGAAACCATAATTGTTTGTGTGGATCTCATTGCGAAGCTGAAAATGCCACCCTTTTGACCAATGCAGCGTGCGATTGGGCGAGAATCGATAAACGGGATTCTCATCATTGACCGGCACGCCTCGCAGACCTTCACTGACGGGAAGGAATCGCAGAAGCACTTCGAGTCCCAGCACGATCGCGGCAAGGGAAAAAGAGAACGAGAGAACGGCAAACAGTCGGCGCCTGGCTCTTCGTTTCATCAGGTCGGCATCAGTCCCACCGACGATGGTCTCCTCGCCACCGTCCTAAAGGGAGCGGGGCGGCACCCCGGCAACGGACAACTCCAACGATGCCTGCGGCTCGGCGCTCAGCCGAAGTCGCAGACGGCGATCGAGCGCCCCACCCAGAACGATCGCGTCGATCGCATAGGAAACGCTCATGGCCGCCATGATCCCATATAACCCTCCGAGAAAGAAACCGGCGGCTTTCAACGCGATGCCGATCGAATAAGTGAACACCTGCAGCTTCGTGGGCGCGCGCGTGTCCCCTTGTGCGTAAAACGCGCTCATCGCCAAATGACTAATGCTGCCGAACAGCAGCACCCCTGAACCGAGGATCAATGCCACGGTCAACTTGTTCAGATCATCAGATCGCAAAGCCCCGACGACAGGGCGCTCACCGCCCGATGGATAGAGATACGGCGAGACGACGGCAATGGCGGCCAATCCAAAGACCGCTGCCGAACTCAGCAGCACAATCCACATCAAGCGCTCCCGGCATTGCTGCTTAAAGGCCAGCCAGCTTCCTTGGCCAGATAATGATGCAAGCACCGGTACGATCGGCGCGGTGATGCCTTGGTTGACAATACGCACGACGGCGAAATGGACCCGGGATGCCAATTCCAAAACTACAATGCTGCCGGGAGCAAGGAACGACGTCAACAACCGGTCGACGATGAACCCCGTCCGATAATAGAAGGCGCTCGCTATTAAGGGCTTACATTGCCACCAGACTTCCGAGAGAAGACGAAGCAATCCCGAGTAGCTGGACCACGGCCACCAGGAAATGGAGCGTATAAGGAAGAAGACGGGACCGCCGAATGTGATGACTTGCACCCAGGCGGCGAGAACAATGCCTCCCGAATGGATTCCCACGAGCAGGATGAGCCACCCCACGATCGACGAGATGAGCATCGCAATGGCCGGCCAGAGGAATACCTGTCCCGCATGATACAGACCGGTCAGGACCATGGTGCAAGCCGCGCCTGCAATCGCGCTCGCCTCGATCCGGGCCAGGCTGACGGCCAGTTCAGCGGTGGCTTCTGAAAAACCGGGAGCCAGCACCGGCACCGTCACCGGCGCCATGGTCCCCGCACCGGCCGCGATGAGGATCGAGCAACCGGCGACGACCCAGAATATTTGGGATCCGATGATTCGCCTTTCCCGTTCATTTCTTCTCGAGAGCAGCGGCGTCAACACAAATGCCAAAGGATCAATCAGCGCCAACATCACCATCTGGGGCACCGTCAATGCCGCATAGAGTGCGTCCGTGTCGGCGCCCGCACCCAACTGCGTTACGGTATACCACTGAATGGCGAACGAGATCGCCAACTGCGCGAATGTGACGGCGGACAGTGCCATGCCCAGCCGTAACGGCCGCGGTGGAGCTTCGTCTGATCTTTGAGCCTCAATCGGGATCATCGCGCTTGGCGCCCTCGGGACACGAGTGTCTCCGTGCGCCGTCCATATGACGCCGTTCCCAGATCAAGTCAAGTCGGCCGCGCGGGATTCTTTTCATTGACGAGCCCGGGGAGCGCCTAATATGATCGGCCCCCATTGTGCACTGGAATAGGCTGTGTTCATGCCGCGCATCATGGGCCTGCGTGGCGGTGGCGTTGTGCGTCCTCTTGATTCTCTCGGTCCGCTTCGCACGCGCCGACGAGCCCGTACTTCACGGTTTCGACCTACGGTTCGACACCACCACCTTTCTTCTCAATCTCGAAAAACAGGGACTGGAAGACAATACCTTCACCAATGGACTCGGTCGCGACACGACGCTGATCGGAAACCTCCTTCGTGTTTCGCTGCATAAGCGGCTCTTTTCCTCCCTGGAGGCGGATCTCGGCATCTTCGCCAATATGCCCTTCGGGTACGACACCGTCGTCTCGCAGGTGCGACCGATTGTTCGGCTCACGTATAGACCCGTTGAGCAGATCGCCGCCGTGGTCGGCACGCTCTATGTTCCTCACAGCGGCTTCCATGATGCCGTCTTCGACAACGCCAACCGATTCGTACGACCGCTGGAGCAGGGCTCGCAGGTCCTGATCGATTCCCGCTATTATCGTCAAGACTTGTTCATCAATTGGGAGCAGGCCTTTCGGGGATCCGCCACCAACCGGTGGGATGTCGGTTATGCGGGGCAGCTCAGATTCGGCCCGCTGCGCTTTAACGCGCAGGCGCACTGGGTGCGAAACGGCCAAGCCTTGCTCAAGCTGGATCGCGCCTTCAACACCGCGAACAATGTCGTGACCGCCGCCGGACCGGAACTGGTATTGTCGCCTTCGGCCTACTTTTCGAGCCTGTCCTGGTGGAACGAGATCGGCGCCAGCTTCACCTATCTCACGACCTATAATGAGCCGATGGGGGACAGCGAAGCCGTCCGTGGACGCGGCTATGAAACGAAGTTCTGGCTCGACTTTGCCGGGTGGCGGCCCTGGGTGGCGTTTTGGAAGGGACGGCATTTTCTCAGCCTCCAAGGCGACCCGGAATATGCGGCGAGCAATTTCCCTGAATTCGGTCTGGCCAAGATCATCCCGCTGGGAGAGTCCGCCGTGATCGAATTCGGTGTGCAAGCGCGGCGGATCCGGGCCTTTTTCACGGAAGACGGAATCACCTATCAGAATCGGGACACGTTCAAATGGGTGAACCAGCAATACCTGCTGGTCAACTGGAATTGGGACACGGGCAGAAGCCGGCTGCTCGACGACCTATTCACAATTCCCTCCGCCCTCGCGACGAAAGCCGCGGAGCAGGGAAGCGGGCGCCGATTCAGCGCGAAATTCGATGCGCTGACCTATGTCTACAATATCGACTATGCCGGCCTGAGCCGGCTCGACGGACAGCCGGTGGAGAATCAAACGTTCGCCGGGCAATATCTGGCGCCGGTGCTCCGCTACACGCCGTTTGCCCGCTTGAATCTGGATGCCGGCTTCTTTGCCGGGCTTCCCATCGGCGACACGCAGCCCTTTCATACGGTGCAGCCGATTCTCGCCGCGGAGTACGAATTCCGGCCCGACGTATCGTTCATCGCGGGCACCATCAAACGGAACCATCCCTTCATCGATGCAATGTTTAACGATGCCACGTTATTTTCTCGCCCGATCGAGCAGGGGTTCCAATTGCTCGTCAACCGGCCTCACTATCAACAGGATTTGTTCATCAACTGGAACCAGGTTGAAACCTTTCAGAAGCCGGAGCAGTTCGACGTGGGGTATACAGGGCGGGTGGCCTATGGAAATTTCGCCTTGAACGGGCAAGTGTATTGGAACCATTCCGGCGGAGCGCAGTATTCTGAATCACGAACCTTTTTCGGAGCCGGTATCCCTCGTGATCGTACCGCCTCGAACAATTTCGTGACGGCTCTCGGACCTGAGATGACGTTCCAGCCGGGCCGCTATTGGTCTCGCCTGTCCTGGCTCAAGGAGGTTGATGTCATCGCGCTCTACCTGACGAGCCAGAACGAGCCGACCAGCAGCGCCCTCCCGATCGTCCGAGGACGAGGATACTTTCTGTCAGCCGGTGTCAACATCGAGGGGTGGAGACCCTATGTCAATTTCTGGCGTGGTGAGGACTTTGTCTCAGAGCGGGGCGACCCGGCCTATGCCGCGGGCAACTTCACTGAATTCGGTGTGCTAAGGGATTTTCGCTTGCCGGCAGGATTCAGTCTTCGGATCGGAGGCTTTGGGCGCATCTTGTCCGACCGCGTGACTCATACTGAATACGCGTTGCTGAATTGGGCCTGGGACAACTCGCCGTGGCGGGGATTCTGCCTTCGTCCCACACTCCTCCATCGGCAGGCGACGCAATGTACCAGGCCCTAGAAGTCCGCTGCGCGTGCGGCTTCCCGGCATGCCGGTTTACTTCTCTCTTGCCACGTGCATCACACCCCGCTAGAGTAGCAGTCGCGCACGGCGGTACGGGTGAGGAGGAGTTGCATGGCTCGATGGCGGCTCGGGGGTCTGATCACGGGACTTTTCCTACTGGGTTTTTCCACCGTCGCCTCGGCAGACAGTTATGTCGCAATCGGAGGGGGGCTGAACTTTGCGGAACTGGACTCGACGGACGCCGGAACCATCAGCCTCAAACAGAACGGGTTTTTCGGCGCCAAGTTCGGCCACTATTTCGATGACCGCCAATTCAACTGGCTCGGCTTCGAAGTGGACCTGTATCGAGCCGCACCGAGCATCAAGCAGCAAACCGTCAATGGCTCAACGAATCAAGCGCTGGGCGGCTCGACGGGCAACATACCGGGAGCCGATTTCTTGGTTCATTCTCTGGCCTTCAATGCCTTGATCCGGTTTACAGGCTATCAGTATAAGGTCGAACCTTATACAGGACTCGGCATCGGACTGAACCTCGGCAATATTTCAGAAGGAAGCTTTGTCCCTGAAGCCTCCTTCGCACCAAGTTTCAATGTCCTTGCCGGCACGCGTTACTACATAACCCCCAAGATAGCGCCGTTCATAGAATACAAGTACAACTTCGCCGAGTTCAGCTTCTCGCGTAACAACCTGACCGCTTCCTATCGTGCCCACCTGATCATGTTCGGCATCTCGTTCCACTTCGGACGGTAACTACCAACGGGAGTCCGTCCGCTCTGCAGGACGGCTTGTCGCGTGAATTATCCTCGCCCGGACATACCATGAACGCTATGGCCGACAATCGGTGCGCCTGCTTCCTTTCCGTCGACTTGGAGGACTATAAACATGCCACGCTGCTCAGCATGGGCCTTCCCGCAACGACAAATCCCGAACAGACGTGGAGGGGTACGCATAGAATTTTATCCGTCGTGGCCAAGACCGACAGCCACCCGCACATTACCTTCTTTACAACCGGTCAGGTGGCCAGAGATCAACCCGATCTTGTGCGAGAGCTCGCCAGACAAGGGCACGAAATCGCCTGCCACAGCGATCAGCACGAGAACGTGTATGCGCTGGACCGAGTGCGTTTCCTTCAGGATCTACATCGCTCTAAAGCGGTGCTTGAACGGGCCTGCGGACAACGCGTCGTTGGGTATAGAGCGCCGAACTTTTCCATTAACCGGGATTCTAGCTGGGCATACTCCGCCCTGATTGAAGCCGGTTTTATTTACGACTCCAGCATGGTGACCGCAAGCCCGCGTGCCGCCGCCTGCGCATACGACGTGCTGGAATGCGAAGGGCACAAGCTGTTCGAATTCCCCTTGTATTGGCACCGGATGGCCGGGAAGCTCGGCGTTCGGGTGATTGGAGGCACTTATTTTCGTTTGCTACCCGTCTCCATCATTGTGGCGTTGATGAAAGCAGCCGCGGGCCAGGGATACACGCCGATACTCTACTTACATGCTTCCGACGCCGACGAAAGCCCCGGTGCAATACGGTGGAATGAGATGCAAGGACTCAGCTACTTGGCACGCAGTCAGTGGGCCATCCGACAGAAGCAATGGTCCATTCGATCTCGTACGACTGCCGGCAAGCTGTTCGAGGTTCTCAAGATTTTTCCTAACCTTGGCCGTATGGGGGCAGTCCTGCCCTTCTAGGCCTTTAGCTCGGAAGCAGACTACCTTCCAGCAGCAGAGGTCATGATGTATCGCAGCGGCGAGCAAGAGCTGCTAGGATATCGCAATCCCATGTATATACTCGGTTTAGCCACAATGGGCGAAAGTGCAGCCGCGCTGCTAAAAGATGGGATATTGGTGGCGGCCGCCGAGGAAGAGCGATTCACGCGCGTCAAGCATGAAGGCTGCTTTCCAGTCCGATCAATCAGATATTGCTTGGCAAGCGAAGGGATTGATCTGTCCGAAGTGGACCATGTCGGTGTATACTGGCAACCGCTAAAAGTAGGTGTCCGAGCCAGATCGATACTGAAGCAGGCGTTCACGCGGCCCGCCAATCTGGCGATAAAGTTCGACAGCCTGTTGAAGGAATTCACGCCCGCGGGCGGCGGAGCGCGTACGAATACGCAGGGCAGCTGGCTCGAACTGTTCTTCGTACGCTCCTTACTGCAACGGCATTTTGGTTCGCGCATACCTCGTATCCATTATCTCGACCATCATCGTTGCCATCTCGCGCTCGCCTTTTTTACGTCTCCATTTGAAGAGGCCACCTTGCTGGTCTTCGACGGGGCCGGAGAGGAAGTTTCCACGACTCTCGCGATCGGCCAAGGGACCGACATGCGGGTCTTGCGGACAATTCCATGGCCGCACTCACTGGGTCACTTCTATGCCTCGATGACGGGATTCCTCGGATTCGGCATGCATGACGGTGAGTACAAAATGATGGGGCTGGCGCCATACAACAGTCCCGACTTTGCGAAGTTCATTCGAAGACATATTCTGGTTTCCGATTCACCTGGCTCCTATCGTCTCAACAGCGACTTGCTTGACTATCATGCCGCTCTGCGAGGCCGTTTCAGTCCGGCCCTTCTCTCCGTCTTCGGCAGTCCACGGGAGGCCGCGGATGCCGCAATAACGGAGAATCATGAGAAACTTGCGAGCAGCGCTCAAACGGCGTTTGAGGAGGTAGTGTCCGACCTAGCATCGTGGGCGTTCCAGCATGGCGACCGGCTCGCCAATCTGGCCGTCGCCGGCGGATGCGCCCTCAATTGTGCAGCCAATGGAAGTTTGCTGCGTCAAGGCCTTTTCGACAAACTCTATGTGCCGCCCGCGCCCCACGACGCCGGATGCGCCATTGGGGCAGCGCTCTTGGTTCACCACGAAGTGCTCGGGCATCCAAGACGGTTCCAACTCACGCACGCCTACTATGGACCGGAATATAGTGATCAGGATATCCGCGTGGCTTGCGAATCGCGCGGCCTTGAAGCGGACCATATCCCAAGCGAAGACGACTTACTGCGGCGAACCACCGACCTTCTTTGTAAAGGCGGTATTGTTGCTTGGTTCCAAGGGCGAATGGAGGTCGGCCCACGCGCTCTAGGGGCCCGATCATTATTGGCGGACCCACGCAATCGCACCGTACGGAGAACCATAAACGACAAGATCAAGGAGCGGGAAACATTCCGGCCGTTTGCTCCTTCGGTTAAGGAAGAGCGGGCAGGCGACTTTTTTGATCTCTCCCAAAACAGCCCCTTCATGAATCTCACTGTGCCGGTGCGGCTCAATAAACGCTCCAGCATTCCGGCCGTAACACATGTGGATGGGACCGCGAGAGTTCAAACGGTGAATCGAAAAGACAACCCGCGCTACTGGAAGCTCCTCGATTCGTTCGAGAAGAAGACCGGCGTGCCCGTGCTGTTGAACACCTCCTTTAATATTCAAGAGCCGATCGTCTGCACGCCAGACCAGGCGTTGGAGACTTTCTCAAGAAGTGGAATCGATGCACTGGTCATCGGAAATTACTTTCTCGATCGCACGATGCTATGCCCTTGAACCGAGATACCGAATACTGTGATCGTCCCTTGAATAAGATGGCAGGAACATTCCAACACAATGAAGAAAGCGCAAGCTCAATCGTGGTTCGCTGCAAAGGACAAAAGGACCCACGGCACGATACGCGGACATCACCTTTGACATGCCCCTGTATGAATTAAAAGTGATAATAGCAATAGTCCTTGGACGCATCGCTCAGATATCCGGCCGGACGATATCTCCACACTGTCGCAAGCGCATGGCAAGACAGCAGTGTGAGATTCGTCTGTAAGAGCTCGCCGGAAATATCCGCCGGAAGGTTCTTCCGCGCCGTGCCGCTCCATAGATCCTCTTCATTCTGCGCGGACAAACTCTGTACAGAGACGGACAACTGCTCTGGATTCTCATTCCGCGAGGTGTACGCGATCACGACCTGTTCCGCTTTCAGCAATCTGGCTTCGGACAATGCCGCCTTTCGTTCACAGCCTGGACATGGCTCTCCCTCGTTGCGAGGCAATGTCGTATCCAGGACGATAAGGCCATGGCTTCGCAACCATGTTTGCACCGCCTTGCGCACCGTAGGATCCTCCGCCCAAACGAACATGCTCGTGCCCTCTCCGGGAACAGTTCTGAAGGAGCCGGCGGTATGGATGCGATTGAAGTCACCGGCACAGCCCGACGACAGAAGCCCGAGGATCAGCCACAGACTCCATCTCATCCGCACACGCATATTCGACGCGACCGTTCGGCCAGCCGCCATAGTTGGAAGTATATGCTTCATGGTGTCGCAACCAAGTCCGATCCTTTGAACGAGAAAAAGAAAAACACCGTGTATTGATTGTAGTACGCCGACCCTTCATACCACGCGGTCGATCGAATGAGTTCTCCGGTGCGGGCATCATACACATCTATCGTGAAACGGGCATAGGCTCGTTGTCGTTGCTCCTCGTACAGGGTGATCTGCGGTAAAGCGAACGGTATGAGGACACTTTGAACCGGCGGCATGCCGAAAAACGTTTCTCCCTGTTCCGTCCCAAGAGCTTCCACGACAACGCGAAACAGGTACCGGGCATCCTCCCGACGGGTGCGCAATGGCAAGCCCAACTCCCCCAGACGGCCCTCAATCTTGCCCTGAACGACAGGCAGATCGGAGGCTTCATGGCGAATGACAGGCTGATCCGCCGGACGGGTGGTGGTCGTGATCTGGGGTGTGGAGAACGGCGCCTGTAGGATCGACCGATCCTGTGGGAAGCCGGCTACCTCTACGACCACCGGCTGCCCCGAGGCTATCGGAATAGAGAGATGCTTCACGCTCCGCGTGATGGCCTGACTCAGAAGCAATTGCTCTATCGCAGTCCTGGATGTGCGTGTCGGTTCACGAGGCAGCGCGCAGCCGAGCAGAAGCGAGGGAGCGACGACCGCGAGAAGGACAAATTTCCTGAACCTTGACACAATCAATAGACCCGCATCCTGCCGGTCAATGATGTGCGGGCTTCAACCGGTCGATCGCAGCGCATGAAAGGAATTTACCGAAGGTGAACCTCCTCTTCAAGCGGGAACATTGTCAGAATGCTCATCACTGACAGCGTTGACAGAGTGACCCAGTGCTCCCGCCGGCATGCTCTTCCCTAGTGGGAAATGACTCTGGGAGCCTGCAGGCGGGCGAGACACTCCTGCCAGAGTGTCGCCGGATCCTTGTCAAAGATGTCGAACGACTCCGGCGGCAAAATTGCCCACGCTCCTTGAATCATTTCAAATGTGAGTTGCCCCGGAGCCCAGCCGGCAGATCCGGCAAAAGCCCGGAAGGCTTCCATCGGATTGGCCTCCGTAATGATGCGTTCCAAGACCGCCGGTGTCCCGCCGACATAGATCCCGTCGAGAACTTCTCGTGCGCCTGCCGGAGGCTTCTTGAGTCGGGACAGCAGGAGCAGACGGCTTCGCTCTACCGGTCCTCCTTCAAACAGGCGGTAATTGGTTCCCTTGAGCACGGACAACTGCGGCAACACTTCCGATAGCAGAATGTTTGTGGAGCGATTCAGAATGAGGCCGAGTGTTCCTTCGGCGCCGTGCTCCAGGATGAGCACGACAGTTCGGTGAAAATTTGGGTCAGTCAGCGCCGGGCTGGCCACTAACAACACTCCCTTCGCGACCGACGACGCGGAGAATTCGGACCCCGCCGTGGCCGGAACCGTCTGCAGGACGGTCAAGAGTCCCCCGAGCAGGAAGATGGCCATGGCTCTTCGTGCACCAGCGAAAAGGAAATGCGACATGCTACGTTCAGCCGGGTGGTATGAGCAATTCGGCGACAGGCTACGACCCGCCGGCCATTGTGTCAACTCGGCAAAATGGCGAGCGACATCAGAACTCCCCCCTTCCTGACGGGGGTGTGCGAAGGTCGAAAGTGGAATAGCCAGGAAGCGAAGGGCTGCTACACTTTCGACATGTGTATCGAATGCCATCGACATCAAGGGGTCAATGGAAGCCGGTGCCTGTATTGCCAAGGAATGAATCCTCCGGAGCGTGGTGTCCGACGCCTATGGAGGCAGGTACGGACATTCCTGGACAGGCCGGTTGGTTCGTTCCACCGGGTGCCGGATCTGGTCCGTTGACCCTTCGCCTGGAGCTGCTGCCCTTCCTGAAAAGCACGCCATCATTGTGTCGATAATCATGGTTCCCCCTCCGCCCTGTGAAGGGCGCACTGAGACGCTCATATTCAGGCAACCGGATATCGTCGCGCAGATCACGACCAATGAAGGCATCGGCCATACAGAGAATGACCATGAGCCGCGTGGCGAGGTCGCGCAGAATGATGCCGAACTCGGTTTTCGGGACGAACAAACCGCGCTCCGGCATGTCGTCGCGGAACACGGACAAGAACAGTGTTCTGTCGTCACGCATGGAAAAGCGCGAAGTTTGCCGTCCCGGCCGGGTATGGCTGATGTAGACCAATGATCTGCGGCCTGTAGCCCTCAATCTGGAAAGCTGTGACATGGTAGCCAAGATAGGTTTCGAATCGTTGCTCCGGACCAAAGGCAAGCTCGCGCACGCACGAATGCAGGCCGTCCCGCGCCGACCACCAGATCGAAGTCGCGAGATGGCTGATGTTCGAAGATGACGCGCACACCGTCCGTCTTCTCCTCGATCACAACGGCGGTCTCATCGAAATGGGTTCGACCGTTCCATGAATGGCGCGGTAGATTGAAGCGGCAAGGTCGCTGCGCCGGAGGTTTACAATACGACCTCCGGTCAAGCGGTTGATGACGTCGTGGAGAATCCGCCGTTCCTGCGGCCCGAGGCGCTCACGAGGCGCCATTCTTTGACCGCATAACCGAGCCTCTGTAAGTCCGGAATCAGGCCCATTTTGTCGGCCACCTCGTAGCCCGCGCCCCACAAATCGATGACATAGCCGCGGGTGCGGAGAGGCGGCGCTCGTTCGATCAGGACCGGCTCGTACCCCGTGTGACGTAACCATACGCCAGCGTTGTTCCGGCAATGCCGGCGCCGGCTACCTACGATGACCGATGAATGGCCATCGGCTCAAACGATAGTTCGCGTGGATGGCGTCGGGTGGGTTCGAGTGACCCGTCCCGGTTTGGCGACATTCCTGAGGGGAGTATCACAGATAGTGAAATGAGTGGTGGTTTGCTATCCAAACCCATAAAACACGATGGCTTAACGATCTTGTTTGCTCCAGACTGCGAATAATTGCTATCGCGAATCTGAGTCTAACAGCGGGAGTGGAACCGAAAGTTGAATTGGAACCAACGTTTTTACTCACGGTCACGTTCCAAAGAGGAGATGTGATGAGCAAAAAGAGACGGCGCAAGAAGCGGGACGCCACTTCCTTCGGCGAGGCTATCGGAAACGCTGTAGACCAGGGCTTATTGCGGTCAGCGGCTACGATGGCTCAACAGCTGATGGAACAGGAGCTCAAGACAGATCCAAAAATTCGGTCACTCGTGGAACGGCTAGTAAGAGAACGACTCGAACGAGCGTTGCGGCGTCTACGGAAAGAGAAATGATGATGATGTTTAAGGGGTTCAGAAATGGGCCGGACCGTGATATTCACTTTTCAGCCCGTTGCTATCTGGAGTCGTTATGTCGACTCAGCCCAATCGCGAGCGACATCTATTCATATTGAGGAAGGTCAGGTGACAAACCTATCCGCATGACCTGAATCCTGACCACATGCAACGTGCCCCCTGATTTGTCAGACAATGGTATCCGTGTCAAACAATCGATGTCCACAAACATGCCGCGCCTTATTACGTCGCCACGCGACTCCATATTGCACCCGCCCCCTCCCCAGGCGCGCCGAGACGCGTCTTTTCCTCGGTTCGTGACGAATCGTCATGAATAATGCGGGCTAGGCTGAACCCTGATTAACTGCTGCAGGCTGGAGAGGCAGACCTGCCTGCACTGATTCATGCGGAACCGGGTATGGTCACAGCCCGCTACTGCGACGGCCTTCGCGTCCACGTCCCACATGAGCTGCACGCGCGCGGAAGAGCCTTCCTCGGGGCAAATCGTCTGCCGCTCCTCGACCGGCGGATGTTGCATTTGTACCGCAACGGCGCCCAGGAGCAACAATGAGACAAATGTCGCCACAACCGATAGTCCTATGATTTCCATGTCGCCCCTCCCTTGTTGAGTGTTCGAGCCCTCGATGTTTTTTCGCTCTCGACGAGGCTCAGTAAGGGGGTTGCAACGGCTATGCCGCTTGTTGTGTTGGGGATCGGCGGACAAGGTCTTGAGAAACCACGAAACGGCGTTTTTGTGCGGAACGACCACGTCCCAAAGATCAACAGCCACCGCACTAATCGTCTGGAGATTCGCGACGGCAGAATTTTCCGCCCTTCTCAGCTCGCCGGACCTTACAGGAGCCTGCTCGGCTCAGCGACGAGTGACCTGTAGGTCACACAACCGTGACGATTGCGCCCCTGACGCACATGAATGAGAGACACCTGCGGACGGGTCGTGGTCTCTTGTGTTAACACAGTAGGTGGTATGCACTACTTCCCGTTAATCAAAAGAAATGTTAAGAGTCTCTTCTGGCATTGATTGAAGCCAGCCGGTTCAGGGTAAAGCTTGGTATGGGCTCAATAGAAATTGTACATGCATTCTACGCTTGGCTGGATTCGAGCCGATACATTCGTGCTTTCAAGGTGGAGATATCAACCAGCGCCCGAAATGCGCGTCGAATTGGTAATCGACAGGCGCATCAGTGCACAGATCTCCTTAAATAACTTCCTGACTTCGTCGTGGAATTCGTGGCAGATATTTAACGTTTATCGAATTGCGGCCGTTGGATAAGTCCCTCTTAGTGCCTCTCTTGCCATTGAGGCGACGACAGCTACGATGAAACGATGAATAGCCGCCGGCTCGCATGAAGTGCGGATTATAGAAAGAAAATCACTGAAGGGGGTTTATCCGTGAGCCACAATAACGATAGGCTCACGGCCCACACGAAGTGCGGTATGGAGGCGCCGGGCGGGTTCGAACCGCCGCATCGCAGTTTTGCAGACTGCTCCCTTAGCCACTTGGGTACGGCGCCACTGGTAGGATAGTCAACGGATTATAAAAGGTGAGCCGTACAGAACTCAACCGCCCGCGGCGAGGTGAGAAATTATAAAGAATGGACTACGGCGAATTCTTCAGGTCGGAAGATTACCGCTGCGTCGGCAGAACCGGAATATTGCGCACAATCGTGGAGTTCTCATCGGGAGCGTGGCCGATCGATTCCCACCCGGATTCCGCATGGCCGTTCTGCGAGGCCGTTGAAGTTTCCGGCGCGGCGGCTTCAGCCTCCTTCTCCTTGGCCAGAATCTCGACTTCCTGAATCAGCGTGTCCATCAGTTCTTCCATCGGCACCTTCCGCATCAGTTTGCCCTTTTTGAAGAGAATCCCTTTGCCTTCGCCTCCCGCAATGCCGATGTCGGCCTCCTTGCCCTCGCCGATTCCGTTCACCACACAGCCCAATACGGACACGTTCAGCGGAGTCTTGATGTGACCAAGCTTCTTTTCCAATTCATTGGCCATCCGGACGACATCGATTTCCACTCGGCCACAGGTCGGACAGGCAATCACATTGATGCCGCGGTGCCGCAACTCCAATGATTTCAGAATCTCGAACCCGACCTTCACCTCTTCCACCGGATCGGCCGCCAGCGACACACGCAACGTATCGCCGATCCCCGAGGACAGCAGCCATCCGAGGCCGATGGCGGACTTCACCGCCCCGGTCATAGCCGTACCGGCTTCGGTGATTCCGATATGGAGCGGATAATCGGCTTGGTGGGCGAAGAGCCAGTAGGCGTCGATCGCGTGGTGCACGTCCGACGCTTTCAATGAGACCTTCAGGTTCGTAAAGTCTTCGTCTTCGAGCGCATGTACGGCGTTCAAGGCCGATTCCGACAAAGCTTCCGGCGAGGGCCAGCCATACTTATCAAGCAGGGGCCGCTCCAGGGAGCCGCCGTTGACCCCCACCCGCAACGGAATGCCTCGCTCGTTCACCGCCTTCAGCACCTCTTGCACCTTCCACCAGGCACCGATGTTTCCTGGATTGATCCGGACACAATCCACCACCTGCGCGGCCTTCAATGCCAGCCGGTGATCGAAATGAATATCGGCGATCAACGGCACCGACATCTGGGCCTTGATCTTGGGCAGGGCGGCGGCCGCCTCCTCATCGGGCACCGCCACACGAATCAATTCACATCCGACCGCTTCAAGCTGCTTGATCTGCTCCACCGTGGCCGCGACATCCCGCGTGTCGGTCGAACACATCGACTGCACGGAGACCGGGGCGCCGCCCCCGATCTTGACCGATCCGACCTGAATCTGCCTGGTCTGCCTGCGTCTGATATGCATAGCGCGTCGATTTTACTCCAAGCTTTATTCTTCTAACTCAAAGCGCCTAACTCCAAATTCATAACTCGCGTCAGCTTCCCTGTTCGTCCCCATGCGGCACGCCGGCGGCGAACGCCGAGAACCGGTCAGTGGACGGCTGAGACTTACCCTGGAGTTCCTTAATGCTCTCGTAGATCCCGTCCGCCGTCAATCCATACCGTTCCCGCAGCAGGTCCTGCGGTCCCTGTTCGATATACCAGTCGGGCAGACCAAGAATCTTCGTGCGAAGGTGGGTGATCCCTTCATCCGAAATCGCTTCCAAGACCGCCGAACCGAAGCCGCCCATCTTGGCGCCTTCTTCGACCGTGATGAGGTAGCGGACCCGCTTGGCGACTGCGAGAATAAGGTCCTTATCCAGCGGCTTCACGAACCGCGCATTGACGACCGCCGTCGAGATACCCTCTTGTTCCAGCCGCTCGGCCGCCTTGTGGGCCTGCCAGGTCGTCACGCCGATGGCGACAATCGCGACATCACTGCCGTCCCGCAGCAGTTCACCCTTTCCAACCGGCAACGCCGTCGGTTGCTCATCCATCGGGACCCCCAAGCTCACACCGCGGGGATAGCGCACCGACGCCGGCCCGTCACAGCTCAACGCCGTTTTGATGAGGTGCTGCAGTTCATTTTCATCCTTCGGAGCCATGACGACCATATTGGGAACGTGCCGGAGAAAGGCAAAGTCGAAGGCTCCATGGTGAGTCGTCCCGTCTTCGGCGACCAGGCCGCCCCGATCGATGCAGAAGGTCACGGGCAGATTTTGCGTCGCAACATCATGCACGATCTGGTCGTACGAGCGTTGCAGGAAGGTCGAGTAAATCGCACAGACCGGCCTCATGCCTTGCGCGGCCATGCCGGCGGCGAAGGTCACGGCATGTTGCTCGGCAATGCCCACATCATAGAGCCGATCGGGAAACGCCTTCTCGAACGCGTTCAGCCCGGTTCCTTCGCACATCGCGGCTGTAATCGCCACGATGCGCTTATCTTGCTTCGCGAGCTTGATCAGCGTATCGACTGCGAGAGCCGTATATGTCGGCCTCGGCGCTTTCTTGGCCGGGGCGCCCGTCTCACGAATAAACGAGGGGCAGGCATGGAACCACACCGGATTGGCAATCGCCGGCTCGTAACCCAGGCCCTTTTTGGTGATGACGTGCAGCAGGACCGGTCCTTTTATCCTTACAACGTTTTCCAACGTGGGCAACAGATGCTCGAAGTTATGGCCGTCGATGGGGCCGACATATTGGAAGCCCAGTTCCTCGAAGAGCAGACCCGGCAGAATCGCGCCCTTCGCCAACTCCTCGGCGCGCCGGGCGATCTTTTCCATCTCATATCCGATATGCGGGATCTTTCTGAGAAGCTGCCCGGTTTCTTCCCGGACACGCGCGTAAAACTCTCCCGTGAAGGTGCGGTTCAAATAAGCGGAAATGGCGCCCACATTCTTTGAGATGGACATCTGGTTGTCGTTCAGAATCACCAAAAAATCCTTGCCGGCTCCTCCGGCGTGATGCAACCCTTCCAGGGTCATGCCGGCCGTCATGGCACCGTCACCTACCACACAAACGACTTTGTGTTTTTCTTTTCGTTGGTCCCGCGCTTCGACCATCCCGAACGCCGCCGACACGCCGGTCCCGGCATGCCCGGCATTGAACGTGTCGTATACGCTCTCTTCCCGCTTGCAGAATCCGCTGAGCCCCCCGTATTGGCGCAACGTGTGGAATTGCTCCCTACGCCCCGTAAGCAGCTTGTGGGTGTAGGCTTGATTGCTCGTGTCCCAGACGATTTTGTCTTTGGGGGTATCCAGCAGGTAATGCAGGGCCACCGTCAGCTCGACTACGCCGAGATTGGAAGCGAGATGGCCGCCCACATGTGAGACCACGGAAATGATTTGCTCGCGAATCTCTTGACAGAGCTCAGGAAATTGCTCTTGAGAGAGCCGCTTTACATCACCGGGACTATGTATGGCCTTCAACAATGACATCGCAATCTCCTTGGTGAATGAACCAGAGCGTAATGGGATGGCGGTCGTGCGCGCAGAGTTCGGCGAAGCAGCGAATAGAACTACGTCAAACTTCGCACAGTCTCACATACGCATTAGGCTAAGTCAAGTATTCCGTGAGCTTAGAGGCACAATTCCCGCCTCATACGAACATACCAGGACCGCCGGAGCCCGGTCTGTCGGAAGCCGGTCAAGAACCGAACCGATAGGTCACAAGCGTCGCGAGCGTGACATCCGCGGCGCTACCCCGGATAAAATCGAGATTCTCCACCCCATACACCTGCCACAAAAAATTCCGCGTGATGCGACAATTGAATCCGAACACGGCCTCCGTGACCCCCTTATCGAGCACCTGGGTTCCCGTCCCGTGATAGGGAGACGAGTAGTAATCGAAGTGCGCCGTGAGCGAGAACCAATCTGTCCAGAGGAATTCCACGGCCGCAAGACCACTGACGACCGGCTGCAGCGGCAGGCCCGCTATGCTGCCGGTGGGAAAGACACCATTGAGGTTCCCGTACAGCACAAAGCGCGATGCCACGGTTTTCTCAACAGCCAATCCGATTCCAACGTCCGGATGTCCGCTCCCGAAGACGCGGCCGACATTCCCCGTCGGCAGCTTGACGCCCAACCGAAACGACACGGCGGGTCGCGAGGGACTCTCCAGCAACATCTGGTACTTCCCGTAGAGCGAGATGTCTCCGAGTCCAAGCGTACCTTCATTCCCGGAGAACAGAGTCCGCGATCCGCTTCTCACGTCAAACACGTAGCCGAAGTCTTTCAGAGCGGTCCGGGCCGGCGCCTCGCCCGTCGTCGCCCGTTCGACGCCGATAATGGCTCCTTCCATGAATCCGTGCCACCGATACACCACCGGAATTTCCGCCGCCACTTCGAGCCGTTTCGCCACGCCATAGCGAAGAAACAACGCTGACCGCAAGGTCTCGAACTTCATCCGGGCAATGGCCTGATCCGTCTCGTCTCGCGCGATGTTGGCTGTTTCCGCCAATTCCAGCCGGACATCGAACGTCCCCTGCTTGAGAACGGCCGCCCGATCGCCCGGCATGCCGAGCACGAGAAGATTGAGCGCCTGAAAGTTCCGCACCGGAAAGGGACCGAAGCCGCCGGCCCCGAAACCATCCGCCCGGACGGATAGAGGGAGCGCAGATAGAACGCCGACAAGAAGCCCGCTCAGCAGGGATCGACAGACACGTCGCGACAGAGCCCGCACGGCGCTTTACACGGATTCCAATCAACAGGAACAGCAAATGATGACTGGGACTATAACTATAAGCAAAAAGGCGGCCCGATGTAGTTATGGTCAATAAGGGAAATCCAGTCCGGCAAAGATGGCGCCGCCTTCCCTGCTATAGCCGTAATCCACCCGGCCGACGACATTGGGCCGCACGATACCCCGAAACCCCAACCCCGGCGTCATCCGGTAGTCCTTGAAACTGAGATCGTTATAGGAATTGAAGACCTGGCCCGTATCCAGAAACGGTGCGATCTCAAAATCCGCCGTCACGCCGGCGAGCTTCGTGCGCATCAAATGAATCCGTTCCTCCACACTGAATGCTACCAGGTGCTTGTCGATGTACCGATCCTGTCCGAAGCCACGCAGGTTGTTCTGGCCGCCAAGCGACGATTGCTCAAAAAACGGCACGTCCGTCCCGAGCGTCGCCTGGAGATCGGCGCGGACAACGAGAACGGCACGCTTCGACTCGCTCGGGAAGAGCTTCTTCACTTCGATCTCATAGCGCGAAAAGATGGGATGCTCGCTGTTCCGGACGTTCTGGTTAATTTCCGCATAGGCGGTGACGGCCATACCCTCCGTAGGCGTCACGAGGCTGTTGCGCGTATCGTAATAGAAGCTCGCGCGGTGTCCGATAATAATGGATTCTCCCTGCACGCCCGGAACTCCGGGAAAGACCTCACCGGTAAACGGCAGATCAGTGGCGCCTCTTTGCATGGTGAACTGCCGCACCCGTTGCCCAAAGGACACCTGCGTGACTTCGTTGACATGCACGCCGAACCGCCAGTCTGCCCGGCCTTCCCGCGCCGTATAATTGGTCTCATTTGCCTCACGCGTGGTCTGGCCGAGACCGAAAAACCGCGAGGTGGCATTCTTGAAAAACGTGGCGCCCAGGTTCAGCGAATACCGGCCGTTGCTGAACGCGGGGTCCATGTAGGTGAGCACCAACTTGCGTTCGATCCGTTCGCTGAGCGAGGCGATAAACCGTAGCTGCCGATTGCCCGGCTCGTAGTGAAACCAGTTGAACGCCGCGCGCGTCCCGACGATTGAATTTTGGATCAGCATCGGAGCGATGAGGTTTTTGAGCTCGCCCTCCGCATCGCTGTGCAAGATCGGCACGATGAGGCCTACATCGCTGCCGTCGTTTTTGCTGGTCGACACGGACGGGATAGGGAAGTACTGCGTATCCGCCGCCGCTCTCCAAGGGGCGCACAGCGACAGTATCCAGGCGCAGGCCGCCATCACACGGAGAAGAAGCACGTGCTTATGCTGCATGGCGCCTACTGTGGATCACGAAGGCCCTACGAGACTAGGGGGATTTGATCTTGTCGGATTTCTTGCGAAGCTGGTCGACCAGTTCGGGATAGGATGACGTGCGGAGAATCTTCGAAAATTGGCCGCGATAATTATTCACCAGGCTGACGCCGTCGACCACCACGTCATAGACCCGCCAATCGCTGTTCTTATTGATGAGCCGATAATCCATCGGGATCTCGGTCTTGCCGGATAGGATCTTGGTGCGCACCTCCGCATAGTCTTTTTCCATGCGCTCGTTCAGATACTGGACGCCTTCCCCGGAATAGTTCTCCACTCGATCGGCATACGTATTCGTCAACAGCGTACGAAACAGGCCCACGAATTCCTGCTTGTCCTTGTCGTCCAGTTGATTCCATGGCGCGCCGAGCGAGCGCCGCGACATTTCCTGATAGTCGAATCGGTCGCCGACGATCTTTTCCAGTAGCTTGCGCCGTTCTTCCGAACGTGCCGGCTTCTTGAGATCCTTGTCGTCCAACACCTTGAGCACTTCATCGATGGTGGAACGCACCGCGTCCGTCGCCGGCCCGGCCCAGACATCCGCTGCGCCGAATCCCGCACACAACACAGCCGCGACATATGCCGTGGCCGCCCACCGGCGGAGCATTCCCCGCCGCCTTGTCGAGCTGCTCCCATCCGCGTCGAATATCCGATCCATTCCTCGCCCCCTTTGCGATCTCAATTCACCTTCCCGTGCACATACTGGCTGACCAGTTCCTCCAGATCAAGTCCCGATTCCGTGTCGCGGATCTTCTCCCCCTCTTTGAGCGGATCGCCGCCGCCGCCGAGCGATAAGGCCACATATTTGTCGCCGATAATGCCGCGTGTTTTGATGGACGCGATGGAATCGGTATAGAGCTTGACTCCGTCTTGAATCGCGAGCGCGACCATGGCGCGGTCGCCCTGGAGCGCGATTCCCTTGACGCGCCCCACTTCCACCCCCGCGATCTCGACCGATGCGCCGGACTTGAGCCCGGACGCCGACGTGAATTCCGCCTCGACCACATAGTTGTTGCCGCCGATCACCTCCAGCTTGCCGAGCTTGACGGACAGATACGTGAGGCACGCGAGACCGACCAGCACGAAGACTCCGACGACCAGTTCCAGCTTTGCCCGTTCCATGTCAACTCCTCTCCGGAAGTTTGGCGATCATCGCGTCCAGATTAATCGTTCCCCCGGCCGTGATGAACTCGCGGATCTCGCCTTCCGCCGCGCGCACGAATTCCGCCGCAGGGGCCATCGTCGCGATTTTTCCCTTCAGCAATATGGCGACCCAATCCGAAATGCCGAAGACCTCAGGAATTTCATGGCTGACCATGACGGCGGTGAAGCCGAACTTTTTCTGAGTCGCGACAATGAGGTCATGGATCGATTTGGCGAGCAGCGGATCCAAGCCGGTGGTCGGTTCATCGAACAGGATAATTTCCGGATCCATCACCAAGGCCCGCGCGAGTCCGGCGCGCTTTTTCATGCCTCCGCTCAATTCGGCGGGAAACTTATGACCCATGCCGGCCAAGCCGACCTGTTCCAGCTTTTCCTCCACCCGTCTGCCCACCTCGGGATCCTTCAAATGGAGTTTTTCGCGTAGCGGAAAGGCCACATTCTCAAAGACCGTGAAGGAATCAAACAACGCCGCGCTCTGAAAGAGCATGGCAAATCGCTTCCGCACGTCGTTCAGGGCCCGACCTCTCATCCGGGCAATGTCGGTCCCGTCGATCCAGACTTCGCCGCGGTCGGGCTTCATCAAACCGATCATGTGCTTGAGCAGCACACTCTTGCCGCTGCCGCTCTGGCCGATGATCGTGGTCAGCTGCCCAGCCGGAACGGTGAGATCCAGGCCCCGCAAGACCGGTTGCCCGCCCAGCGTTTTATAGAGACCTGCAAGTTTGATCATGTCGTCTGACGTTTCACGTCTGACCTTTCACGCCCTCACAGCAGGACGGACGTCAGGAAATAGTCCCACACCAGGATCATGACAGATGAAAGTACGACTGCCTCGGTCGTCGCGGTTCCGAGACCCTCGGCGCTCTGTTTGGTATAGAAACCCTTGTAACAGCAAATCCAACTGATGAGGAGGCCGAAGCTGATGGACTTCCAGATGCCGCCGTACACGTCCTTCCATTCCACGGCCGATTCGATCGAGCTCCAATAGGCGCCTTCATTACCGCCGAGCAGATTGACCCCGACGAGATACCCTCCATAGATTCCCACCACGTCGAAGAGGGCGACCAACAGCGGCACACCGATCAGGCTGGCGACGAGCTTCGGCGCGATCAGATACTGAAGGGGATTGATGGCCATCGTTTCCAACGCGTCGATCTGCTCCGTGATCCGCATGATGCCGATCTCCGCGGTCATGGCCGATCCGGCCCGCGCGGTCACCATGAGTGCGGCCAACACCGGTCCCAATTCCCGGATGATGCTCAAGGCGACTGCCGAGCCGAGCACGGCTTCAGACCCGAATTTCCTCAACGTGTAGTAGCCCTGCAAGCCCAACACCATGCCGGTGAAGATCGCCGTCAACACCACCACGAACGTCGACTTGTACCCGATGAAATGGAGCTGTTTGACCATCTGATAGAATCGCAGCGGAGGCCGCGCAAGCCAGGCGAACGAGGACAGGACGAACAGCAGCATCCGCCCCATCTCTTCGATGTAGTGCAGTGTCACCCGGCCCAGCTTCGCAATCAGCGCCACGACAACCTCCTCAGTCAGCCCTTCTTCACCTCAGACGATCACACGACCGTCACAATCCAAATCACGAACTTTCGCGCCGCTCATCACGACGCCGCCCCCGACGCGGTCCGAAGCTGGTCCAGGTCCCCAAGCGCGTCGAGATACCGCTCATGGAACCGAGTTAGATGCGTGGCCGCGATCCGGCTTTGCGTCCGCAGGCGGGATAGTCCTGCCAGACTCGACGGATGTGAGAGACACGAGATGGCGCCGGCAATCCATCCAGTGGGCCTCAGAAAGAGATTGAAGTCAAGGGGTAGATCTTCGTCTCTCCTGTCCGACACGGCCCGCACAATGGCAAACGGAATCGCCGCGTCGCGAGCGACCATGGCGAGCGCCGCGCTCTCCATGTCCAGGGCAATGGCTCCGCTTGCCGCCGCGAGCGCTCGCTTCTCCTCACCGCGACACAACACCCGCGTGCGGCAGACAAATCGTCCCGCGGCGGCACGGATGCCGGCCTCCTTGGAGATCTGAACCGCTCGCGCCGTCCATTGAGCGGCACAGACAAGAGGCTCGTGGCGGCCGGGATCCCCGAGCACCTCGGTCCCCAGCAAGAGGTCGCCCACCTGCGCGTCGTTCAAGGCGCACGCAAATCCCGTGGAGATAATCGCGGACAGGGGCATGGCCGCCAGAATCGCCCGGCCGGCGGCCTCGGCATTGCGAGGACCGATGCCGGATCGTATGACGCGACAGGGCACCGGACCTCGGCCGCCGGCCCAGTAGCAAACGCCGTTCACGGACTGTTTTGTATAGGGAGTGATCGTCTGAAGAACGGCGTTCAACTCCCACCGGGTGGCTGCAAAAAGTCCGATCGGTTTCACCGGTCCCCCGGGAGGGAACGAGAGGATGGAATCCGCGCGGAGCGGAGCGTTCACTCGAATCGGTAGCGCCCCGACTCGGAGGCCTGCTGGCGCAACTCATCGGCCTTCGTCTTCCCGCGGATTCTCAGGTTGCGGTACATGGCGAGGGCCCACAAAGGGAAGTACTGGCAGTACCAATGGTAGCGGAGATAGAACACGCGCGGAAACCCTGTGCCGGTGTGGCGCACTTCTTCCCACGAGCCGTCTCTGGTCTGATGCCTCAGCAGATAATGAATGCCGCGCGCCACGCTGAACGAATCGCACACGCCGGCCGACATCAGCGCGAGGAGCGCCCACGCTGTTTGCGAGGGCGTGCTGTCACCTTTCCCGCCATGCGCCAAGTCCGCGTACGAGAGACAGGATTCACCCCAGCCGCCGTCTTGGTTCTGCTTCGATTCCAGCCAGTGCACCGCCTTCCGAATATAGGGCAGCGTCGGATCCTCTCCGATCGCCCGAAGTCCCGCAAGGACGGACCAGGTACCGTAGATATAATTGACGCCCCAGCGCCCATACCAACTGCCGTCTTCCTCCTGTTCGCATTTCACGAACGCGAGGGCGGGTGCCACGGCCGGATGCCGATGATCGTATCCCAACGTCGCCAGCATCTCGAGACAGCGACCGGCCAGATCGGCCGTGCTGGGATCCAAAAGCGCGCGGTGATCGGCAAAGGGAATATAATTGAATACGATTCGATTATTGTCCTTATCGTATGCGCCCCAACCACCGTCCGTTCCCTGCATCGCCACAACCCAGCGGCACCCACGCGCAATCGCCGTTCTGAGCGCCGCATTATCCTGCATAGTCACTTTGGCGAGCGCCATCAATACCACGGCCGAATCGTCGACGTCGGGATAGACCTCGTTCTCGAACTGAAAGTACCAGCCGCCCGGCTCCGCCGCCGGCGCTGAGATCTTCCAATCGCCGATTTTCGTCGTCTGCTTGGACAAGAGCCACCTTGCGGCCTTTACCAAGGCCGGATGGTCTGGCGGCATCCCGGCTTCGATCAATGTATTGATCAAGAGAGACGTATCCCAGATCGGCGAGAAGCAGGGCTGCAAATGCATGGCCTCGACCCGCTGTCCATCTTCATGCACCGTATCGTGCACTTCCAACGCTTCGATTTCACCGAGCGCCTTCACGACCAACGGATCATCCGCCTTGTGCCCGAGGCACATCAAGGCCACAACCGAATTGGCCATGGCCGGATAGATGGCGCCCAGACCACCGGTTCCCTGAAGGCGCTCAACCATCCACCCGGCCGCTTTCTTGAGGGCATGTTCCCGCACCCAAGTCACCGGCGTGCGATCGTAGATCTTCAACAACCCATCCAGGTTGATGAAGAAATTGCGCGGCGTGAACCACGTCCGGTCCTTCTGAAACGGCGGCACCCGGCGGTAATTGATCTGAGCGGGGGGAACGGTGTACAGCTCGGCAATGCCTTGTTCATCCGCAATGCGACAGAGGGGCCGGTACGCAAAGATGATCAAGAGCGGAGTCAGCACCGCCCGGGACCAATACGAAATCGCATACAGACTGAAGTAAAAGCGCTTCGGAAGCAGCATGATCTCCGGCGGCATACTGGGCACGCCCCGCCAATCGTACTGGCCGAAGAGCGCCAGCGCGATCTTCGTGAAGACGTTTGCCGCCACGACTCCGCCCTTGGCAAGAATGCAATTCTTGGCCTTCACCATGAAGGGTTCATCGACTGAGATTCCCGACAACTTCAAGGCAAAGTACGCCTTCACCGATGCGCTGATCTCCGATGGCCCACCGTAGTAGATCGGCCATCCGCCGTCCGACAATTGGGCGGACTTTAAATAACGCACGGCTTTCCGTTCACGTTCCCGGTCGACCCGATCCATGAAGCGGCGAAGCATGAGATACTCCGACGTCAACGTCGTATCGGCTTCCAGCTCCGCGACCCAATAGCCCTCAATCGGATCCTGCCTAGATAGAAACCACGCTTGGCTTCTGCGGATTGCGTCGTCGATCGACTCAAGCTGGCCCGTATGACTCATGGACCGGCGTGCCGGCGCATCCGTCTGAGGCAACGAAACGGCTTTCCCCCGAGGGCGCGGGCGGGCCAGCGCCAAGCCGCTCGCCTCCATGAGCCGGTTCGGCACCGATAGCAGCGGGCTATCGGACAGACGATTCATCAGTGATTTGATCAGCCGCATGATGTTGTTCCGTGATTCAAACGAAGGCGGCAGGAAAGATGACCGAGGCTGCCCCATCAGCCTTTACGCGGCAAGACCCAATTCCGTGTCATCGCACACATTTCTGGGCTTATAACAGAGGCTCGTAGGCAAGTCAAGCAAGCGGACCGGGTAAGCGCTCTAAACTATTCAGGTTTTCACTCGAGACCATCACGCCGGCTGCAAGTCCCCGAGCTTCACTGAGATGAGCGTTGAGACGCCGGGGTCCTCCATGGTCACGCCGAAGAGGGAGTCGGCCATAGCCATCGTCCTCTTGTTGTGCGTGATGACGAGGAACTGTGCGCCGCTCGAGAGCTCGCGCAGAACGGCAGTGAACCGCCCGATGTTCTCCTCATCCAGCGGCGCGTCGATCTCGTCGAGAATACAGAACGGTGTGGGGCGAATCAGAAAACTGGCGAAGAGCAACGCCATTGCCGTCAGCGTCTTCTCCCCTCCGGAGAGCATGGTAATGCTCTTGAGGCGTTTCCCCGGCGGCTGCGCCACGATATCCACGCCGGGCTCGCGGCTACCTGCTTGCTCGCCCTCCTCCGGCTCCTCATCCACCAACTGCAATTCCGCGCGGCCGCCGGGGAAAAATTGGGTGAACACTTCGCCGAACTTCTCCTGCAACTCATTAAAGGTCGAAACAAACATGTCCTTCGTCGTGCGATTGATGCGCTGGATGATTTCCTTCAATGATGCGATGGAATGGGAGAGATCCTGCTCCTGCGTGGTCAGAAAGCCGTACCGCTCTTCCAGCTCTCGATGCTCTTCAATCGCCGCCAGATTGATCAGGCCCATGCGATCCAAGCGTTCCCGCACTTTTCTTAGTTGCTCCCGCAAGTCCTCGGTCGCCTGGTTGAGCAAACGGGCCGTCTGTTCATTTGGTTTTTCCCCGGCCTCGTCTGCCCGGGGAACCGGCGGCGCGGCCAGCAGCGCCAGGTCCAACTGGTAGGTTCCTACCAGGGTGTTTTCCAAGGTTGCGAGATGCGTTTTCATTTCCGCGCGCCGTACTTCGACGGCCATCCGGCTGTCCCGGATTTCAGACAGCGCATGGCGGGTTTCGGCGAGATGCTGCTCCACCTCCTGAATCACCGTCATTTCTTCAGCTTGCCGGTCCTGCGCGGCAATGAGATCCGACTTGATGCGATGAACCGCAGCGCCATGTTCCTGGCACAGCGCATTCTGCCGTTCCGCCTCTTGCCGACTCTGCTCAATTGAAGCCGTCAAGCTCGTGAGTTGGCTTTCGAGGTCTGTCACCCTGCGGACCGCCTCGGCTTGTTCCTGCAGCAGGCGCTCCAGATCTCCGCGACCATGTTCGCGGCGCGACCGCAAGCTCTCCACCGCCAGCCGCGCCTCGGTCAGCGACTGTTGCCTGGCCGACATCTCCCGTTCCATGTCGCCCAGCCGCGACCGTACCTGTGCCAGGCTCGACTCCTGTCCGCTCTTCTCGGCCACCCACTGCGCCAACTGCGCACGACCCGATGCCAGTTCCTGTTGGAGGCGGCCCTTCTCTTGTCCACACAGGCCCAGCTCTTCAGTCAGTACATCGCTTCGGCGTCTGAGCTCGGTTCGTTGCTGGTCCACCCCGGTTTCATCCTTCTGCACGGAGAGCTCCAGTAGTTCGGCCTCGCGTAGATCTTGCGCCGCCTGCTGGTCAGCCTGTCGCAAGGCCGCCGCCTCCACTGCCGTCTCTTCACGGAGTCGCCGGCTTTCCCCAAGGGCCGTCCGCAAGGCATCCCGCTGCGTCTGCAAGTCGAGCACCTCGCGGCGCCGTTGAAGCAGCCCCCCACTTTCGGCGATTGCGCCGCCGGTGATGACCCCGGCCGCATCAAGGACTTCGCCGGAAAGGGTAACCAAGGTGGGCCCATCGGGAGCCGTCCATTGATGGCGCTCCCATAGAGACAACGCGACATCCAGGCGCTCGACGAAGACCACACCATCAAAGAAATACGAGAGCGGCGCCCGGGACTCATCCCGGGCGCCGATCAAATCGACGGCTCGGCCGAGAACCCCGGGTTCCTGCGACAATCCAGCCCACCAATCTTGGAAATCCGCTCCCTGCTGTTCGGTCCACCGCAGCTGCCGGGGGATAAAAGAGCCTCGCCCCAGTTCTTTGCTCTTCAAAAATTCCACCGCCCGCCCGGCCTGAGCCGGCTCATCGACGAGCCAGCCTCGGACCCGCTCACCGAGGACGGCTTCGACGGCCCGATCGAGTCCGGACGGAACTTGCAGCCATTCGGCCAAGGCGTCGCGCACCCCTTCGCATGCGCGGAGAGCCGTCCCCTCTTCCTGCCCTTCGCGGCCATAACCCATTTCCTCCCGAACGACTCCTTGAATGGCCTGCAATCGTGAATCGGTGGCGGCCAGCCCCGCCGACTGTCGCGACACTTGCTGTTCCAACTCCGCGATGCGTTCCGTTGCCCGTTCCAACGCCGACCGGATTTCCTTGCGCCGATTTGTGAGCCAGGCGATCCGTTCGCCGACCTCGATCCGCTGGCTCACCAGCGTGTTCTGCCGGTCCTCGAGCACGGCCACGACTCGCTCCAATTCCTCACGGTCCCGCTCGGCCCGTTCCTCGCGTGCCGCAATCTCATCCAACTTGGATGCCGTTTGACCCAGCCCTTGCTCGGTATTCGCGACCAAGACCGCCAGGTTCAAAACATCGAGTCGCCCACGTTCCTCCGCAGCGCTGGCGGCGCCTCGCTGCGATGCCAGATGCTGCACCGATCGGTCGAGCGCGCCGAACTCCTCCTCGCGTCCGACCATTTCTTCGTCGATCTGCGCCAATTGCGCCTGAATCTGATCGAGTTCCCCGGTAGTCCGCTGCCGCTCTTGCACCATGCGTTCTAATTCTTGCGACGCCTGTGCGCGCTGCTGTTCGAACAGCTCGATCCGGCTGCGTGCTATCTGACCCGCGGCCTGCGCCTGCGCTTGATGCTGCTCGACCTGACCCAGCTCTTCTCGCACGCGTGCGATGCTCTCCCCGGCGGCGGTGATGCGAAGGCGGACCGCCTCCTGTTCGCTGTCGAGCCTGGCTTGTTCGGCCAATCGCTCCGCCTCCTGTGTCGTAAGCCCTTGCGCTTCCGCTTCCACCGTGTCCAGCCCGGTGCGGTACAGGCGATAATCACGGGTCAACAGCTCGATTTCCAACGTGCGGGCTTCTTGTTGCAACGTCTGAAAGGACCGGGCCTGCCTGGCCTGCCGCTCCAGTGAATTGAGTTGCTTCTTGACCTCGGCGATGATGTCGCGGACACGCAACAGGTTTTGCTGCGTGGCGTCCAGCTTGCGGAGCGCTTCAGCCTTTTGCTTCTTGTAGCGGACGATTCCGGCGGTCTCTTCAATCAATTCCCGGCGATCCTGCGGCGAGGCATTCAAAATCTGATCGATCCGCCCCTGTTCGATGACGGTGTGGCCCTTGGTCCCGGCCCGCGTTTCCATCAGCACGCTTCGAATGTCCTTGAGCCGGCAGGCCGTCTTGTTGATCAGATACTCGCTGTCCCCGTTCCGGTACAGGCGGCGGGTGATCATCAATTCTTGATACTCTCCCAGCCGGCTCGGCAAGCCCGCCGCCACATCCAAGCGCAAATCCGACAATCCGCCGAT